>NZ_CP063832.1:332500-665000 GCF_023277925.1 Pseudomonas entomophila
GTGAGTGTGGGGGAGGGGTAATCGAGCAGGGTGTTCCAGTTTGGGCGGCCGCTGAACAGGTGGCCGTCCCACCACACGGTGCCGGCGTCGATGGCTTCGCGCTCGGTCTGCGACATAGGCGGCAGGGTGCGTTGGAACCAGTTGAACACCGGCGCGGTGAACACCTTGCGCCGCCATTCGGGCAGGGCGACGAAGGCGACCTTGATGGCGATGATCACCCAGATGAGCGTCAGCAACCAGCCGGGGGCATGGCTGAAGAAGCCCATCAGCACCGTGTAGGCGGCCATCGCCGCGAGAATCTGCAACGGCGCCAGGCGCCGGTGCGTGAGGTACGCGGCGCCGAGCACCAGAACCAGCAACCACAACAGCAACATAATCCTTTCTCCTTGGACACGGGGGCGTACGACCGACCCACAGAGCTTAGACGCGCTGGGGCGGATGGCCTGCCTAGGAGATGACAGGGCAGGAAGCTGGGAGTTCGCTGGAAAATGGTTGCCGGGGCCTGGAGGAGTGGATTGATCCGCGACGCTCGATCTCAGTCGCACTGCAAGGCTATCGCCAGGCACTTGGAGTAGACTGTCCCCCTCCCGCATTCATAAGGACGTTGCCATGCTGAAGATCTGGGGCCGCAAGAACTCGAGCAATGTGCGCAAGGCGCTGTGGATCGCCCACGAACTGGGCCTGGACTTCGAGTCCATCGACGCCGGCGGCGCCTTCGGCGTGGTCAACGAACCCCACTACCGCGCGCGCAACCCCAACGGCCTGGTGCCCATGCTCGAAGACGGCGACCTGGTACTGTGGGAGTCCAACGCCATCGTGCGCTACCTCTGTGCCGAATATGGCCAGGAGCAAGGCTGGTACCTCGACGAGCCACGCCAGCGCGCCCTGGCCGACAAGTGGATGGACTGGACTACCTCATCCTTCGCCGGCCCGTTCCGCCCGCTGTTCTGGGGCCTGCTGCGCACCCCCGAGGCGCAGCGCGACTGGGTGGCGATCAACGCCGCGCACAAACAATGCGCCGAGTTGTTGTCGATCGCCGACGAAACCTTGGCCAAGCAACCCTACCTCTCCGGCGAACAGATCGGCATGGGCGACATCCCGTTGGGCAGTTTCGCCTACGCCTGGTTCGAAATGCCCATCGAACGCCCGGCCATGTACCACCTCGAAGCCTGGTACGAGCGCCTGAAACAACGCCCCGCCTACCAGGCCGCGGTGATGACCGCCCTGACGTGAGGCCACTTCGATAGTCATTATCAATAGATGTGACTGTACTTGTGCGGCCAGCCCTTGCACCATGGCCGCACTCACTGCGCCAGTGACTTGACCTGGCGTGCCCTGAACCCTTTTCTCGGTACCTGACCCGCCATGAGTTCCGCCCTGTCCATCCGACAGCTGACCAAGACCTACGGCAACGGTTTCCAGGCCCTCAAGGGCATCGACCTGGACGTTTCCGAAGGCGACTTCTTCGCTTTGCTCGGCCCCAACGGCGCCGGCAAGTCCACCACCATCGGCATTCTTTCGACCCTGGTGAACAAGACCAGCGGTACGGTCAATGTGTTCGGCCACGACCTGGACCGCGAACCGTCCGCGCTCAAGCGCTGCCTGGGCGTGGTGCCCCAGGAATTCAACTTCAACCAGTTCGAGAAGACCTTCGACATCGTCGTCACCCAGGCCGGTTACTACGGCATCCCGCCCAAGCTGGCCAAGGAGCGCGCCGAGCAATACCTGACGCAACTGGGGCTGTGGGACAAGCGTGACGTGCAGTCGCGCTCGCTGTCCGGTGGCATGAAGCGCCGGCTGATGATCGCCCGGGCGCTGATCCACGAGCCGCGTCTGCTGATTCTCGACGAGCCGACCGCGGGGGTGGATATCGAGCTGCGCCGTTCGATGTGGAGCTTCCTCACCGAGCTCAACCAGAAGGGCATCACTATCATCCTCACCACCCACTATCTGGAAGAGGCCGAGCAGCTGTGCCGCAACATCGGCATCATCGACCACGGCACCATCGTCGAAAACACCAGCATGCGCCAACTGCTGGGCAAGCTGCATGTCGAGACCTTCGTGCTCGACCTCAAGCACGACTTGCCGGTCGCGCCTGAGCTGCACGGCTACCCGTGCCGGCTGATCACCCCGCACACGCTCGAGGTGCAGGTGGAGAAGGATATCGGCATCACCGCGCTGTTCGGCCAGTTGGCCTTGAAGAACATCGAGGTGCAGAGCCTGCGCAACAAGACCAATCGACTCGAGGAGCTGTTCGTGTCCCTGGTGGAAAAGAACCTGTCGAAGGTGGCCGTATGAGTGTGGAACTGCGCACCAACTGGGTCGCCCTGAACACCATCGTCTACCGTGAAGTGCGGCGCTTCTTGCGTATCTGGCCGCAGACCCTGCTGCCCCCGGCGATCACCATGGTCCTGTACTTCGTGATCTTCGGTAACCTGATCGGGCGGCAGATCGGCGACATGGGTGGCTTCACCTACATGGAATACATCGTGCCAGGGCTGATCATGATGTCGGTGATCACCAACTCCTACGGCAACGTGGTGTCGAGCTTCTTCGGTAGTAAATTCCAGCGCTCCATCGAGGAGCTGATGGTCTCGCCGGTGTCGCCGCACACCATCCTGGTCGGCTATGTGCTGGGTGGTGTGCTGCGTGGGTTGGCAGTGGGGGTGATCGTGACCATCCTGTCGCTGTTCTTCACCCACCTGCAGGTGCATCACTTGGGCGTGACCATCGTCGTGGTGCTGCTGACCGCGACCATCTTCTCGCTGCTGGGCTTCGTCAACGCGGTGTTCGCGCGCAACTTCGACGATATCTCGATCATTCCGACCTTCGTGCTGACGCCGCTGACCTACCTCGGAGGGGTGTTCTATTCGATCAACCTGCTGCCGCCGTTCTGGCAGACCGTGTCGCTGGCGAACCCGGTGCTGCACATGGTCAACTCGTTCCGCTACGGCATTCTAGGGGTGTCGGACATCAGCATTGGCACGGCGATCAGCTTCATGCTGGTGGCCACCGCACTGCTGTATGTGCTGTGTGTCCGCCTGCTGGTCAGCGGCCGCGGCATGCGTGCGTGAGCCTTGCGCAGGTGAGCAACGGCACTGGCGCCGGCGCCACTGCCGGCCCACCCACCAACGCCAGTAGCCCATGGTGGTGAAGTAGGCGAGCACGCCGAGCACCACCCCGCACACCACCGAGCCCAGCAAGAACGGTTGCCAGATCGTCGCCAGCTGGTCGGTGACCCAGTCGACAGTGATCTCCTCGGGCAAGGTGCGTGGCGGCACCTGCATCAGCCAGGCGCCGGTCATGTAGGTGGCGAAGAACACTGGAGGCATGGTCAGCGGGTTGGTCAGCCATACAAGGCTGACCGCGATCGGCAGGTTGCCGCGCACCGGAATCGCCAGGGCGGCGGCCAGCAGCATCTGCATGGGGATGGGAATCAGCGCGGCGAACAGGCCGACGCCCATGGCCCGCGCGACCGAATGACGGTTCAGGTGCCAGAGGTTGGGGTCGTGCAGCAGTTTGCCGAAGAAGCGTAACGACTTGTGTTCCCGGATGCTGGTCGGGTCCGGCATGTAGCGTTTGAACAGACGGCGCGGCATGTGGGCTCCCGGCGGGGTTGAAGGGCGTCAGTATGCCTTCATTCAAGCGCAGCCTCGTTCAGAGTTTGTGACAATTGTTGAGCAAGCATTTCCCCTCGATCAGCTAAGCCTCAGAGGCCATTTCGCTTCTGGAGCTCTATCTCATGCGCACAGGGATGCTCGCGCTGGTGCTCGGGCTTTTGTGCCTGCGCTTCCTGCCTGGTCTGCCATCGGTCGGATGGCTGTTGGTCCTGTTGATAGTTGCCTTGGTCTGCCTGCCTACACGCTTGTGGTTGCTCGGGTGTTTCGTGCTGGGTGTCTGTCATGCGGGCTGGTCGGCGCAGCGGGCCTTGGATGATCGTTTGGCCGCCGAACTGGATGGCCGGACGTTGTGGCTGGAGGGGAGGGTGGTGGGTTTGCCCGCCCGTGGCCAACGCAGCGTGCGTTTCGAGCTGGAACAGCCTAGGTCGCGCCGGGCGCAGTTGCCGCAACGTGTGCAGTTGAGCTGGTTCGAAGGGCCAGCGTTGCGAGCGGGCGAGCGCTGGCGGCTGGCAGTCAACCTGCGGCAACCCAGTGGGTTGCTCAACCCCCATGGGCCAGATCGCGAGGCCATGCTTCTGGCGCGGCGAGTCGGCGCAACAGGCACTGTCAAGGCGGGTGAACGGCTTGGCGAGGCAGCGGTCGACTGGCGCGATGGCCTGCGTCAACACTTGCTGGCAGTGGAGGCTCATGGGCGCGAGGCGGCCCTTGCGGCCCTGGTGCTGGGCGATGGCGCGGGGCTGGCGCGGCAGGACTGGCAGGTCTTGCAGGCTACCGGCACGGTGCACCTGCTGGTCATCTCTGGGCAGCACATCGGGTTGCTGGCCGGGCTGGTGTATGGCCTGGTGGCAGGATTGGCGAGACTTGGCGGGTGGCCACAGCGGTGGCCATGGCTGCCGTGGGCGTGTGGCCTGGCCATGGCGGCGGCGCTGGCCTATGGCTGGCTGGCGGGGTTTGGCGTGCCGGTGCAGCGGGCCTGTCTGATGCTAGCGGTGGTGTTGCTCTGGCGCCTGCGCTTCCGCCATTTGGGCGCCGCCACGCCGCTGCTGCTGGCGCTGCTCGGTGTGCTGCTGGTCGAACCGCTGGCGAGCTTGCTGCCGGGGTTCTGGCTGTCGTTCGCCGCCGTTGCCGTGCTGGTGCTGTGTTTTTCCGCTCGGCTGGGCGCGTGGCGCCCCTGGCAGGCCTGGACCCGCGCCCAGTGGGTGATTGCCGTGGGCCTGTTGCCGGTGCTGCTGGCGCTGGGGCTGCCGGTCAGCCTGACGGCACCGCTGGCCAATCTGCTGGCGGTGCCGTGGATCAGCCTGGGGGTGTTGCCGCTGGCATTGCTGGGGGCGGTGCTGTTGCCGGTGCCGGGTGTGGGGGAGGGGATGTTGTGGTTGGCAGGCCTGTCGCTGGATGGTCTGTTTGCATTGTTGGCGCTCGTTGCGGCGCAGCAGCCTCCCTGGATGCCTGAGCCATTGCCCCTGTGGGCCTGGCTGCTGGTGTGCCTGGGGGCGATTCTGATGCTGTTGCCTCGGGGTGTGCCGCTGCGCACGCCGGGCGCGGTCATGCTGCTGGCGATCTGGGTGCCGCGAGAGCAGGTGCCCCATGGGCAGGTGGACGTCTGGCAACTGGACGTCGGCCAGGGGTTGGCGGTGTTGCTGCGCACCCGTCATCACAACTTGCTGTATGACGCAGGGCCCGCGCGGGGCGATAGCGACCTGGGCGAAAGCGTGGTATTGCCTGCCTTGCGCAAACTCGGGGTGAACAAACTGGATGCGATGCTGATCAGTCATGGTCATGCCGATCATGCTGGTGGCGCGGCGGCCGTCCGTAATGGGCTGCCTGTGAACCGGGTGCTGGCGGGAGAGGTCGCCGGCCTGGATGGGGCGCAACTCTGTGACAGTGGCGAGCGCTGGCAGTGGGATGGCGTGGCGTTTTCGCTTTGGCATTGGCCGCAAGGCCGGTCCAGCAACGAGCGCTCCTGTGTGTTGCTGGTGGAGGCCAATGGCGAACGCTTGCTGCTGGCCGGCGATATGGAAGGTGGTGCGGAACGGGCCTGGCTGGCGGCCCATGACGAGCATCGAGTCGACTGGCTGCAGGCGCCGCACCATGGCAGTCGTACGTCGTCCACCGAGCCGTTCATCCAGGCCACCGCGCCGCGTGGGGTAATGATTTCCCGTGGGCGGCACAATGGATTCGGGCATCCTCATCCGCAGGTGATCGAGCGGTATCGGCGGCATGGGGTGACGGTGCATGACACGGCCATCGAGGGGGCGCTGCGGTTGCAGCTGGGCAGCCATGGTGGGGTTGAGGGTATGCGTGGACAACGCAGGTTCTGGCGGTGATCTGTCGGCCTCTTCGCGGCAAGGCCAGCGCCTGCAGGCACCGGTCTTGTCGGCGAGCGAGGCCACGAAGGTTTCCCTGACCTCCGGCAGATGAGCCCTCGGCTTGCCTATGGTAGAGTGGCGGCCTTTTTCCGAGGGGATGCTTACTGTGTGGGAATTGGTCAAGTCCGGTGGTTGGATGATGCTGCCGATCATCCTGAGTTCCATCGCCGCCATGGCGATCGTCGTCGAGCGCCTGTGGACCTTGCGCGCCAGCCGTGTCACCCCGCCGCACCTGCTGGGCCAGGTGTGGATGTGGATCAAGGACAAGCAACTCACCAGTGACAAGCTCAAGGCCCTGCGCGCCGACTCGCCGCTGGGCGAAATCCTGGCCGCCGGCCTGGCCAACTCGCGCCACGGCCGCGAGATCATGAAGGAGTGCATCGAGGAGGCCGCGTCGCGGGTGATCCACGAGCTGGAGCGTTACATCAGTACCCTCGGCACTATCGCCGCCATGGCCCCGCTGCTCGGCCTGCTGGGCACCGTGCTGGGTATGATCGACATTTTCAGCGCCTTCATGGGTTCGCAGATGACCGCCAACGCCGCAGTGCTGGCCGGCGGTATCTCCAAGGCCCTGGTCACCACCGCGGCGGGCCTGATGGTCGGTATCCCGGCGGTGTTCTTCCATCGCTTCCTGCTGCGCCGTATCGATGAGCTGGTGGTGGGCATGGAGCAGGAGGCAATCAAGCTGGTCGAGGTGCTGCAGGGCGACCGCGAAGTGGAAGTGGCCGGAGGCAAGGCGTGAAGTTCCGGCGCAATCGCCAGCGCGAGAATGTCGACATCAACCTGGCGTCGTTGATCGACGTGGTGTTCGTGCTGCTGCTGTTCTTCGTGGTCACCACCACCTTCACCCGCGAAACGCAACTGCGTGTCGAGCTGCCCGAGGCCGCCAGTGCCGAGCAGGTGCCGGCGGACCAGGGCAAGCTGGTGGAAATCACGATCAGCGCCGATGGTGTTTACTCGGTGAACAATCACCTGCTGCCCAAGAGCGACCTGGACACCTTGACCGAAGCCATCGAGAAGGAGTCTGGCGGTGACATCACGCTACCGCTGGCCATCAGCGCCGACGGCAAGACCCCGCACCAGGCTGTGATCACCGCAATGGACGCGGCCGGCAAGCTCGGCTTCAGCAAGTTGCGCATGACCACCGTCGAGGCCGCGCAGGGCAAGCCCTGATGGCCTTCGCCGATCGCCTGTTGGCCGCTTGGTACGCCGGGCACCCCGCGCTCGCCCTGTTGCGCCCGTTGGAGGCGCTGTACCGCCGTGTGGTGACGCGCAAGCGCGCGCGCTTCCTCAGTGGCGAAAGCGCCAGCTATCGTGCGCCGGTACCGGTGATCGTCGTCGGCAACATCACTGTTGGCGGCACCGGCAAGACCCCGATGATTCTCTGGCTGATCGAACACTGCCGTCGACAGGGGGTCAAGGTCGGCGTGGTCAGCCGTGGCTATGGCGCCAGGCCGCCGCGATACCCTTGGCGTGTCCAGGCCGACCAACCTGCCGAACAGGCCGGTGACGAGCCTTTGCTGATCGTCCAGCGCACCGGCGTGCCGCTGGTGATCGACCCTGACCGCTCCCGCGCCGTGCAGGCCTTGGTGGCGAGCGATGCCCCTGACCTTATCCTGTGCGATGACGGCATGCAGCACTATCGCCTGGCCCGTGATCTGGAGCTGGTGCTGATCGATGCCGCCCGTGGCCTGGGCAACCGTCGCTGCCTGCCGGCGGGCCCGCTGCGTGAGCCTGCCGAGCGGCTGGATGAGGCCGATGCGGTACTGTTCAATGGCGCGCAGGCTGATCGTGACGATGGTTTCTCGTTCCGCCTGCAGCCATCCGCGTTGATCAACCTGCGCAGCGGTGAACGCCGCGAACTTGACCTGTTTCCCGCTGGCCAGGCGCTGCACGCCGTGGCCGGCATCGGTAATCCACAACGTTTCTTCAACACCCTGCTGGGGCTAAACTGGCAGCCAGTGCCGCATCCGTTCGCCGACCATGCGCCCTACAGCCGCGAGGTGCTGTCGTTCAGCCCGCCGCTGCCGCTGGTGATGACCGAGAAGGACGCGGTGAAATGCCGGCCCTTCGCCGCCGACGACTGGTGGTACCTGGCGGTCGACGCCGTGCCTTCGCAGGCGTTCGGCAGCTGGTTCGATGGTCAGCTCGATCGCCTGTTGCCCAGCCGCCCTCGGCCCTGAGCCTTTTTCAATTTCCGTCTCAAGGAAGCTCCCATGGACACCAAACTGCTCGATATCCTGGCCTGCCCGATCACCAAAGGCCCGCTCAAGCTCAGCGCCGACAAGACCGAGCTGATCAGCAAGGGCGCGGGCCTGGCCTACCCGATTCGCGACGGCATCCCGGTGATGCTGGAAAGCGAGGCGCGGACGCTGACCGACGAAGAGCGCCTGGACAAATGAACCTGGATTTCACCGTGGTGATTCCTGCCCGGCTGCGCTCCACGCGCCTGCCGGGCAAGCCGTTGCTGCCGATCGCCGGCAAGCCGATGGTCCAGCATGTGTGGGAGCAGGCGCGTAAAAGTGGCGCCGGCCGCGTGGTCATCGCCACGGACGACGCCAGCATCGTCGAAGCCTGCCGTGCGTTCGGCGCCGAAGTACTGTTGACCCGTGCCGACCATGAATCGGGCACTGATCGCCTGGCCGAGGTCGCTGCTCAGCTTGGCCTGGCAGCAGATGCCATCGTGGTCAATGTGCAGGGCGACGAGCCGTTGATTCCGCCTGTGATCATCGATCAGGTGGCCGCCAACCTGGCGGAGCATCCTGAAGCCGGCATCGCCACCCTGGCCGAGCCGATCCATGAGCCGGAAACCATTTTCAATCCCAACGCGGTGAAAGTGGCCAGCGACAAGAACGGCCTGGCGCTGACCTTCAGCCGCGCGCCGCTGCCCTGGGCCCGCGACGCGTTTGCCAAGGATCGCAGCCAATTGCCTGCTGGCGTGCCATACCGTCGCCACATCGGCATGTATGCCTACCGCGTGGGCTTCCTCCAGGATTTCGTTGCCTGGGGCCCGTGCTGGTTGGAGCAGACCGAGTCGTTGGAGCAATTGCGTGCCCTGTGGCACGGCGTGCGCATCCATGTCGCCGATGCCATCGAGGCGCCGGCCGTGGGCGTTGATACCCCCGAAGACCTGGAGCGCGTGCGGCGCTTGCTGGAGGCCTGATGCGCGTCCTGTTCGTCTGCCTCGGCAATATCTGCCGTTCGCCCACCGCCGAGGGCGTGCTGCGCCATCAACTGGACGCCGCCGGGCTGGCGAATGTCGTCCAGGTGGCTTCCGCCGGTACTGGCGACTGGCACGTGGGCAAGGCCCCCGACAGTCGCACCTGCATGGCTGCCCTGGCGCGTGGCTACGACCTGTCGCGCCAGCGCGCTCAACAGGTCAAGGCCGAACACTTTGGTGAGTACGACCTGGTCTTGGCAATGGACAAGAGCAACCTGCGCAACCTGCAGGCATTGCGTCCGCACAATGCCAAGGGCGAGCTCGACTTGTTCCTGCGCCGCTATGGCGCGGCCCTGGACGAAGTGCCGGACCCTTACTACGGCGGTGCGGAAGGTTTCGAGCAGGTACTGGACCTGATCGAGGCGGCTTGTCGCGAGTTGGTCGTGGAAATCAAGGGGCGGTTATGACGGCGCATTGGCAGGAGCAGGTTTCGCTCAAGCCCTACAACACTTTTGGTATCGATGTACGTGCGCGTTACTTCACCCAGGCGCACGACGATGGTGAAGTTCGTCAAGCGCTGGCCCAGGCAGTTGAGCGACAGGTGCCTGTGCTGGTGATCGGCGGCGGCAGCAACCTGCTGCTGACCCGTGACATCGACGCCCTGGTGCTACACATGGCCAGCCGTGGCCGACGCCTGCTCGACGATGATGGCGAGCGGGTGGTTGTGGAGGCCGAGGCCGGCGAGCCCTGGCATCCGTTCGTGCAGTGGAGCCTGGAGCAAGGCTTGTGTGGCCTGGAGAACCTCAGCCTGATTCCCGGCACCGTCGGCGCCGCGCCGATGCAGAACGTCGGGGCCTATGGCGTGGAGATCAAGGATGTATTCGCCGGGCTGACCGCGCTGGATCGCGAGACGGGCGAGCTGCGTGATTTCTCGTTGCAGGCGTGCGCATTCGGCTATCGCGACAGCGTGTTCAAGCGCAACCCGGGGCGTTGGCTGATCTTGCGTGTGCGCTTTGCCTTGAGCCGTACATTGCAGGCCCATCTGGACTATGGTCCGGTGCGTCAGCGCCTGGCGGAGCAGGGCGTTGAACAGCCGACCGCTCAGGCGATCAGCAACGCTATCTGCAGCATTCGTCGGGAGAAGCTGCCGGATCCGGCCGAGCTGGGGAACGCCGGTAGCTTCTTCAAGAACCCCGTGGTGCCTGCGGCATTGGTCGAGCGTATCCGCGCCGGGCATCCTGGCGTGGTGGCCTATCCACAGGCCGATGGCCAGGTGAAGCTGGCGGCGGGCTGGTTGATCGAGCAGGCGGGGTGGAAGGGTTATCGCGAGGGCGATGCTGGTGTGCACCGGCTGCAATCGCTGGTGCTGGTGAACTACGGTCAGGCAAGCGGGGCGCAGATGCATGCGCTGGCGCAGAAGATCCAGGCGGACATCCTTGAGCGGTTTGGGGTGACGCTGGAGATGGAGCCGAACCTGTATTAATCCTATTGCGGGGCCGTTGCCAGGCGCAGCTTCAGGGTTTGTGGCCGGTCTCGGGTAAGCGTCCGGCGAACTCACCTTGCGTAAGTCATGCCGGCACCCACTGATGCGGCAGCAACTGTCCGATCTCACTGGCCCGTTGGGTCGGCAGCCGCGTCAGCACATCTTTGAGATAGGCATACGGATCATGCCCATTCATGCGCGCCGACTGGATCAAACTCATGATTGCTGCGGCCCGCTTACCGCTGCGCAGGGATCCCGCAAATAACCAGTTCGAGCGCCCGAGTGCCCATGGCCGTATCTGGTTTTCGACCTGGTTATTGTCGATAGGCACAGCCCCATCATCCAGGTAGCGCGTCAGCGCTACCCAGCGTTTCAGGCTGTAATCGAGGGCTTTGGCCGTGGCTGATCCATTGGGCACCAGGTCTCGCTGAGCCAACATCCAGTCATGAAGTTTTTTGAGGATCGGCACCGCCAATTCTTGTCGTATTCGCCAGCGCTCTTCATCACTCATGTCCCGCGCCTGACGTTCGACCTCGTACAAGCCGCTGATCGAGTGCAGGGCCTGTTCAGCCAGCTGACTTTTGTTCGCCACGTGCAAATCAAAGAACTTGCGTCGGGCGTGGGCCATGCAGCCGATTTCAGTGATGCCTTGTTCGAAACCGGCTTTGTAGCCAGCGAAGTCGTCGCAGACCAGCTTGCCGTTCCAGTCACCCAGGAAGTTGCGCGCATGTTCGCCAGCACGGCTTGGGCTGAAGTCGTAAACCACCGCTTTGAGCCCTGAAAACGGCGTCGTGCTGTACGCCCAGACATAGGCCCGGTGGGTTTTCTTCTCGCCTGGCGCAAGCATTTGCACCGGTGTCTCATCAGCGTGGATCACGCCCTGGTTCAGCACGGCTTCACGCAGTGCATCGACCAGTGGCTGAAGCCGCACGCCGGTTTGTCCGACCCACTGCGCCAGGGTCGAGCGAGCAATTGCCAGCCCGGCGCGGCCAAAGATTTTCTCCTGCCGGTACAGCGGCAAGTGATCGGCAAACTTGGCCACCATCACGTGGGCCAACAAACCTGCGGTCGGGATACCTTTGTCGATAACCTGGGCTGGCACCGGTGCCTGGATCAGGGTTTCGCACTGGCGACAGGCCCATTTGCCCCGCACATGTTGCTCGACGGTAAACACGCCCGGCGTGTAATCCAGCTTCTCGCTGACGTCTTCGCCGATGCGTTGAAGTTGGCAACCACAGACGCACTGGTTGTTTTCGGGTTCGTGACGAATCACCGTGCGTGGAAACTGCGGCGGCAAAGGCGCACGTTTCGGGGATTGTCGTGGTTCGGCCTGTGGCGCATCTGGGAGAAGCTGGTTTAGCTCGGCCTCGATAGCTTCAAGGTCTGTGTCGAGCAGGTCATCCAGCAAGCTGCTTTGCGCCGGGCTGATTTGCTCGCTGCGCTTGGCAAACTTGTGCCGTTTGAGCAGGGCGATTTCGAACTTGAACTGTTCGATGAGGATTTCATCGTTCTGAATCTTCCTGCTCATCGCCTCGACCTGGGATTGCAATTGCACCGCCTGTGCCGCCAAGGCACGAAGCTGTTCCGGGGTCATCTGGTCGAGGTTGGGCGAGAAAGTCATGCCGCCGATTGTGCCAGAGCAGGCTCGGGGCGACGACAAGTAGACCGGCCAAATGGCCGGCGTTTACAGCATGCTAATCACACCGCCTGCACCGACGTGCTGCCACGGCAGGCCCAACACCAACGCCTGGAGTTGTTCGCTGTCGAGTTCGACCTCGCAGCCGTGGCGAATGCCGGGCCAGTGGAACTTGCCGTTTAGGTGCGGCTTTTAGCGGGACGAAAGCTGGTAGTGAAGCCGCTGCGGGCTGATCTCGATAGAGCGGCAGCCATTTGCGGATGACGTTGGCATTGATGCCGTGGTTGATGGCGACACTGGACACGGTTGCGCCAGGTTGCAGGCATTCCTGAACGACCTGGGCTTTGAACGGTTTCGGATAAGAGCTTCGTCGGCGCATGGAAATCCTGGCGATAAGGGTGATCGCGTCCGCTTAAAAATACGCGGACACCATCGCCCTTAATGCTGGAGTTCGGAAGGTGAGTTCGCCGGACGCTTACGCCAGGCTAAAGATCTACGTAATGTCAGCGGCAAAGAAAAAGCCCCGCCAGTTCGCACTGGCGGGGCTTCTTCATTCAGCCGTTGGTATCAACCGTGATGAGGCTTGTGCTCGTCAGCGCTTTCAAGGGCTTCTGCCGGTGCCTGGGCGGCAGCCAGGGCTGCTGCTGCGGCTTCGGCTTCACGCTTGCGGCGGCGCACTTCACGCGGGTCGTTCGGCGCACGGCCGTTCGGCAGCATGATGGTGGACGGCTCGACCGGGGCGGCTGCCTCTTCGACTGGCGCCTGTTCGGCGACAACCGGCGCAGGCTCGGCTGCTGCGGCCACTTCGGCTTGCGCTTCGGCAGGCTCGGCCTCGACTTGCGGGGCGGGTTGCTCGGTAACCGGAGTCTCGACCGTCTCGATGACCGGCGCTTTTTCGATCTCGCCAGCTTCCACTACCGGTGCCGATTCGACAGCAGCTTCAACGATTGCGGCAGGCTGCTCGACGGCTGCCTCGACTACTGGCTGTGGCGCCACTTCAACCACGGGCTCGATGCTTGGCTCGATGGCAACAGCTGGTTCGCTGACAGGTTGTTCCACCACGGGGGTGATGGAGACCTGCTCGGCGACGACCTCGGCGATTTCCACCTGGGGCTCGGCGACGGTCGCGTTGGCGCGTTCGGCCTGCTGGTTGGCTTCGACTTCGGCGTCAGCGCTGATGTTGCTGGTGGCAACGGCGGCAGTCACGGCGATGCCGGCAGCCAGATCGGCACCCAGCTCGGTGGCCTGGTGTTGCTGTGGCTGCTGTTCTTCGCTGCTGTCTTCATCGCCCTCGATCAGCTCGCCATTGGCGTTGCGCTGACGCTCGCGACGGTTGCTGCGGCGACGCTGGCCACGGGAGCGGCGGCGTGGACGCTCGCCATCGGCGCCTTCCTGCTCGTCCTGCAGCAGTTCTTCGTTCGGCAGTTGCTCTTCTGCCTGCTCGGCGGCCTGTTCGGCAACCTGCTCGTCAGGGCGCAGCTGGCGCTCTTCGCGTGGCGGACGTGGCTGACGCTCTTCGCGAGGTGCACGCTCTTCACGTGGTGCACGCTCTTCACGTGGGGCGCGTTCTTCGCGTGGGGCACGCTCTTCGCGAGGTGCGCGTTCTTCACGTGGGGCGCGCTCTTCGCGAGGTGCACGTTCTTCACGTGGGGCGCGCTCTTCGCGAGGTCCGCGTTCTTCACGTGGGGTGCGCTCTTCGCGAGGTGCGCGCTCTTCACGTGGCTGACGCTCTTCACGGGCTGCAGGTGCGGCGTCCAGCGGCTCGCGCAGTTCGCGTACGCGCTCTTCGCGGTTGCCGCGGCGGTCTTCGCGAGGCTGGCGTGGCTGGCGTTCTTCACGCGGCGCACGCTCTTCGCGTGGGGCGCGTTCCTCGCGAGGTTGACGCTCTTCACGTGGGGTACGCTCGTTACGCTCCTCTCGCGGCTTGCGCTCTTCGTCGCGACGGCCACCACGGTTGCGGCTCTGCTGGCGTCCGTTGCGACGCTCCTCGTTGCGCGACGAGCGCTCGGCGGCCGGCTTCTCGGTGTTCACGGCCGGTGCGGCGGCAGGCTCTTCCTTGCCAGCGAACAGGCTGACCAGCGACTTGACCAGGCCCTTGAACAGGCTCGGCTCCGGGGCGCTCTGTACGGGCGCGACCGGTGCGGCTGGCTCTTCAGCTGCGGCCGGTGCCGGGGCGTTGGACCGAGCCGGTGCGGTCTTGACCGCAGCTTCCTGGCGAACCAGGGTGCGAGTGGCGGTCGGTTGCGGGGCTTCTTCCGCTTCGCTCGAGGCGATCTCGTAGCTGGACTGGTTGTTCAGCACGTCCGGATTGTCGTCGCGCAGGCGCTGGACTTCGAAGTGCGGGGTTTCCAGGTGATCGTTCGGCAGGATGATGATGCGCGCGCGGGTACGCAGTTCGATCTTGGTGATCGAGTTGCGTTTCTCGTTGAGCAGGAAGGCGGCCACTGGAATCGGTACCTGGGCACGCACCTCGGCGGTGCGGTCCTTCAGGGCTTCTTCTTCGATCAGGCGCAGGATCGCCAGCGACAGTGATTCGACGTCACGGATGATGCCGGTGCCGGAGCAGCGCGGGCAGACGATGCCGCTGCTCTCACCCAGCGATGGACGCAGGCGCTGGCGGGACATCTCCAACAGGCCGAAGCGCGAAATGCGGCCAACCTGCACGCGGGCGCGGTCGGCTTCCAGGCACTCGCGCACACGTTCTTCGACGGCGCGCTGGTTCTTCGCCGGGGTCATGTCGATGAAGTCGATGACGATGAGGCCGCCGATGTCGCGCAGGCGCAGCTGGCGAGCGATCTCTTCGGCCGCTTCAAGGTTGGTTTGCAGCGCGGTTTCCTCGATGTCGCTGCCTTTGGTGGCGCGCGCCGAGTTGATATCGATGGAGACCAGGGCTTCGGTCGGGTCGATGACGATCGAGCCACCGGACGGCAGGTCGACGACGCGCTGGAAGGCGGTCTCGATCTGGCTTTCGATCTGGAAGCGGTTGAACAGCGGCACGCTGTCTTCGTACAGCTTGACCTTGCTGGCGTACTGCGGCATCACCTGGCGGATGAAGGTCAGGGCTTCTTCCTGGGCATCGATGCTGTCGATCAGCACTTCGCCGATGTCCTGGCGCAGGTAGTCGCGGATGGCGCGGATGATGACGTTGCTTTCCTGGTAGATCAGGAACGGCGCGGTGCGGTCGAGGGACGCTTCCTTGATGGCGGTCCACAGCTGCAGCAGGTAGTCGAGGTCCCACTGCATTTCTTCGCTGCTGCGGCCCAGGCCCGCAGTGCGCACGATCAGGCCCATGTCGCCCGGAACGGTCAGGCCGTTCAGCGCTTCACGCAGTTCGTTGCGCTCCTCGCCTTCGATGCGACGGGAGATGCCGCCGGCGCGCGGGTTGTTGGGCATCAGTACCAGGTAGCGGCCGGCCAGGCTGATGAAGGTGGTCAGGGCGGCACCTTTGTTGCCGCGCTCTTCCTTCTCGACCTGGACGATGACTTCCTGGCCTTCGCTCAGTACTTCCTTGATGTTGACCCGGCCTTCGGGGGCCTTCTTGAAGTATTCGCGGGAGATTTCCTTCAGCGGCAGGAAGCCGTGACGTTCGGAGCCGAAGTCGACGAAGGCGGCTTCAAGGCTGGGCTCGATCCGAGTGATCTTGCCTTTGTAGATGTTGGCCTTTTTCTGCTCACGGGCGCCGGACTCGATGTCCAGGTCGTAGAGGCGTTGGCCGTCCACCAGGGCTACACGCAACTCTTCGGGTTGAGTTGCGTTAATCAGCATTCTTTTCATGTTGTACCGTCGGTTTCCGGGCTGCCGGAAACGGCGTTCGGCACACACGACTTTTCATGATCGGTGCCAAGGTGCGCAAAGGGTGGCGGGCCACCCCGTGTCTGGCGACGTTCGGCACCAGCCGGTTGCCCAGCCTGCCGTGGTCGCGACGACGCGTCCTGTTTTGCGGTGCCAGAAGGCCTGTCGAGTTTTTCGAATGTTATCCGAATCAATCGAACGGGCCTGGTGCACTCAGTCAGGAGGAGGAATCAACCGGTCGTCCGTGGACGCCGCAAGGGCGTCTGTTCAGGACCTTGTCCGTCCATCGCCCGATCAGTGGGGCGGTGGGCGGACGCGGTGCCACACGGTCCGAGGGCTGTGCATCTCCACCCTGCACGTATCCCTGAAAATTCGGTGCTGCCGCGCGCTGAATCCGCAACGGGTTGCATTTTTCGCCAGCCCGGATGCCGGGCTGGCGCCATAACATATCCAAGGCAGGTATTTCCGAAGCATTCGCCCAAATGCGCGGAAACGACGGTGGCGGGCAGAGGTACGGCGAAAAGAATCGGGTAAGCAGGTGAAACACCGCACTTGTCGTTTTTTTTCGGTCTTCTCTACACAGCGCTGGTGGCGATTCCAGGCAATTCGTTAAACTGGCGAACGCTCCGTAGGACGGCCTCGCGTCCTCGGGGATTGCGATGGTCAGGGCCGGCGTAGAGCCTGGTGCCGCTGGCCTGCCGCTTTTGGCGGCGTTCGCGACTATAGCAGTAATGATTAAGTGCTTCAATTCCATAAAAAATTGTTATGATCCCGCCATGACGACCAATACCCCTCCGACTTCCGGCGTTCAGCTGATCGAAGTCGCGCCGGAGCTTGCCGGCCAACGCATCGACAATTTCCTCATCACGGCCCTCAAGGGCGTGCCCAAGACGCTGGTCTACCGCATCCTGCGCAAGGGTGAAGTGCGGGTCAACAAGGGCCGGATCAAGCCTGAGTACAAGCTCCAGGCGGGTGACATCGTGCGGGTGCCGCCCGTCCGCCTGCCCGAACGTGACGAACCGGCGCCGGTGGCCCAGGGGCTGCTGCAGCGCCTGGAGGCGGCGATTGTCTACGAAGACAAGGCGCTGATCGTGATGAACAAGCCGGCCGGTATCGCCGTGCATGGTGGTAGCGGCCTGAGCTTTGGCGTGATCGAAGCGTTGCGCCAATTGCGCCCGGACGCGAAAGAGCTGGAGTTGGTGCATCGCCTGGATCGTGACACTTCGGGCCTGCTGATGATCGCCAAGAAGCGCAGCATGCTGCGCCACCTGCATGCCGCGCTGCGTGGTGATGGTGTCGACAAGCGCTACATGGCGCTGGTGCGTGGGCACTGGCCAACCTCGAAGAAGCAGGTCAATGCGCCGCTGCAAAAGAGCAATCTGCGTTCCGGCGAGCGCATGGTCGAAGTGAATGACGAAGGCAAGGAGGCGCTGACGATGTTCCGCGTGCTACGCCGTTTTGGTGAGTTCGCCACCATCGTCGAGGCGCGTCCGATCACGGGGCGCACCCATCAGATTCGCGTGCATGCGCTGCATGCCGGGCACATGATTGCCGGCGACAGCAAGTATGGTGATGAAGATTTCAGCCGTGAAATCCGCGAGCTGGGTGGCAAGCGTTTGTTCCTGCACGCCTACCAGCTCACCGTGCCACTGCCGGATGGTGGTGAGCTCAAGCTCGAGGCGCCGGTCGACGAGGTGTGGGCCAAGACCGTGGAGCGCCTGAGTGCGACCTGACCCGGATGAAAAAACACTACGAACTGCTGATCTTCGACTGGGACGGCACCCTGGCTGACTCCATCGGGCGCATTGTCCAGGCCATGAACCTGGCTGCCGTGCGTGCTGGCGAGGCGCCGAGCAGTGACGAGGCAATCAAGGGCATCATAGGGTTGGCTTTGGCGGAGGCGATCGCCACGCTTTACCCGCACCTCGATTCGCGGCAGGTCGAGTCCTTCCGCCAGCACTACGCCGATGTCTACATGGCCCTGGATCAGCAGCCGTCGCCGTTGTTCGACGGCGTGGTCGAGTCGCTGGAAGCCTTCCGGCACGAGGGGTATCGTCTGGCTGTCGCCACCGGCAAGGCGCGCCGCGGGTTGGATCGGGTGCTCAGGGCCAATGGTTGGGAGGGTTACTTCGATATCACCCGTGCCGCAGACGAGACCCGTGGCAAGCCGCACCCGCTGATGCTCGAAGAGATCCTTGCCCATTGCCAGGTCGAACCCGAGCGGGCGTTGATGGTCGGAGATTCAGCGTTCGACCTGCAGATGGCCAGTAATGCTGGTGTGCACTCGGTGGCAGTCGGTTACGGGGCCATGTCCCTGCAGGCCCTGGCCGAGTTCGGGCCGCAGGTGTGCATCGAGCATTTTTCCCAGTTGCGCGAATGGCTGGCCGGCCGCGCGCATTGCAATTTCCAAGGTAGGTGAGCATGGCTGACGAATGGAAGGCTCCTGAGCCTGAGGACAATGAAGAGCGCAAAAGCTGGAAGCTGTTGGAGAAGACACTGCTCGCCGGTGTCCAGGAGCAGCGTAGGGCGCGGCGTTGGGGCATCTTTTTCAAGCTGCTGACCTTTGTCTATCTGTTTGGCATGCTGGTCTTGTTCACACCGCTGATGGATGTGGACAAGGCGGCTTCGCGCAGTGGTAGCCACACGGCGCTGGTCGAGGTGCGCGGCGTGATCGCCGACCAGGAGCCGGCCAGTGCCGACAATATCGTCAAGAGCTTGCGCGAAGCGTTCAAGGACGCGAAGACCAAGGCTGTGGTGATGCGCATCAATAGCCCGGGCGGCAGCCCGGTGCAGGCGGGCTACATCTATGACGAGATTCGTCGCCTGCGTGGCGAGTATCCGGCTATCAAGCTGTATGCAGTGATCACTGATCTGGGTGCGTCCGGTGCCTATTACATCGCCAGTGCCGCTGATGAGATCTACGCCGACAAGGCGAGCTTGGTTGGGTCTATTGGTGTTACCGCCGCGGGCTATGGCTTCGTCGGCGCCATGGACAAGCTGGGTGTGGAGCGTCGCACCTACACCGCTGGCGAACACAAAGCCTTCCTCGATCCGTTCTCACCGCAAAAGCCCGAGGAAACCGCTTTCTGGCAGGGCGTGCTGGACACCACTCATCGCCAGTTCATCGCGGTGGTCAAGCAGGGGCGGGGAGAGCGCCTGAAAGACAAGGAGCACCCGGAGCTGTTTAGTGGGCTGATCTGGTCGGGTGAGCAGGCCAAGGAGCTTGGCCTGGTGGATGGGTTGGGCAGTGCCAGCTATGTTGCCCGCGAGATCGTGGGTGAGAAGGAATTGGTGGACTTCACCGTTCAGGAGTCGCCGTTCGATCGATTCTCCAAGCGTCTGGGGGCCAGCGTTGCTGAGCGCCTGGCAATGTATATGGGTTTCCAGGGCCCTTCCCTGCGTTGACTGCTGTTCGCCGGCACCTGGCTCCTCCTCGTAGGGGTCGGTTTGCCGGCGAACAAGGCTCAGGGTGCCTGCACGCCTTCCTTGTGCAGCATGTCCACCAATCGAATCAGCGGCAGCCCAATCAGGCTTGTGGCATCACAGCCGTGGGTGTTCTGGAAGAGGCTCACGCCCAATCCCTCCGCCTTGAAGCTCCCGGCGCAGTCGAGCGGCTGTTCGGCTGTCACGTAGCGCTCCACTTGCTCCCTGGTCAATTCGCGCAATACCACGGTAAACGGCACGCAATCGACCTGGCATTGCCCGGTGGTGGTGTTGAGCAGCGCCAGGCCGGTCAGGAAGGTGACGTGCTGCCCGCTGGCGGCCAGCAACTGCTCGCACGCGCGCTCGAAGGTGTGCGGCTTGCCAAGGATCTGCTCCCCAAGCACCGCTACCTGGTCGGAGCCGATTATCAAATGATTGGGGTGAGTGCCAGCCAGTGCCTCGGCTTTTTGGCGCGCCAGGCGTCGTACCAGTTCGACGGCGGGTTCGTCATTCAGACGCTGTTCGTCTAGGTCGGGGCTTGCCCAGGCAAAAGGCAGGCGCAGGCGAGCGAGCAGTTCGCGGCGATAGGGGGAGCTGGAAGCCAGTAACAAGGGAAGCATGGTAGACTCCTGGTCAATTACCCCGAATTCTAACATGCGTGATGTGCCGAATTTCCTTTGACAGGGAGGGGGTGCATCCCTAGAATGCTGCGCCTATGTTGAATGACCAGATTCCATCTCACGTTGACCCGCGCAAATTGGCTGATCGTGGTGTAACCCTCGAGGGTTCGCTGCAACTCGCTGATTTGGAAAGACTCTGCGACCCGCTTTCCGATACTGTCGGTACGGTGCAGGCGAAGTTCGATTTTGAGCGAGACGAGCAGCACGTTGTGGTTATCCACAGCGAGCTTGATGTCGCGGTCAAAATGGTTTGCCAGCGTTGTCTTGAGCTGGTCACCCTTCCCGTCCACAGCGAATGTACATACGCCGTGGTTAAGGAGGGTGCAAATACCCAGTCGTTGCCGAAAGGCTATGACGTGCTGGAACTGGGCGAAGATCCTTTGGATCTGCAGGCGCTGATCGAGGAAGAGTTGCTGCTCGCTCTCCCCATCGTACCTGCTCATCATCCGGAAGAATGCCAGCAGCCGGCGGGCGCAGATGAGCCCGAGCCGAGCAAGGACGAGGTATCGCGGTCCAACCCGTTCAGTGTTTTGGCGCAGTTAAAGCGTGACCCAAACGTTTAGGAGTTAATCAATTATGGCTGTTCAGCAGAACAAAAAATCCCGCTCTGCCCGTGACATGCGCCGTTCCCACGACGCTCTGTCGGAAAACGCGCTGTCGGTAGAAAAAACCACCGGTGAAGTACACCTGCGTCACCACGTTTCGCCAGAAGGCGTATACCGTGGTCGCAAAGTGATCGACAAGGGCGCTGACGAGTAATCCTTGTCCGCTCAGATCATCGCGATCGACGCAATGGGCGGGGACTTCGGTCCCCGCAACATTGTCCAGGCTAGCATTGCCTGCCTTTCGGCTACTCCCTCGCTGCACCTGACCCTCGTCGGTCAACCCTCCCTACTTGAAGATCTCGTCAGTGGCCAATCGGCTGCGGATCGCGCGCGCCTGCAAATTGTTGCGGCCAGTGAGGTGATCGGCATGGACGAGCGGCCGTCGCAAGCGTTGCGGGGCAAGCCTGACTCGTCGATGCGCGTCGCCCTCGAACTGGTCCGTGACGGCAAGGCTCAAGCCTGTGTGAGTGCTGGCAATACCGGCGCGCTCATGGCGCTGTCGCGCCTTGTGCTCAAGACCCTGCCGGGTATTGATCGGCCAGCGATGGTCGCGGCTATCCCGACCCAGGCTGGTTACTGCCAGCTGCTTGATCTTGGGGCTAACGTCGATTGCAGTGCGGAAAACCTCTACCAGTTTGCCGTGATGGGCTCGGTGGCCGCCCAGGCCTTGGGTGTTCATCGGCCGCGAGTGGCGCTGCTCAATATCGGCACCGAGGACATCAAGGGCAACCAGCAGGTCAAGCTCGCCGCCAGTCTTTTGCAGAATGCCCGTGGCCTGAACTACATCGGTTTCGTCGAGGGTGACGGTTTATATCGTGGCGAAGCCGATGTGGTGGTCTGCGATGGCTTTGTCGGCAACATCCTGCTCAAGTCCAGCGAAGGTCTGGCCACCATGATTGGGGCGCGTATCGAAGCGTTGTTCCGGGGCAGTGTACTGGCGCGCGCTGCTGGCGCCTTGGCCATGCCGCTGCTCAGGCGGCTGCAGGCCGACCTGGCACCGGCGCGGCATAATGGCGCAAGCTTCCTCGGGTTGCAGGGAATCGTCATCAAGAGCCATGGTTCGGCGGGCGTTCAAGGTTTGCAGAGTGCCATTCAGCGAGCTTTGATCGAGATCCAGGAGAACCTGCCGCAACGCTTGCATGGGCGGCTCGAAGACCTGCTGCCGTGAGTTGGGGGCATCCTTATCGCGGATGAGCCCGCTCCTGCGGGCGCGTGTAGGGGCGGATTCATCCGCGATAAGGCCGGCAAGGCCTTAGGCATATCGCCCATGAAGTGCTTAAATGTGACCGCTTGGTCCGCTGCTCCATCCAAGCATTCAGATTGCGCGCCCGGCCCAAGGCCCGGCGCACCCCATCCGACGACAAGATCATAAGGGCTTGTTCAATGTCTGCATCCCTCGCATTCGTCTTTCCCGGTCAAGGTTCCCAGTCGCTGGGCATGCTCGCCGAGCTCGGTGCTGAAAAGCCGGTAATCGTCGAGACCTTCAAGGAGGCTTCCGAGGCTCTGGGCTACGACCTGTGGAAGCTGGTCCAGGAAGGTCCGGAAGAGCAACTCAACCAAACCGACAAGACCCAGCCGGCGATCCTCGCCGCCTCCATCGCCCTGTGGCGCCTGTGGCTGGAAGAGGGCGGCGCTCAGCCGGCCTTCGTCGCCGGCCACAGCCTCGGTGAATACAGCGCTCTGGTCGCTGCCGGCAGCCTGTCGCTGAAGGACGCTGTGCGCCTGGTCGAGCGTCGTGGCCAGCTAATGCAGGAAGCCGTGCCGGCCGGTCATGGTGCCATGGCCGCTATCCTGGGCCTGGACGACGCCGTCGTGGTTGAGATCTGCGCCAAGGCCGCCGAAGATGAGGTGGTCAGTGCGGTCAACTTCAACTCGCCGGGCCAGGTCGTTATCGCCGGTAACAAGGCAGCGGTGGATCGCGCCATGGCACTTTGCAAAGAGGCGGGTGCCAAACGTGCCCTGCCGCTGGCGGTAAGCGTGCCGTCGCACTGCGCCCTGATGAAACCGGCTGCCGAGCGCTTCGCCGAGTTCGTCAACGCCATCGACTGGAAGGCCCCGCAGATCCCGGTGGTGCAGAACGTCACCGCTGCCATCGCCGCCGACCTCGATGCACTCAAGCAGGACCTGCTGGCGCAGTTGTACCAGCCGGTGCGCTGGGTGGAATGCGTGCAGACGCTGGCCGCCAATGGTGCGGTCAACCTGGTCGAGTGTGGCCCGGGCAAGGTTCTGGCTGGCCTGAACAAGCGTTGCGCCGACGGCGTGAACACCTACAACCTCAATACCCCTGACGCCGTCGCCGCCACCCGCGCGGCGCTGGCCTGAATCTGGAGACGCTTGCATGAGCCTGCAAGGTAAAGTTGCACTGGTTACCGGCGCCAGCCGTGGCATCGGCCAGGCCATCGCCCTCGAACTCGGCCGCCAGGGCGCGACCGTGATCGGTACCGCCACTTCGGCATCCGGCGCCGAGCGCATCGCCGCCACCCTGAAAGAGCACGGCATCACCGGCACCGGCATGGAGCTGAACGTCACCAGCGCCGAGTCCGTCGACGCCGTGCTGAGCGCCATCGGTGAGCAGTTCGGTGCGCCTGCCATTTTGGTCAACAACGCCGGCATCACTCGCGACAATCTCATGCTGCGCATGAAAGACGACGAATGGTTCGATGTGATCGACACCAACCTCAACAGCCTTTACCGCCTGTCCAAGGGCGTGCTGCGCGGCATGACCAAGGCCCGTTGGGGTCGTATCATCAGCATCGGTTCGGTGGTGGGTGCCATGGGTAACGCCGGCCAAGCAAACTATGCCGCGGCCAAGGCCGGCCTGGAAGGTTTCAGCCGCGCCCTGGCCCGTGAAGTGGGGTCGCGTAACATCACCGTCAACTCGGTGACTCCGGGCTTCATTGACACCGACATGACCCGCGAGCTGCCAGAAGCGCAGCGCGAGGCCCTGCAAAAAGAAATTCCGCTGGGCCGTCTGGGCCAAGCCGAGGAAATCGCGAAGGTGGTATCCTTCCTGGCGTCCGAAGGCGCAGCCTACGTCACCGGCGCAACCGTGCCGGTGAATGGCGGGATGTACATGTAATATCCGCAACTCAATGTGACGGATTGCTTCAAAAAAGAGTCATACTCGAAGCCTAAAATCCGTTATAAAGCTGCAACCAGATTCCGGGCGACGGGTCGGGTGACCTGGCAGAAGGCGCGTCAAGCTTGAAAAGCAGGCGTCTTCCTATAAACTTAGTCACCGGCCAGCTGCCTGACATATGTCCATTAGGAGTGAAAACTAGGTATGAGCACCATCGAAGAACGCGTCAAGAAAATCGTCGCCGAGCAACTGGGCGTCAAGGAAGAGGAAGTCAAGAACGAATCTTCCTTCGTCGATGACCTGGGTGCCGACTCGCTTGACACCGTTGAGCTGGTGATGGCTCTGGAAGAGGAATTCGAGACCGAAATCCCTGACGAAGAAGCCGAGAAGATCACTACCGTTCAAGCTGCCATCGACTACGTCAACGCTCACCAGGGCTAAGACGCTGTAGTCGACGCATCTTGTCGAGAAAAACCGCACTGCCTTTGCCGGCGTGCGGTTTTTTCTTTGCGAGAATCGGGGTTTGCTGCCATTCCATTCGCCATGGCAAGTGCACTGGCAAGAGACTCTGTTATTTGAAAAGAGGAGAGTACTGTGTCGCGTAGACGCGTCGTGGTCACCGGTATGGGTATGCTGTCGCCACTGGGTACCGATGTACCAAGCACCTGGCAAGGCATTCTGGCTGGCCGCAGTGGCATCGGTCCGATCGAGCATACGGATCTATCTGCCTACTCCACCCGTTTTGGCGGCTCGGTGAAAGGCTTCGAGGTCGAGCAATACCTGTCGGCCAAAGAGGCCCGCAAGCTCGATCTGTTCATTCAGTACGGCTTGGCGGCCGGTTTCCAGGCGGTGCGCAATGCCGGCCTGGAAGTCACCGACGCCAACCGCGAGCGCATCGGCGTGGCCATGGGCTCGGGGATCGGCGGCCTGACGAACATCGAGGAGACCAGCCGTACCCTGCATGAGCAAGGTCCGCGGCGGATCTCGCCGTTCTTCGTGCCGGGTTCGATCATCAACATGATTTCCGGCTTCCTGTCGATCCACCTGGGGTTGCAGGGGCCGAACTACGCCATTGCCACCGCCTGCACCACCGGCACCCATTGCATCGGCATGGCCGCACGCAATATCGCCTACGGCGAAGCGGACGTGATGATCGCCGGTGGCGCCGAGATGGCTGCCTGTGGCCTGGGCATGGGTGGTTTCGGGGCGTCTCGCGCGCTGTCGACCCGCAATGACGAACCGGCCCGCGCCAGTCGTCCGTGGGACAAGGGCCGTGATGGTTTCGTGCTGTCCGACGGTGCCGGTGCCCTGGTGCTCGAAGAGCTGGAGCACGCCAAGGCTCGTGGCGCGACCATTTATGCGGAATTGGTCGGTTTCGGCATGAGCGGTGACGCCTACCACATGACCTCGCCACCCGACTCCGGCGAAGGTGCCGCCCGCTGCATGGCCAACGCCTTGCGCGATGCCGGTATCAAGCCGGAGGAGGTCAGCTACATCAACGCCCACGGCACCTCGACGCCTGCGGGCGACGTGGCCGAAGTGGCGGCGATCAAGCGCGTGTTCGGCGAGCATGCCTACAAGTTGGCGGTCAGTTCGACCAAGTCGATGACTGGCCACCTGCTCGGTGCCGCCGGTGCGGTGGAGGCGATTTTCAGCGTGCTGGCGATCAACAGCCAGATGGCGCCGCCCACCATCAACTTGGATGAGCCGGACGAAGGCTGTGACCTGGACTTCGTGCCGCACCAGGCGCGCAGCATGCCGATCGATGTGGTGCTGTCCAACTCCTTCGGTTTTGGCGGAACCAACGGTTCGCTGGTGTTTCGCCGGTTCGCCGACTGATGCACAGTTGGGTCGACGGCCAGCCAGCGGCTGCGGTCAACCTGCAGAACCGTGGGCTGGCCTACGGCGATGGCCTGTTCGAGACCATCGCCGTGCGCGGCGGCAGGCCCAGCCTGCTGACGCAACACCTCGACCGCCTGGCGCTGGGTTGCCAGCGTCTGGCGATCGAGGTGGACCTGGCCGTAGTGCGTGACGAACTGGTGCGGTACGCCAGTCAGCTGGGGGAGGGGGTGAGCAAACTCATTCTTACCCGCGGCGATAGCCAGCGCGGCTATGCTCCGGCAGCCGACTCTCCTGCCCGGCGCTTGCTTCAGGGCAGCCCGTTGCCCGCTTATCCACAAGGCAACGCCGATTCCGGTATTCGCCTGTTCCCCTGCCAGACCCGTCTTGCGGAACAACCGCTGCTGGCCGGCCTCAAACACCTCAATCGCCTTGAGCAGGTCCTGGCCCGCGCCGAATGGCAGGGCAGCACCTACGCCGAAGGGTTGATGCGCGATGTTCAAGGGCGGTTGGTCGAAGGCGTGTACAGCAACCTGTTCCTGGCGCGCGACGGCGTGCTGCTGACCGCCGATCTCAGTCGTTGTGGCGTGGCCGGGGTGATGCGTGCCGTGTTGCTGGAGCAGGCTGCGCTGCTGGGTATCCCGACAGTTGTATGCGATCTGGCGCTGGAAGACCTGCAGCAGGCCGACGAGGTGTTTGTCTGCAACAGTGTCTACGGTGTCTGGCCGGTGCGTGAATTCGGCGCGCTGAACTGGCCGGCGGGGCCGCTCACCCGTAAACTGCAGGCCGTTGCCCGCACGTTACTGGATACCTGATTAGTGAGACGCAAATTCCTGCTGCTGCTGGAGATGAGCTTGATCCTCGCCGGCCTGGCCTTTGGCTGGGCTGCCTGGAAGGTTGGCTCGGTGCTGGAGCAGCCCCTGCAAGTGGAGCAGGAACGCCTGCTCGAAGTGCCCAGTGGCACAACGCCCAATCGCATGTTCTATCGCATGCAGTCCGAAGGCCTGCTCGATGACGCGGTGTGGCTGCGCCTGTACTGGCGCTTCAATATGGGCGGCACGGCGCTGCACACGGGTGAATACCGGTTGAACCCCGGCATGACGGTGGGGCAGTTGTTCGATGCCTGGCAGCGTGGCGATGTGGTGCAGTACAACCTGACCTTGGTCGAAGGTTGGACCTTCCGCCAAGTGCGCGCCGCAGTGGCCAGGCATGAAAAAATCAAGCACACCCTCGATGGCTTGTCCGACTCGGAAGTGATGGACAAGCTCGGCCATACTGGGGTGTTCCCCGAAGGCCGGTTCTTCCCCGACACCTACCGCTTCGTTCGCGGCATGAGCGATGTCGAGATGCTGCAGCAGGCTTACATGCGCCTGGACGAAGTGCTGGCCAAGGAGTGGGCCGAGCGCACCACCGACCTGCCGTACCGTGACCCCTACCAGGCGTTGATCATGGCCTCGCTGGTGGAGAAGGAGACCGGTATTCCCCAGGAGCGCGGGCAGATTGCCGGCGTATTCGTGCGCCGCATGCGCCTGGGCATGATGCTGCAGACCGACCCGACGGTGATCTACGGCATGGGCGAGCGCTACAACGGCAAGATCACCCGTGCCGACCTGCGCGAGCCGACCCCCTACAACACCTACACCATGACCGGGCTGCCACCGACGCCGATCGCCATGGTCGGCCGTGAGGCGATCCATGCCGCGCTGAACCCGAGCGACGGCAGCAGTCTGTATTTCGTCGCACGTGGCGACGGCAGCCATGTGTTCTCCGATGACCTGGACGATCACAACAGCGCGGTGCGCGAGTATCAGCTCAAGCGCCGTGCGGATTACCGTTCCAGCCCGGCGCCGCAAGGCCAGCCGCCCGCAAGCGAGTCGACGGCGCCCGGCGATGCCGAGCCAGCGGGCGTGGAGCAGGCGCCTGCGGGCGAGCCCGCAGCCCCCGCCGATCAATCCGTGCCGGCTGATGCGCCAGCACCCGACAAACAGTAAGGAACGCCCGTGAGCGGTTTGTTTATCACCCTGGAAGGCCCCGAAGGCGCGGGCAAGAGCACCAATCGCGAATACCTGGCGGCGCGTCTGCGTGAGCAGGGTGTCGACGTGGTCATGACCCGCGAGCCTGGGGGCACTCCACTGGCCGAGCGTATCCGCGAACTGCTGCTGGCACCCAGCGAAGAAACCATGGCGGTCGACACCGAACTGCTGCTGATGTTCGCCGCCCGCGCCCAGCACTTGGCACAGGTCATCCGCCCGGCCCTGGCACGTGGCGCGGTGGTGCTGTGCGACCGCTTCACCGATGCCACCTACGCCTACCAGGGTGGGGGGCGTGGCCTGTCGGTGGAGCGCATCGCCATCCTCGAGTCCTTTGTCCAGGGCGAGTTGCGCCCGGACCTGACCCTGGTGTTCGACCTGCCGGTGGAAGTCGGCCTGGCCCGTGCCGCGGCCCGCGGTCGTCTCGACCGCTTCGAACAGGAGGGCCAGGCCTTCTTCGAAGCGGTGCGCCAGGCCTATCTGCAACGTGCCGGCCAACAACCGCAACGCTACAGCCTGCTGGACGCCGCGCAGCCGCTGGAGGCCGTCCAGCGTGCAATCGACGCGCTGCTGCCAGGCATTCTGGAGCGCTGCCGTGGCTGAAGCCTACCCCTGGCAGCAGGTGCTCTGGCAGCAGTTGGCCGGCCGTGCCCAGCACGCCCACGCCTACTTGCTGCATGGGCCTCAGGGTATCGGCAAGCGCGCACTCGCTGAACGGCTGATGGCGCGCCTGTTGTGCCAGCAGCCACAAGGGCTGGATGCCTGCGGGCAGTGCAAGGCGTGCCTGCTGCTCAAGGCGGGCAGCCACCCGGACAATTTCGTGCTGGAGCCAGAAGAGGCCGACAAGCCGATCAAGATCGATCAGGTGCGCGAGCTGGTTTCGTTCGTGGTTCAGACTGCCCAGCAGGGCGGGCGCAAGGTGGTATTGATCGAGCCGGTCGAGGCGATGAACATCAATGCCTCCAACGCGCTGCTCAAGAGCCTCGAAGAGCCCTCCGGCGACACCGTGCTGCTGCTGGTCAGCCATCAGCCCAGTCGCTTGCTGCCGACCATCAAGAGTCGTTGCCAGCAGGTTGCCTGCCCTCAACCCAGCCTGGCCCAGAGCCGCGCCTGGCTGGCCGGTGCGCTGGCCGACAACAGCGAGGAGGAGCGCGAGGAACTGCTCACCCTCGCCGCTGGCTCGCCGCTGATGGCCGTCAGCCTGCAGGCGCAAGGCGTGCGTGAACAGCGCGCACTGGTCACCGAGGGGGTAAAGAAGCTGCTCAAGCAGCAGCAATCTCCCAGCCAGTTGGCCGAGGCCTGGAATACCGTGCCCTTGCTGTTGTTGTTCGATTGGTTCTGCGACTGGTCGCACCTGATCCTGCGCTACCAATTGACCCAGGATGAAGAAGGGTTAGGCTTGGCTGACATGCGCAAGGTGCTGCAGTACCTGGCGCAGAAGAGCCGCCAGGCCAAGGTGCTGGAGATCCAGGCGTGGATCCTCGAGCAGCGCCAGAAAGTCCTGGGCAAGGCCAACCTCAACCGTGTGCTGCTGCTCGAAGCCTTGCTCGCCCGCTGGGTGCAGCTGCCGGGCATGCGCTGATTCCAACGTTCAATTCATATGTGCCTGTTCCCATGCTCGTAGATTCCCATTGCCACCTCGACCGTCTTGACCTGAGCGCCCACCAGGGCTCCCTCGATGCCGCCCTGCAGGCGGCGCGCGCGCGTGGCGTGGGGCATTTCCTGTGCATCGGTGTGAGCGCCGAGAACGCCGGTGCGGTGAAAGCGCTCAGCGAGCGCTACGCCGACGTGGATTGTTCGGTGGGCGTGCATCCGCTCGACCTGGCACCGGGCGAGACGCCAGCCTTGGAGTGGCTGTTGCGCGAACTTGCCCACCCGCATGTGGTGGCCATTGGCGAGACAGGGCTGGATTATCACTACGAGCCGGAGGCTGCGGAACTTCAGCAAGCCTCGTTCCGTCTGCACCTGGAGGCCTCGCGCCAGACCGGCAAGCCAGTGATCGTGCACACCCGTGCGGCGCGCGCCGACACCCTGGCGCTGCTGCGCGAGGCGAGCCTGCCCCAGGCCGGGGTACTGCATTGTTTCACCGAGGATTGGGACATGGCCAAGGCGGCGCTGGACCTGGGCTACTACATCTCGCTGTCGGGTATCGTCACCTTCCGTAATGCCGATGCGCTGCGTGATGTGGCCAGGCAGGTACCGGTCGATCGCCTGCTGGTGGAGACCGACTCGCCGTACCTGGCGCCGATTCCGCACCGCGGTAAGCCGAACCTGCCGCAGTACGTGCGGGAAGTGGCCGAGTATGTGGCGTCGTTACGGGGCGTGAGCTACGAGCAATTGGCCGAGCAGACCACAGGCAATTTCAAGCGCCTGTTCCCGCTGGCACGGGTACTCTAAGGCCAGTGGTGTCGATGTAGACGAAGCGGTGTACTGCCCTCGACCCGGGCAAAAAAAACCCGGGTTCTGGGGGGGGAATCCGGGTTAAGACCATTAGGAGTAAAACAAAGGCACACGGTCCCTGGGCACCTTTATCGGCGCGCCACTTGGGGGGGATGCGCCGCGCCAACACTTCAAGTATTGGTCAGGATTGGCGCGCTGCCAGCGTATGCTGATCGTTTTTTAAACAGATTTGGAATACGTCTTGATTCCATAGCGCATTCATTGCATTGCAATGTGGCGGACCTGGCGCAGTGCTTCGTCGATCAGGCGTTGATCGGTATAGAAGTGTGGGGAAAAACGCACTCCCGGGCCGCGTACCGCACAGATCACCCCACCGGCGTTGAGCGTTCGATAAATGTCGGCATTGGCGTGGCCCTCCAGGCTGAACGTGACGATGCCCGCCCGTTGCCCGGGATCATTCGGGCTGTGCAGGCGCGCACCGGGCAGGGCGGCCAACCCGTCGTGCAATTGCTCCACCCGCAGTGCCAGCTGTTCGGCGACCACGGTCATGCCCACGTCTTCCAGCAGCGACAGGCTGGCCTCCAGTGCGCAGGTGCCGAGCATGTTCGGGCTGCCGGGTTCGAAGCGCCTGGCGCTGCGGGCCGGCTGCCAGTCGCGGCGCTCGAAATCGCCCAGGTGTTCGAGCATATGCCAGCCATAGGCGTTCAGCTTGAGCTTCTTGCGCAGTTCTGCTCGACAGTAGAACACCGCCAGCCCCTCGGGGCCGAGCATCCACTTGTGGCCGTCGGCCATGGCGAAGTCGCACTGGTAGCGCTGCACATCGAAGGGCAGGGCGCCGATGTGCTGGATCGCATCTACACAGAACAGCACGCCGCGGCTGCGACAACCTTCACCGAGGCGCGTCAGGTCCAGGCGCAGGCCGCTGCCGAACTGCACGGCACTGATCGCCAGCAAGCGTGCGCGGGGGCCGCAGGCGTTCAGCAACGCAGCCTCAGGGGCTTCACCGGCCAGGCTTACCTCCAGCACTTCGACGCCGCGCTCGGCCAGGGCCTGCCAGACCACGCGGTTGGAAGGGAACTCTTCGTCACTGATGATCACCTGGTCACCGGGTTGCCAATCCAGGCCGAAAGCGACCAGCGACAGGGCCTGGGAGGTGTTGCCCACCAGGGCAATCTCACCGGTGGTCGGGGCGTTGAGCAAGCGTGCCAGACGCTCGCGTAGGCGCCGTTCGGTGGCGAGCCAGGCTGGGTATTCACGGGCCCCCAGGCGCACGTTGTCACGGGCGAAGCGTGCCACGGCCTCGCTGGCCCGGCGCGGCCACGGGGCGATGGTGGCGTGGTTCAGGTAGCACAGGCCCGGTGCCTGGTCGAACTCATCAAGAAACATAGACATGGTTGGAAGATCCGTGCAATTTGCCGCCACTTAGGCATAATAAACCGCTTCGATTGTCATCCCAGTCCTTCCTATGCAGAAAGAACCTCGTAAGGTCCGTGAGTTTCGTCGTCGTGAGCAAGAGATCCTCGACACCGCGCTCAAGCTGTTTCTCGAACAGGGTGAAGACAGTGTCACCGTCGAGATGATCGCCGACGCCGTGGGCATCGGCAAAGGCACGATCTACAAGCACTTCAAGTCCAAGGCGGAAATTTATCTGCGCCTGATGCTCGACTATGAGCGCGATCTGAACGAGCTGTTGCATTCGGCAGATGTCGACCGCGACAAGGAAGCCCTGTCGCGCGCTTACTTCGAGTTCCGCATGCGCGATCCGCAGCGTTACCGGTTGTTCGACCGCCTGGAAGAGAAAGTGGTCAAAGGCAACCAGGTGCCAGAAATGGTCGAGCAGTTGCACAGCATCCGCGCCTCCAACTTCGACCGCCTCACGCAGTTGATCAAGGGCCGGATCAGCGAAGGCAAGCTCGAGGACGTGCCGCCGTACTTCCACTACTGCGCTGCCTGGGCCCTGGTCCATGGCGCGGTGGCGCTGTACCACTCGCCGTTCTGGAGCAACGTACTCGAGGATCAGGAAGGCTTCTTCCAGTTCCTGATGGATATCGGCGTGCGCATGGGCAACAAGCGCAAGCGCGATCCTGAATCCGCGAGCTAAAGCCTCTCCTCGGATGCCCACTGTTCCTCGGTGGGCATCATCTCTTCAAGGCTCCGTCTGGAAGGCTTGCAAAAACCTGATTTTTAAGTCAGGTTTTGCCCGCCAGAATCTTCCACGCCGGAGTCATCCATGATCGTTGATCGTCAAGGCAGGCGCTTTCGCAACCTGCGCGTCAGCCTGACTGCTGCCTGCAACTATGCCTGCACCTATTGCGTGCCGGATGGCAAGCGCCTGGTAGCGGCGCAGGATGAGCTCACGGCGGACGCGTTGGCCCGGGGCGTGGCCTACCTGGTCGAGGCCGCCGGTATCGAGCGTTTGCGCATCACTGGCGGCGAGCCACTGATCAGCCCGCGGCTGGAGGCGTTCCTCAAGGCTGTGGCCGGTCTGGGCCTGGACGACATCAGCCTCACCACCAATGGCCAGTTGCTCGTGCGCAAGCTGCCCTTGCTGCGCGACGCCGGAATTCGCCGGCTCAATGTTTCCCTCGATACCCTCGATCCGGGTGCTTTTCGCGGTATTGCCCGTGGTGGCGACTTGGCCAGCGTGCTGGCTGGCATGGAGCAGGCCAGTGCCGCAGGCATGGCGATCAAGGTCAACATGGTGCCCATGCGCGGGCAGAATCTTGACCAGGTGTTGCCGTTGCTCGACTACTGCCTCGAGCGTGGCTACGAGCTGCGTTTCATCGAGCTGATGCGCATGGGGCACTTGGCGCGCGACGGTAATGCCTTCCTGCAACAGTTCGTGGGCCTTGAGCAATTGCTGGGGTTGATCGGGCAATCCCACCGCTACGAGCAGGCCCCCCGACCAGTCGATGCGACGGCATTGCGATATCACATTCCCGGCAAAGGGCATTTCGGTGTAATTGCCAATGAGAGCGTGCCGTTCTGTCGATCCTGCTCGCGCCTGCGCCTGTCGTCCACCGGTTGGTTGCATGGCTGTCTGTCGTCGAGTAACCGTCACTTTGTCGGCGACCTGCTCGACAAGCCCCGTCATCAGGCGTTACCAGCCCTGCAGCGCTTGCTGGTCAAGGCCCTGGCAGACAAGCAGGACGTGGCGTTTTCCGGCGACGTGATGGTGATGAAGGTGATTGGTGGCTGACTCTGGCGCAGATTCTGCATCTGGCGGCTATTCGCCGGTTTTTCGTCACCGGTCTCTGGAGGAAAGATGCGTAGCCTGGTCTTGCTGCTGGCGCTGATGGCGTTGGGTGGCTGCATGAATGTCAGTGATATGGGCGAGGGTGTGCGGTATCACATGAGTGACGCCGGCCTGCTGGATCACAGCGACACCACCCGGACCTTGTCGATCCGCCTGCAGCCCGACTCGTTCATCTTCATCGGCCAAGGTGCGTTCGTGCCGCCGGGCAAGGGGCCGCTGCCACGCCAGAATGTGGTAGCCGAGGAAGCATTCAAGAGCTTTGTCGAGTACTTCCCGCTGGTGCGCCGTGCGCAGGTGCCGTTGGGCCTGGAAGATGCGATCGCCGAGGCTCGCTCGGTAGGCGCCGACTATGTGCTCTACACTCGCTTTGCGCGCACCGACGACCGGATCGGTAATGGCGACGAGTGGTATGACGAACAGGCCGTTGATCGCCTGGGCTGGGACAATGGCGTGGTGCAGATGATGCTCATCGAGACCAGCACCCGTTACTTGATCGATACCGCCCGCATCAAGAGCCGTGGCGGTTTGTTGACGTTCCACGACAACACGCCACAGGATTTGCTTGCGGCGCCCATGCGCGAGTACGCTCGTAGTCTCCTGGGTATGAGCCGCTGAGCGAGAGTGAAATGACCGATTCCGGCAAGGCCAGCGACCTGTTGGCGCAGATCCCCGCGCACAAGGGCTTGCCCCCAGTGCATCTGTGGACCCCGGATTTCTGTGGCGACATCGACATGCGCATCGCCCGCGATGGCACCTGGTATTACTTGGGCACGCCGATCGGGCGCAAGCCGATGGTGCGGTTGTTCTCCAGTATCATTCGCCGGGAAGGGGATGACTATTTTCTGGTCACGCCGGTGGAGAAGGTCGGGATTCGTGTCGATGACGCGCCCTTTGTCGCTGTGCTGCTGGATGTGCAGGGTAGTGGTGAGCAGCAGGTGCTGCGTTTTACCAGCAATGTCGACGATCAGGTCGAGGCTGGCCCGGGCAATCCGCTGCGTGTCGAGATCGATCCTGTCACCCTTGAGCCTTCTCCCTACGTGCTGATGCGCACCAACCTCGAAGCGCTGATTCACCGCAATGTGTTCTATCAGTTGGTGGAGTTGGCGGTGGGGCGGGTGATTGATGGGGAGGAGTGGCTTGGGGTATGGAGCCAGGGTGAGTTCTATCCGATTGGGCGAAGTGCCTGATACTTGTTCTCAGGTCTGGCTGCCAATACTAATTGCCGCCCATTAATCAATTTATAACGCTGGCGCTGGCTAAAAGCCAAAGCCATTGGCAGTAGCCAATCACCACCGAAGGGGAATGTCTCCGGAGCGTCGCTACCTGGGGATCGGCTAGCAGCGTTCAGGCGCGATCAGGTAATCGGCCTCCCGATATTTCCCCGAATTGGCCATTTGTCGCTCACCACCCTGGGCTTAACCTGCTGGCAGACACACCACAGGAGAAGCCCTCATGCGCTCTATCTACCTCCCCGTTACCCTGCTGACGCTAGGTCTGCTAGCACCGATTTCTCCCGCCTGGGCCCATGGCGACCTACCTGACCAGGTCAAGATTCTCCAGGAACAATTCCCCGCCAACGCCCCAGGCAAGAAAGCCGTGATGCTGACGGTCAGCTATGCGCCCGGTCAGGCGTCGCCTGCCCATCAGCACCCGGGTGCGGTCATGGCCTACGTTCTGAAAGGGGCGGTGACATCGAAGCTCAACGACGAGCCGGAGAAGACCTACAAGGCCGGAGAGTTCTGGTATGAGGCCCCAGGCACCGTGCACAGCGTTTCGCGCAACGCCAGCAAGGCCCAGCCAGCCAAGCTGCTGGTATGGAGCCTGGTGGACGAGGGGCGGCCAGTGACCGAGCCCCTGTCCCGTTAAGCCACCGCAGGCGTTACAGTGCTTGCTTTGCTGCGTTGATCAGGCCCTGGTCCAGCACCTGGCTGGGCGCTACTTGCACACTCTGGGTGTAGAAGGGCGGCAACTTTTGCGCCAGTTGCGCCACCGCCTGCGGGGTGACGCCGTCGTGCAGGAGCACATATTGCAGATTGGACGGGAACGACTGGGGTACCGGCCCTTCCATGGTCGAGCCATAGGCGCCGAAGGTCATCACCGCCTCGCTGGTGCTCGGGTCCGGGATGTACAGGAACACGAAGGTGCCGTACTTGGGGTGGGTCAGGTAGTGCTCTGCCTCGGCGCGCACCTGCGGATCATTGTCATTCATCAGGGTCCAGCGCATCAGGGCGTACTGGCGCGTCGTCTCCATGAACGCCGTGCGGATCGGTGACTGGTCCTCCTGGCCGCCCAGGCAGGCCAGCAAGTTGCCGAACGGGTCGAGCAATGCCACTGCGTTGGTTCTGTCGGATACCGCGGCGGTCTCGGTCAGCGGTTTGGCCAATTCCACGCCTGGCATGCGTGGATTGTCGCTTTTGACGGTCAGTGCCCATTTGCTGAGCTTGGTCAGTGCCTGACGGACTGCGCTGGTAGCAGGCAGTGTCGCCGGATTCTTCAGCTCGGAAGGCGGCAGGCCGCTGTTGTTGCTGGCTTCGCGCACCGTGTTGACGCTGGCGTCGAAGATTGAGCCGGTCAGGCTGAACACCCGGGCGTCGATTTTCTGGTTCGCATAGACGGGGCCTTGCGAGCCCTGATAAGGGCGGTTGATGGGCGCGTCCACCGCGTAGTAGCCCCAGGTTTCTTGCGCCTTTTGCCGCAAGGTGGGTGGGAAGGTGGGGAAGTTGAACTGGCTGTTGTAGTTGACCCCGGCAAAGGTGTCGATGGCACTGACGGCCACATTGAAGCCAGCGGTCAGCAGCGAGCCCGCGCACATCGCGCACGGGTCCAGGGTGGTCACCACAGTCAGCTTGTTCGGCTCGGGGAGGTTCAACTCATGCCGTTTGTCGTAATACCACTGCACCAATTGCCGTTCGCCGTGGGCCGTCGGGTCATGGGGCAGGAAAGGCGGCTGCGCCTTGCTGCCGGGGAAGGGTTGCAGCACGTTGTTGTGCATGCTTACCAGAACTTTGCCGGTGGCGTTCTCGATGATACAGCCACCTACCGCGAACGTACCTTGCTGGGCGGCCAGGATGGCCTGATCGGCGACCTGCTCCACGGCTTCCTGGGCGTTGCGAGTGCTATTCATGATGACTCCCTGTCGTTGTTGCGCCGGATGCGCACGCTGACGATAGTCCAGGGGAGGGGGAACACAAGAAGGCGGGGCGCAAAAGAAAAAACCTCCAGTGCTTGCGCATCTGGAGGTTTTCAATGTTTGGCTCCGCGACCTGGACTCGAACCAGGGACCCAATGATTAACAGTCATTTGCTCTACCGACTGAGCTATCGCGGAATCTGTGCGCATCTTACCGCTTGCCCGGGGGAAGTCAAGCTTCCCCTAGACAATCAAGCAGTTACAGCACTTCGACGATGGCCTTGGTGACCACGTGGATGTTGCTCTGGTTCAGCGCGGCGACCGCAATACGGCCGGTGTCCAGTGCGTAGATGCCAAAGTCGCCCTTCAGGCGGGCCACTTGCTCCACGGTCAGGCCTGAGTAAGAGAACATGCCGCACTGACGGCCGACGAAGCTGAAGTCACGGTTGGCGCCGTATTCGGCCAGCAGCTTGACCATCTGCTTGCGCATGCCATGGATGCGCTCGCGCATCTCGGCCAGCTCGGTTTCCCACATCTGGCACAGCTCGGGGCTGTTGAGCACCGCGGCGACGATGCTGGCGCCGTGGGTCGGTGGGTTGGAGTAGGTAGTGCGGATCACGCGCTTGACCTGCGACAGCACACGGGTGCTTTCGTCTTTCGAGCCGGTGACGATCGACAGGGCGCCGACGCGCTCGCCGTACAGCGAGAACGACTTGGAGAACGAGCTGGAGACGAAGAACTCCAGACCCGACTCGGCGAACAGGCGCACGGCGAAGGCGTCTTCGGCGATACCGGCGCCGAAGCCTTGGTAGGCCATGTCGAGGAAGGGGACGTGGCCTTTGGCCTTGACCACTTCCAGCACGTTCTTCCAGTCGTCCAGCGACAGGTCGACGCCGGTCGGGTTATGGCAGCAGGCGTGCAGGACAATGATCGAGCCGGACGGCAGCTTGTTCAGGTCTTCGAGCATGCCGGCGCGGTTGACGTCGTGGCTGGCCGCATCGTAGTAACGATAGCTCTGTACCGGGAAACCGGCGGTTTCGAACAGGGCGCGATGGTTTTCCCAGCTCGGGTCGCTGATGGCGACCACGGCACCTGGCTGCAGGCGCTTGAGGAAGTCGGCGCCGATCTTCAGAGCACCGGTACCGCCGACAGCCTGCACGGTGACCACGCGGCCTTCGGCCAGCAGCGGCGACTCTTTACCGAAGATCAGCTTCTGCACGGCCAGGTCGTACTGGGCGATGCCGTCGATCGGCAGGTAACCACGGGAGGCGTGCTGGGCGGCACGGGCGGTTTCGGCTTCGATTACCGCGCGCAGCAGCGGGATACGGCCTTCCTCATTGCAGTAAACGCCTACGCCCAAGTTGACTTTGTCAGTGCGTGGGTCGGCGTTGAATGCTTCGTTGAGGCCCAGGATGGGGTCGCGGGGTGCCAGCTCGACTGCGGAAAACAGGCTCATTGTTACCTTGGCTCTGAATAGGAGAGTGATAGGGGTCGCCACGCTCCAGCCGAATGCACTGAAGCGGTGCACAAACGGGGAGTCAGTATAGTGATACCGGTCGGTCACTGCGACAGTCTGGCGCAGCTTTTAAGGCTGTTTGCGCAAATATTTTTCGACCATTGGTCGAATTGCCCGGTCCATTGTCATGAACGCTCACAGGTCGGACTTGAATCCCGCGCCCGGGCGGCGCATTTGGGTATAGACTACTGGCTAAATTTACAGTTGCCGCGACATCCACGAGGTCCGTCATGTCCGAGTTCCAGCTCGTCACCCGATTCCAGCCGGCCGGCGACCAGCCCGAAGCCATCCGCCAGATGGTCGAGGGCATTGACGCCGGCCTGTCGCACCAGACCCTGCTCGGGGTGACCGGCTCGGGCAAGACCTTCAGCATCGCCAATGTCATCCAGCAGGTGCAGCGCCCGACCATGGTGCTAGCCCCCAACAAGACACTGGCTGCCCAGCTGTATGGCGAGTTCAAGGCGTTCTTCCCGAACAATGCGGTCGAGTACTTCGTTTCGTACTACGACTACTATCAGCCAGAAGCCTATGTGCCGTCGTCGGACACCTTCATCGAGAAGGATGCCTCGATCAACGACCACATTGAGCAAATGCGCCTGTCTGCAACCAAGGCACTGCTCGAGCGGCGCGACGCGATCATTGTAACCACCGTATCGTGCATCTATGGCCTCGGTAGCCCCGAGACGTACCTGAAGATGGTCCTGCACGTCGACCGTGGCGACAAGCTCGACCAGCGTGCGCTGCTTCGCCGCCTCACAGACCTTCAGTACACCCGCAACGAGATGGACTTCGCCCGCGCCACCTTCCGTGTGCGTGGTGATGTGATCGACGTCTTCCCGGCCGAATCGGACTTGGAGGCCATTCGCATCGAGCTGTTCGATGACGAGGTGGAGAACATCGCCGCTTTCGACCCGTTGACTGGCGAGGTGATCCGCAAGCTGCCGCGTTTCACCTTCTATCCGAAGAGCCACTATGTGACCCCAAGGGAAACCCTGGTCGAGGCGGTGGAGGGGATCAAGGAGGAGCTCAAGGAGCGTCTCGAGTATCTGAATACGCACAACAAACTGGTGGAGGCGCAGCGCCTGGAGCAGCGCACCCGTTTCGACCTGGAGATGATCCTCGAACTGGGCTACTGCAACGGCATCGAGAACTACTCGCGCTACCTCTCCGGCCGCCCGGCCGGCGCGCCACCGCCCACACTCTACGACTACCTGCCCGATGACGCGTTGCTGGTGATAGACGAGTCCCACGTCAGCGTTCCGCAGGTCGGCGCCATGTACAAGGGCGACCGCTCGCGCAAGGAGACGCTGGTGGAGTACGGTTTCCGCCTGCCGTCGGCGTTGGACAACCGCCCCATGCGCTTCGATGAATGGGAGGCAGTCAGCCCGCAGACCATCTTCGTTTCCGCCACTCCAGGCCCTTATGAAGCCGAACATGCTGGCCGTGTGGTCGAGCAGGTAGTGCGTCCCACTGGTCTGGTCGACCCGCAGGTCGAGGTGCGCCCGGCGCTCACCCAGGTCGACGACCTGCTCTCTGAGATCGGCAAGCGCGTCGCCCAGGGCGAGCGGGTGCTGGCCACCACGCTGACGAAGCGCATGGCCGAGGACCTCACCGACTACCTGGCCGACCACGATGTGCGGGTACGTTACCTGCACTCGGACATCGACACCGTCGAGCGGGTCGAAATCATCCGTGACCTGCGCTTGGGCACCTTCGACGTGCTGGTGGGCATCAACCTGCTGCGCGAGGGGCTGGACATGCCCGAAGTGTCATTGGTGGCCATCCTCGACGCTGACAAGGAAGGTTTCCTGCGTTCCGAGCGCTCGCTGATCCAGACTATCGGCCGCGCTGCACGTAACCTCAACGGCAAGGCGATCCTCTACGCCGACAACATTACCGGTTCCATGCAGCGCGCCATCGACGAGACCGAGCGGCGGCGCGAGAAGCAGATCGCGTTCAACACGGCCAACGGCATCGTGCCCAAGGGCGTGGTCAAAGATATTACCGACATCATGGAAGGTGCCACCGTGCCAGGTGCACGCAGCAAGAAGCGCAAGGGTATGGCCAAGGCGGCGGAGGAAGCCGGGCGCTACGAGGTCGAGCTGCAGACGCCGGCGCAGATCACCAAGCGTATCAAGCAGTTGGAAGAGAAGATGTTCCAGTTTGCCCGCGACCTGGAGTTCGAGGCCGCAGCGCAGTTGCGCGACGAGATCGGGCAGTTGCGTGAGCGTCTGATTACCAGTTGACTCACCCCTGGTTCTCCAGCGAGGCGGCCCTCATGGAATAAACCGTTTCCATAGATTTGGCGCCACCTCTGTAGGAGCTTTAGCCGCGATCACCCGCAAAGCGGGTGCCAGAAACCGCGTTGCCTGCATCGCAGCTAAAGCCGCACCTACAGCGAATCACCCAGGCAGATTACAAGTCAGTGCGCTTCCCCTGCCTTCAGCCCCTGCGGCAACTTCCTGGTTAGCAACATCGCCAACATGCTTACCGCCAAGCCGATCCCGACAAAATGAAAGGCATCGTTGTACGCCATGATCAGTGCTTGCTGATGAGTGATCTCGCTCAGCTTGCCCAGCGCCGCCGTGTCATTTCCCAACCGTTCGCCCAACTGCACCAACCGCTCCGCTACCTGCGGATTACTCGGCACCACCGCTTCGCGCAGGTAGTCGAAGTACACCTTGGTCCGCGCATCCAGCAACGTCGCCAACAGCGCGATGCCAATGGCGCCACCGAGGTTGCGCAGGATGTTGAACAGGCTCGATGCCGACCCTGCGTCTTGCGGTTGTATGAAGGCCGTGGCGATCAGCGAGATGGTCACCATGATCATGGGCTGACCGATGGCACGGATCACCTGGATCTGGTTGAACTGCGGCCCGGCGAAATCCGGGTTGAGCACCCCCGAACTGAAACTGGCCAGGCCGAACAGGCAGAAGCCCAGGGCGCACAGTACTTTGGGCGGGATCACCTTCATCAGCAGCGGTACCAGGGGGATCAGGAACAGCTGCGGCACACCCATCCACATGATCACCTCGCCGATCTGCAGGGCGTTGTAGCCCTGGATCTGCGCCAGGTACAACGGCAGCAGATAGATCGAGCCGTACAGTCCGACCCCCATGCCCAGGCTGGCGATGCTTGACAGGCCGAAGTTTCGGTTACCGAGGATGCGTAAGTTGATCAGCGGGTGAGGGCGGGAGAACTGCAGGATCACGAACAGGACCAGGCTGAGCAGGGCGACGGTGCCCAGGCCCACGATCAGGTTCGACTCCAGCCAGTCCTTGCGGTGACCTTCCTCCAGAAAAACCTGGAGGCAACCCAGGCCTACACCCAGGCTGACGATGCCGGCGTAATCGGTGCTTTTCAGCAACTCCCAGTGGGCTTCTTTCTTTTCCAGCCCGTAGAGCAGGCCGGCGATCATCACCAGACCCGGCGGGATGTTGATGTAGAAAATGTACTCCCAGCCCCAGTTCTCGGTCAGCCAGCCGCCCAGGGTCGGGCCGATGGAGGGCGCGAAGGTGGCCGTCATGGCGAACATGGCCATGCCCTTGGCGCGATGGTGTTCGGGCAGCTTGATCAAGGTCAGGGTGAAGGCCAGAGGAATCAGCGCGCCACCGGTGAACCCCTGCAGGGCGCGGAACACGATCATGCTCTCCAGGTTCCAAGCCATCGAACACAGCAGCGATGACAGCAGGAAGCCCAGCGAAACCCATACCGCCAGGCGTCGGGCCGAAAGCAGCTGCACCAGCCAGGCGGTCAGCGGGATCATGATGATCTCCGCCACCAGGTAGGAGGTGGAGATCCACGAGCCTTCCTCCAGGGTCGCCGACAGCGCGCCCTGGATGTCCTTGAGCGAAGAGTTGGTGATCTGGATATCCAGCACTGCCATGAAGGCGCCGAGCATCACGCTCATCACCGCGATCCAGTCGCGCCGGGTCGGCTCGCCAGTGGGCCGCAGGAGCTGGTCACCGGTCATCCGCATCCCTATCGCGCAGGTCGACCGTGGCAGTGACCGACATGCCCGGGCGGATTCGACCGTGCAGCGGGTTATCGGCGGCGAAAGTCAGCTTGACGGGGATTCGCTGCACTACCTTGGTGAAGTTGCCCGTGGCGTTGTCCGGGGGCAGCAGGCTGAACTGTGCGCCGGAGGCGGCGAACAGGCTGTTCACGCGGCCTTCGATCGGTGTGTCGGGGTAGCTGTCGAACACCAGCTCGGCGCGCTGGCCGGGGTGCATCCTGCCGATCTGCGTTTCCTTGAAGTTGGCCTGTACCCAGATGGCCTCGTCGGGGACGATCGACAACAGGTAGGCGCCGGCCTGCACCACCTGGCCATTGCGCGCACTGCGCTGGCCGATGGTGCCGCTGATCGGCGCGTGGATCTCGCAGCGGGTCAGGTTCAGTTCGGCCTGGGCCAGGTCGGCGCGGGCGTTGGCGATCTGTGCGTCCAGGCGCTTGAGCTCAGCGGTCAGGGCATCGATTTGCTGGCGCTGGCCCTTGAGGTCGGCCTGGGCCTTGTCGACCTGGGAACGGGCGACATGGCTGTCTGCCGAGAGGGTGGTGACCCGCTCTTCCGAGATGAAGCCGGGCTTGCGCAGGGCCTGGGCGCGGTTGAGGTCGAGCTGCGAGCGGTCGAGGGTAGCCTGGCTGGCGGCGACCTGGGCCTGGCCGGCGGCGATCAGGCTGCCTTGCTGGGTCAGGCGGCTCTGTGCCTGCACCCGTTCGGCCTCGCGGGTGGCCAGGGCGGCACGGGCGCGCTCGATAGCCAGTTCGAAATCGGCGGTTTCCAGGCGCACCAGCAGGTCACCCTTGCTGACGTGCTGGTTGTCATCCACCCGCACCTCATCGATACGTGCCCCCAGTTGGCTGGAAATGCGCGTGATCTCGCCCTGCACATAGGCGTTGTCGGTGCTTTCGTAGAAGCGCCCCTTGAAATACCAGTGGGCGAGGAAGCCAAGGCCGATGAGCAGCACCAGGGTGATGAAGATCAGCAGGCGACGTTTGAGTTGGGTGGGCATGGGAGCCAAGGTTCCATAAATGTAAGCAAATTTAACAGCGGCAGCCGGCACCGTCACAAGTGACGATAGCGCCATTGCTGGAGCCCGGTGCCCGCTCCCTGCTAACATCCAGCCTTTGTTTCAATCTTCGTTCGAGACTCCCAATGACCACCGTTCGCACGCGTATCGCGCCATCGCCCACTGGCGACCCCCATGTCGGCACCGCCTACATCGCCCTGTTCAACTACTGCTTCGCCAAGCAGCATGGCGGCGAATTCATCCTGCGGATCGAAGACACCGACCAGTTGCGCTCCACCCGCGAGTCGGAGCAGCAGATCTTCGACGCCCTGCGTTGGCTCGGCATCGAGTGGAACGAAGGCCCTGATGTCGGCGGCCCGCATGGCCCGTACCGGCAGAGCGAGCGTGGCGAGATCTACGCCAGGTACGCCAAGGAGCTGGTCGACGCCGGCCACGCTTTCTACTGCTTCTGCACTGCCGAAGAGCTGGAGCAGATGCGCGCCGAGCAGATGGCTCGTGGCGAAACCCCCCGCTATGACGGCCGTGCCCTGCTGCTGAGCGACGAGGAAGTGCAGCGACGCCTGGCTGCAGGCGAGCCGCACGTGATCCGCATGAAAGTACCGAGCGAAGGCATCTGCGTGGTGCCGGACATGCTCCGTGGCGATGTCGAGATCCCGTGGGACCGCATGGACATGCAGGTGCTGATGAAGAACGACGGCCTGCCGACGTACTTCCTGGCCAACGTGGTCGACGACCATCTGATGGGCATCACCCACGTGCTGCGTGGCGAAGAGTGGCTGCCATCCGCCCCCAAACTGATCAAACTGTATGAGTACTTCGGTTGGGAGCAGCCCAAGCTGTGCTATATGCCGCTGCTGCGCAACCCCGACAAGAGCAAGTTGTCGAAGCGCAAGAACCCGACCTCGGTGACTTTCTACGAGCGCATGGGTTTCATGCCTGAAGCCATGCTCAACTACCTGGGGCGCATGGGGTGGTCGATGCCGGACGAGCGCGAGAAATTCTCGTTGGCGGAAATGGTCGAGCACTTCGACCTGTCGCGTATCTCCCTGGGCGGCCCGATCTTCGACATCGAGAAGCTCTCTTGGCTGAACGGCCAGTGGCTGCGCGAGCTGCCAGTCGAGGAATTTGCCGCGCGCGTACAGAAGTGGGCCTTCAACAGCGACTACATGATGAAGATCGCCCCGCATGTGCAGGGCCGGGTCGAGACCTTCAGCCAGATCGCCCCGCTGGGTGGCTTCTTCTTCGAAGGCGCGCTCAAGCTCGATGCAAAACTGTTCGAGAGCAAGAAGCTGTCGGCCGACCAGGTACGCCAGGTGATGCAACTGATCCTGTGGAAGCTGGAAAGCCTGCGCCAGTGGGAAAAGGACCGCATCACTGGCTGCATCCAGGCCGTGGTCGAGTCGCTGGAGCTGAAGCTGCGTGATGCCATGCCGCTGATGTTCGCCGCGATTACTGGCCAGGCCAGCTCGGTGTCGGTGCTCGACGCCATGGAAATTCTCGGCCCGGACCTGACCCGCTACCGCCTGCGCCAGGCCATCGACCTGCTCGGTGGTGTGTCGAAGAAGGAAAACAAGGAGTGGGAGAAGCTGCTGGCGAACATCGCCTGATAGCGGCATTTCCTGCTTGTGGGAGCGGGCGAGCCCGCTCCCACAGGTCCGAGTAAGGCTGAAGTAGTAGGGCAGGGCGGTAAGTGATTGTTATCTGTGAAAAAAATTTTGAATATTTTCAAAAATTCGTTTGACAGCCCTGCAATCCGATCTTAATATGCGCCCCGTCCACAGCGATGAACGAAAACGAAACGTCAGGCACCCAGCCAGCGCTTCGGTTCAAAGCGACATTGTGGGGCTATAGCTCAGCTGGGAGAGCGCCTGCATGGCATGCAGGAGGTCAGCGGTTCGATCCCGCTTAGCTCCACCAAATTCCGACTGATAGCCACGGCTGTCAGGCAAGGCCGGTTCCAGCAAGCGGGTCTTGAAGGTAAGAAGGTTCGTCCCCTTCGTCTAGTGGCCTAGGACACCGCCCTTTCACGGCGGTAACAGGGGTTCGAGTCCCCTAGGGGACGCCAGTTTTGCACAAGCGATGTTTTAGTCGCTGGGCCGAGAGGCTAGAAATCCGGGGCTATAGCTCAGCTGGGAGAGCGCCTGCATGGCATGCAGGAGGTCAGCGGTTCGATCCCGCTTAGCTCCACCAATTTTGCCGCGGTTCGTGAAAACGGATCGGCACGAAGGTTACGTCCCCTTCGTCTAGTGGCCTAGGACACCGCCCTTTCACGGCGGTAACAGGGGTTCGAGTCCCCTAGGGGACGCCACTTTTACCCGCGTTTTGCGGGAGTTGAAAGGCTCATCACCAGATGTTGAGCCTTTTGTTTTACTCGGGGCTATAGCTCAGCTGGGAGAGCGCCTGCATGGCATGCAGGAGGTCAGCGGTTCGATCCCGCTTAGCTCCACCAATTCCGCCACGGTTCGCGAAAGCGAACCGGCACGAAGGTCAAGTCCCCTTCGTCTAGTGGCCTAGGACACCGCCCTTTCACGGCGGTAACAGGGGTTCGAGTCCCCTAGGGGACGCCAATTTTTACCCGCGTTTTGCGGGACTTATAAGGCTCATTCGATTATTGAATGGGCCTTTTGTTTTTTCTGCCCTAAAAACATTTTTCGAGCCCCTCTCAGCGAGTGCAAATAGTGCTTGCGATAAAATATTATAAGCATAATATGTCGATCATAATATTTGAGGTGAGCCATGAGCGACAAGAAGAGCAAGACCCGCGAGCGGATTCTCGAAGCCGCTCGCAGCGCCTTGATCCAGTACGGTCCGGCCGACCCGAGTGTCAGCCAGGTGATGGGCGCCGCGGGTTTGACGGTGGGGGGGTTCTACGCCCACTTCGACAGCAAGGACGAGCTCATGCTCGAGGCATTCCGGCAATTGCTGGGCGAGCGTCGTGGCTTGCTGGCCAAGGTCGACCCAAGCCTGGATGGCACCGAGCGCCGGGTTCTGGCGGCTGCCTTCTACCTGTCACGCAAGCATCGCGACGCCGAGGTGCAGGCCTGCCCGATCCCTAGCGCGATTGGTGAAATGCAACGCTTGCCGCCAGCGTTTCGCGAGGTGCTGGCTGAACATATCGAGCTGATGACCGCGCAAATGGTCGACCGCCCCGAGGACATCGACAAGGCCCTGGCCGACTTCGCCCTGATGGTGGGTGGCCTGGCCGTGGCCCGGGCACTTGGGCCGAGTGAGCTGTCCGACCGTATCCTGCGTGCCGCCAAGTCGGCGGTGATCTGAACAACCTATCCCCTCTGGAGCAAGGCGATGAGTACCCTGAGCTGGATTCGTGGCGTCAACGGCACCCTTGGCCACCTGGTCCCCGAGCATGTCGCCGGCAAGATGCGCCGGGCCTTCATGACCCCGCGCACGCTGCCGCCCAAGCCTTGGGAACTGCCGTTGCTGGCGCGGGCCGAGCGTATCACTCTGCGCTTCGGGCTGTCGGCGCTGCGTTGGGGGCAGGGGCCGACCGTGCTGTTGATGCACGGTTGGGAAGGGCGGCCGACGCAGTTCGCTGCCTTGATCGAGACCCTGGTCGACGCCGGTTATACCGTGGTTTCACTGGAGGGGCCGGGCCACGGCCACTCGCCGGGCAACCAGGCCCATGTGGTGTTGTTTGCCCGCGCATTGCTCGAAGCTGCCGCCGAACTGCCGCCCTTGCGCGCGGTGGTCGGCCATTCCATGGGCGGCGCCAGCCTGATGTTGGCCTTGCAATGGGGTTTGCGCACCGAAGCGGCGGTGAGCATCGCCGCGCCGGCCCAATTGCTGGGCGTGCTGCGCGGATTTGCCCGGCATCTTGGTTTGCCGGCGCGCGCGCGTGCGGCGTTCATTCGCCAGGTAGAGCGGGATGTCGGCATCCAGGTGGCGCGCCTGGATGTCAGTGGTTACCAGTTGGACCTGCCGGGCCTGGTGGTACATGCCCAGGACGATACCCTGGTGGCGGCCAGCGAGGCACCGCTCATCCACAAGGCCTGGTTCGACAGTCGCCTGCTGATGCTGGAGGAGGGCGGCCACCTGCGTGTGCTGGCCGACCCACGCCTGGGCCAGGCGGTGCTGGAACTGCTGGCGCGCTCCACCCAGCGCGTGCGGCAAAGCGCCTGAGCTTCCGTTACACTCTGCCCGTTCACCAATACCCTGTGGGAGCGGGCATGAGCTGGGATCTGGCAGCACCATTCGTCATCGACCTGCGCGTCAGCAACGAGGACATCGACGGCCTCGGCCACGCCAACAATGCCGTCTACGTCACTTGGCTGGAGCGCTGTGCCTGGCGCCATTCGCAGCGCCTGGGGTTGGACCTGGCCGAATACCGGCGCCTGGACCGTGCCATGGCGGTGGTCCGCCACGAGATCGACTACCTGGCCGCGGCCTATGAGGACGACGAGCTGCAACTGGCCACCTGGATCATCGATTGGGACCAGCGCCTGCGCATGACCCGCCGTTTCCAGCTCAAGCGCCCGAGCGATGGCGTCACGCTGTTGCGCGCGCAGACCACCTTCGCCTGCATCGAGCTGTCCAGCGGCAAGCCCCGGCGCATGCCGGCGGAGTTCCTCGACGGATATGGCCCGGCGCTGATCGGCAACTGAAACGTGGCGGTTTTTTGCTAGACTGCCGCCCTTTTCGTCCCGAGACACTTCCATGCAAATTGCCCTGGCCCCGATGGAGGGGCTGGTCGACAACATCCTGCGCGACGTCCTGACCCGGGTGGGGGGCATCGACTGGTGCGTCACCGAGTTCATCCGCGTCTGCGACCGCCTGTTGCCGGAATCTTCGTTCGACAAGCTCGCACCGGAGCTGCGTCGCGGTGCGCGCACGGCGGCAGGCGTGCCAATGCGTGTGCAATTGCTCGGTTCGGACCCGGTATGCCTGGCCGAGAACGCTGTGCGGGCCTGCGAACTGGGTGCGCCGGTGATCGACCTGAACTTCGGCTGCCCGGCCAAGACCGTGAACAAGTCCAGGGGTGGGGCGGTGCTGCTCAAGGAGCCGGAACTGCTGCACGCCATCGTGCGCGAAGTAAGGCGGCAGGTGCCGGCGCACATTCCGGTGACCGCCAAGATGCGCCTGGGCTTCGACAGTCCGGATGGCGCCCTGGACTGCGCCAGGGCGTTGGCCGAGGGCGGTGCCGAGCATCTTGTGGTGCATGCGCGGACCAAGGTCGAGGGCTACAAGCCGCCGGCGCACTGGGAGTGGGTGGCGCGGGTGCAGGACGTAGTCAAGGTGCCCGTGTTCGCCAATGGTGAGATCTGGACCGTGGATGACTGGCGGCGCTGCCGTGAGGTCAGCGGTGCCACGGACATCATGCTGGGGCGCGGGTTGGTTTCCCGGCCGGACCTGGCCTTGCAGATTGCGGCGGCCCGTGATGGCGTGGAGTACCAGCCAATGGCCTGGAACGATCTGTTGCCGCTGTTGCGCGAGTTCTGGCGCCAGGCCCAGGACAAGCTGTCGCCGCGTTATGCACCTGGGCGGATGAAGCAGTGGCTGGCCATGTTGACGCGTAGTTACCCCGAGGCGGTGGTGCTGTTCGCCGAACTGCGTCGCGAGGAGGATTGCCAGCGGATCAGTCGATTGTTCGACGGTGCGTTGCCGGTGCTTGAGGAGTGTGTCGCCTGAACGGTTCGCATGGCGAGCCATGCAAAAATCTTTCTACCGCCCCTTGAAAGCCCATGGCCCGGCCATATCTCTTGAGTACGCGATGCCGAAGTCGGGTCGCGTAGTGACTTAACTTGCTGAATCTCAGGAGTTCATGACCATGACTACCGCTTTCTCTCTCGCACCGCTTTTCCGCAATTCCGTGGGTTTCGACCGTTTCAACGACCTGTTCGAAGCCGCCGCCCGTAACGAGGCCGGTAGCAGCTACCCGCCCTACAACGTGGAAAAGCACGGTGAAGACCACTATCGTATCGTGGTTGCCGCAGCCGGCTTCCAGGAGCAAGACCTCGACCTGCAGGTCGAGAAAGGCGTTTTGACCGTGATCGGCGGCAAGCGTGAAAACAACGGCGCGGCAGGGGTCACTTACCTGCACCAGGGCATCGCCCAGCGCGCCTTCAAGCTGTCGTTCCGGTTGGCTGACCATATCGAGGTCAAGGGCGCGGGCCTGGCCAACGGCTTGCTCAGCATCGAGCTGCTGCGTGTGGTGCCGGAAGAGGCCAAGGCCAAGCGCATCCCGATCAATGGCGACAAGCCAGCGCTGAACTGAGTTCGACGGCATGAAAGCAAGGGCACCTTCGGGTGCCCTTTTTGTATTTGCGCGACCCTGCTGTCCTCTGTAATCGGATGGACTCGCCCCCGCCGAGGCATCACAGTGCCACGGTGGCGTTCTAAAAAGCCAACGGCAGCGAGGGCGAGACCATGAGCAAGCATAGGACGAAGCGCAATTCCCTGTCTTCCAACGATGTAACGCTTTGCCAACATCTGTCAGTCGACCTGGCCAAGCAAGTCTTTCAGGTGGCCGGAGATGACGGTTCCGGGCGCGTCATCTACGAAGATCGAATCAAATCCCGTGAAGCCTTTCATGCGTTCCTGACCAGGCTGCCACCCACCGTGACGGTCCTGATGGAAAGTGGCCCCGGCGCTCAAGCATGGGGGCGTTTGCTACAGGCGCAGGGAACGCCAGTCCGCATCCTGCCCGCGCAGCGAGTGGCGGAGCACCGCAGTGGTGCCAAGAACGATCGTAACGACGCCCATGCCATCTTGCGCGCAGGCCGGGATACCAGCATTGCTGCGGTGCCGATCAAGAGCACTGCCGCTTTGGCGATTCAAGCCTTACACCGCGCCCGCAGAGGCTATGTCAGGCGCCACACCGCGCTAGGCAACCAGATCCGCGGCCTGTTACTGGAACAGGGCGTCGCCCTGGCGCAAGGCGATTTAGCCGTCAGCCACGGTGTACCGCGCATTCTTGAAGATACGACTCAACCATTGCCAGATCTGCTGCGTGAATTGCTCGATGAACTGCTCGCCGAATGGCGCTATCTGAGTGAGCGTATCGCCATCCTGACAGGACGGCTCGAAACAGCGGCGCAGGCCGACAAGGTCGCATGCCGCCTGATGACGATACGCGGTGTCGGCCCGATCATCGCCACAGCGATGCTGGCCAAGCAGCCTGAACCCTCGCGTTTCCCCAATGCTCGACAGTTTGCCGCTTACTTTGGCCTGGTGCCCGACCAGCACAGCAGTGGAAAGAAGGTCAGGCTAGGCAAGATGAGCAAGCGAGGTGACGGCTACCTGCGCAGCATGATGATCCAGGGTGCGCACGCGGTTCTTAGCCATTTGAAGCCTGATTCCGATCAGCCAGACGATCGCCGCCTCTTGCGATGGTTAACTCGACTTGGTCGCAAGGAGGCGGCGATCAGACTGGCTAATCGAAATCTGCGCATCATCTGGGTGCTGCTACAAGGTGAGCAGGTCTACCAACGCCAACCGAACGATCGTCAGGAGCCCGCCATGAGCCACTGACTTACGGTGTTACGCCACCGGGGTGCCGAGCGCCCCAGCCCCTGCTAGTGAACATCGACCCTAGGTAAGACCGTCGCGGATTAATGCCTACGCTCCTACCGGCCCAAGAGGCCTAAATGTAATGGGCATGCTGCGAGCTCACCCCGATGTTGGCCAGAAGCACCAAGCTTCCTCGAATAGGCCTGATACATAGATGCAACCGGGTAACCTTGTTCGAAAAGCAGGTAGACAATGTAGGCGAGTCCATACATAGGAGCGGCTTCAGCCGCGATGCAGGCGCCGCGGCCCTGGCACCCGCTTGCGCAGGTGATCGCGGCTGAAGCCGCTCCTGCAGCGCGTGGTGCAGAGCTTCTGAAAGCATTTCAGTAGTCCGCCGGCGCCTCCAGCAGCATCTGGCGAAACTCCGTCAGCGGCAGCGGTCGGCTGTGCAAGTAGCCCTGGTACAGGTGGCAACCCAGCCGTTCCAGGAACTCCAGCTGTTCGGTCAGTTCTACTCCCTCGGCGATCACCGCCAGTTCGAGGCTGCGTGCCATGGCCACGATGGCCCGGACGATTTCGGCGTCGTTGGGGTCGACCGGCGCATCGCGCACGAACGTCTGGTCGATCTTCAGCGCATCCACCGGCAGGCGCTTGAGGTAGGTAAGCGAGGAATAGCCGGTACCAAAGTCATCCATGGCGAAACTCACGCCGACGCGCTTGAGCTCGCGCATCTTGCTGATGGTGTCCTCGAGGTTCTGGATGACGATGCCTTCAGTGATTTCCAGGGTGAGCATGCGCCGCGGCAGGCGATAGTCGTCGAGGCTGCGCAACACCCGCTCGACGAAGTCGTTCTGGCGAAACTGCCGGGGGCTGATATTGACGCACAGGCTGAAGTCGTCGGCGTCGATGAGGTTGTCTTCGAGCATGCGGGCGCAGGCGTCGCAGGCTTCGTCAAGGATCCAGCTGCCCACTTCGAGGATCAGGCCGCTCTCCTCAAGCACCTGGATGAACTGTGCCGGCGGTTGTTGACCCAGCTGCGGGTGATGCCAGCGCAGCAGTACTTCGGCGCCGACGATGCGGTTGTCGCGGGCGTCGACCTGGGGTTGGAAGTGCAGGGCCAGTTCGCCTCGGGCCAGGGCCAGGCGCAGGTCGTTCTCCATGCGCAGGCGTTCGCTGGCGGCCTTCTGCATGGTGCTGTGGAACAGTTGGGTGGTGTTGCGCCCGGAATCCTTGGCCCGATACAGGGCGATATCGGCGCGCTTGAGCAGGTCGGCGGGGGTCGCGCCGTGGTCGGGGATCAGCGCCACGCCGATACTGGGCGTCACTTGCAGGCGCTGCCCGTCCAGCGACATGGGTTCGGCCAGCAGCTCGCGCAGGGTGTCGGCCAGCTCGCGCACCTTGCTTTCGACCAGCTCGCGGCTGCCCTCCAGGCCACTGAGCAGTACCACGAACTCGTCGCCGCCCAGGCGCGCCACGGTGTCTTCCAGGCGCACGCTGGCCTCCAGGCGGGCGGTGATGATCTTCAGCACGGTGTCGCCCACCGGGTGGCCAAGCGAGTCGTTGATGTGCTTGAAGTGGTCGAGGTCGAGGAACAGCAGGGCGCCGCGCAGGTTGTGGCGCTTGAGCAGGGCGATCTGCTGGCTCAGGCGGTCCATCAGTAGCGCCCGGTTGGGCAGGTTGGTCAGCGGGTCGTGGTAGGCCAGGTGACGGATCTGCGCCTGGGCGTTCTTCAGCAGGCTGACATCGCGGGCGGTGAGCAGCAGGCAGTCGGTCTCGTTGAGGCTGATCGGCTCCACCGACACCTCGACGGTGAGGATGTCGCCGCGCTTGTTGCGCCCGAGCATTTCACGATGATGCACCCGGCCACGCTCGCGCAACTCGTTGAGCAGGGCCGCGCGCTGCTTGTCGTCGGCCCAGATGCCGATGTCGTAGACGCTGCGCCCCACCACCTCGGCGGCACTGTAGCCGGTCAGGCGGCAGAAGCCGTCGTTGACTTCCAGGTAGCAGCCGCTCTGGCGCTCGGTGATGATGATGGCGTCGGGGCTGGAGTGAAAGGCCTTGGCGAACTTCTCTTCGCTGGCTTTCAGTGCTGCTTCGGCGCGTTGCTGCTGGGTGATGTCACGCAGCGTGGTGACGCTGCAGGGCTGGTTGTCGACGCTGATCAGGCGACTGGAAATCACGCAGGTCAGCGGTGTGCCATTGCGGTGATTGACCCCGACCGCGACGTTGCTCAGGGCCTGGTCACGGATGACTCGCTCGATGCGCTGGGCGCGTTCCGACGACTCGGCCCATAGGCCGAGCTCTTCGGCGGTGCGGCCGATGACCTGATCGGTTTGCCAGCCGAAGGTCTGGCTGAAGGCCGGGTTGATCTCGATGAACTGGCCAGTGTCCTGGCGGGTCACGCAGATCGGGTCGGGGCTGACTTGGAACAGGCTGGCGAATTTCTCTTCGGAGGCGCTCAGGCGCTGTTCGCGTTCCACCTGGTCGGTGATGTCGAGCAGGGTGCCCGCCATGCGCAGTGGGTTGCCCTGCTCGTCGCGGTACAGCCGTGCGCGGCTTTCGATAAAGCGTGTGGTGCCGTTTTCCAGCTGCACCTGGTAAGTGATCTGGTAGTTGCCGGCCGGGCCCTCGCGCAGGCTGCGGTAGGCCTGGCGCATGACATTGCGCTCGTCTTCGGGCACGCCCTCGAAGAAGGCGTCGAAAGATTCGTGGAAGGGCACCGGGGCCAACCCGTGCAATTGCGCGGCGCGGGCCGAGCCATAGAGCATGCCGCTGGGGATGTGCCAGTCCCAGGTACCCAGCTGCGCCGAATCCAGGGCCAGGTCGAGGCGCTCCTGGCTATCCTTGAGTGCTTGTTCGGCGCGTTTGCGCTCGGTGGTGTCGACGAAGGTGCTGATCAGGAAGGTGACGCCTTCCAGTTCGATGCCCTGGGTGCACAGGATGCCGTCGTGGACCTTGCCGCTGGTGGCGCGGAACTGCACCTCCATGATCAGCGGCCCGCTGCCGGCGCGGGTGGCCTCCAGCACCTGGAAGCGTTGCTCGGGGTTGACCCACAGGCCCAGCTCCAGGCTGGTCTTGCCCACCACTTGCGCACCCGGCCAGCCGAACATGTGCTCGAAATGCTGGTTGACCTCGAAGATCATGCCGTCCTGCCGGCGGGTGAGCAGGATGGCGTTGGGGCTGAGGTGGAAGAGGGTGGCGAAACGCTTTTCCGAGTTGATCAGCGCGGTTTCCCGCTCCCGCTGCCGGCTGATCTCGCGAATCACCCCGATCATCTGCGGGTGGCCGTTGGCGTCATGGGTCAGGCTACCGTTGATCTCCAGCCAGTGCACGCTGCCGTCGGCCCAGCGGATGCGGTGGCGCATGGCCTGCTCGACCGGTTCGCCATTGACCACCGCCTGGAAGGCCTGGCGAGTGCGGGCGCGGTCCTCTTCCGGCAGCAGGTCGAGGTAGTCGATGTCGGCGGGCAGAGGGCGCTGCGGGTCGAAGCCGAACAATGCCTGGGTACCCCGCGACCAACTGACCCGGCCGCTGTCGATGTCCCACAACCAGGCGCCCAGGCGCGCGCCATTGAGGGCGGCCAGCAGTTGCGGCGCGTTCTGCCAGGCCTGTTCCGACTCCTGGGGATCGGCGGCGGGGATGCGTGGCAGACGCGGAAAGCGATTTGCTGATTTGGGCATCGGTACCAGACCTTTGGCGAAAAACGCGTCCTTGTGGATGTAACGCCGTGCAGACGACCGGTCAGGAGGACCCGGCATGGCTGTCGAGCAGGGCCATGAAGGCTCTGGCCGCGTTCGACAGCGTGCGTTCGGTATGCAGTATGTAGCCTAGCTGGCGTGACAGCTGTATGCCGGGCAGGGCGATGGGCGCGACCTGCTCATCGAGCATAGTACGTGGTAGCACACTCCACGCCAGGCCGATGGAAACCATCATCTTGATGGTTTCCAGGTAGTTGGTGCTCATGGCGATGTTCGGTGTCAGGCCCTGGCTTTCGAACAGGCGCTGGACAATGTGGTGGGTGAAGGTATTGCCACCGGGAAAAACCGCCGGGTGGCGGGCGACATCGGCCAGGTCGACCTGGCCATTGCTGGCTAGGGGGTGTTCCGGCGCGGCCACGAAGTCCAGGGCGTCGTCCCAGACCGGGACGGCGCGGACCAGGTGGTGAGGCTCGGGAGCGAGGGTGATCACGGCGATTTCCGCGCGGCCATGGAGAATTTCATCATAGGCCGCTTCTGAATCGAGGAACTGGATGTCCAGCGCCACCGACGGGTACTGGCGGGTGAAGGCGCGCAGCAGCGGGGGCAGACGGTGCAGGCCTATATGGTGGCTGGTGGCCAGGGTGAGACGACCGGTTACCTCGCCGGTCAGGTTGGTCAGGGCGCGGCGGGTGTCATCCAGTACATTGAGGATCTGGTAGGCGCGAGGCAGCAGGGCCCGGCCAGCCTCGGTCAGGGTCACCTCGCGGCCCAGGCGGTCGAACAGGCGCACGTCCAGTTGCTGTTCGAGCCCGGCGATGCGCTTGCTGATGGCCGGCTGGGTCAGGTGCAGGCGTTCGCCGGCCCCGGAAAAGCTGCCGGTTTCGGCGATGGCGATGAAAGCGCTGAGGTTGGCGAGATCCATCTTTCGGATTCCTGATGGTTATGCAAAGCATGAAAAATATGAATTTGAGTTATTCAATCTATCGCCATAGGATCGTCCGTACAAGCCAAGGGGTCTTTGGCATAGAAAGACGCTGATGAGGAACAGTCTGATGGCTGGCAAAACGCTCTACGACAAACTCTGGGACGCCCATGAGGTCAAGCGCCGCGACGACGGCTCGTCCTTGATCTACATCGATCGCCACATCATCCACGAAGTGACGTCGCCCCAGGCCTTCGAAGGCCTGCGCCTGGCCAGCCGCAAGCCATGGCGCATCGACGCCAACATCGCCACCCCTGACCACAACGTGCCGACCACGCCGGAGCGCAAGGGCGGTATCGAGGCCATCGTCGACCAGGTGTCGCGCTTGCAGGTGCAGACCCTCGATGAGAACTGTGACGAATATGGCATCGTCGAATTCAAGATGAATGACGAGCGTCAAGGCATCGTCCACGTCATCAGCCCCGAGCAAGGCGCTACCTTGCCGGGCATGACCGTGGTCTGCGGTGACTCGCACACTTCCACCCATGGTGCCTTCGGCGCCCTGGCTCATGGCATCGGCACTTCCGAGGTCGAGCACGTGCTCGCCACCCAGTGCCTGGTGGCCAAGAAAATGAAGAACATGCTGGTGCGTGTCGAGGGTGAGCTGCCGGCCGGCGTCACCGCCAAGGATATCGTGCTTGCCGTGATCGGCAAGATCGGCACAGCGGGTGGCAATGGCCATGCCATGGAGTTTGCCGGCAGCGCCATCCGCGCATTGTCGATGGAAGGCCGCATGACCATCTGCAACATGTCCATCGAAGCTGGCGCCCGAGTGGGCCTGGTGGCGGTCGATGACACCACCGTGAACTACGTCGAAGGCCGCCCCTACGCGCCCAAGGGCGAGCAGTGGAAGCAAGCCGTCGCCAGCTGGAAGGGCCTGGTGTCCGATGCGGATGCGGTGTTCGACACCGTGGTCGAGCTGGACGCCGCGCAGATCAAGCCGCAGGTCAGCTGGGGCACTTCGCCGGAGATGGTCCTGGCCGTCGACCAGCACGTGCCGGACCCGGCCGCCGAGCCTGACCTGATCAAGCGTGGCTCGATCGAGCGCGCGCTCAAGTACATGGGGTTGGCCGCCAACCAGGCGATCACCGACATCAAGCTCGACCGCGTGTTCATCGGCTCGTGCACCAACTCGCGCATCGAAGACCTGCGCGCCGCCGCCGAGATTGCCAAGGGCCGCAAGGTCGCCGCCAATGTCAAGCAGGCGCTGGTGGTGCCGGGCTCGGGCTTGGTCAAGGCTCAGGCCGAGCGCGAAGGGTTGGACAAGATTTTCATCGAGGCCGGTTTCGAATGGCGTGAGCCGGGCTGCTCGATGTGCCTGGCGATGAACCCGGACCGCCTGGAGAGCGGCGAGCACTGCGCGTCCACCTCCAACCGTAACTTCGAGGGCCGCCAGGGCGCCGGTGGCCGCACCCACCTGGTCAGCCCGGCCATGGCCGCCGCTGCCGCGGTGACCGGCCATTTCATTGATGTCCGCGAGTTGATCCAAGGGAGCGCAGCATGAAAGCCTTCACCCAGCACATCGGCTTGGTCGCGCCATTGGATCGTGCCAACGTCGACACCGACCAGATCATCCCCAAGCAGTTCCTGAAGTCGATCAAGCGCACCGGCTTCGGCCCGAACCTGTTCGACGAGTGGCGCTATCTTGACGTCGGCCAGCCTTACCAGGACAACAGCAAGCGCCCGTTGAACGAGGAGTTCGTGCTCAACCATGCGCGTTACCAGGGTGCCAGCGTGTTGCTGGCCCGTGAGAACTTCGGCTGTGGTTCGAGCCGCGAGCACGCCCCCTGGGCGCTCGATGAGTATGGTTTCCGCAGCGTGATCGCCCCCAGCTTCGCCGATATCTTCTTCAACAACAGCTTCAAGAACGGCTTGTTGCCGATCATTCTCGACGCTGCCGAAGTCGACGAATTGTTCAAGCAGGTCGAGGCCAACCCGGGCTACCAACTGACCATCGACCTCGAAGCCCAGGCGGTGACCCGCCCGGACGGCAAGGTGCTGAAATTCGAGATCGACGCATTCCGCAAGCATTGCCTGCTCAACGGCCTGGACGATATTGGCCTCACGCTGCAGGACAGCGACGCGATCAAGGCGTTCGAGGGCAAGCACCGCGCCAGCCAGCCCTGGTTGTTCCGCGACGCTTGAGCGATTGCGGTTTGCCCAGCATCGCCTCGCGAATGTGAGCTACGATGCCGGGCCGGATTTTTCGGCGCACCGACAAGGCGCGCCGCTTGATTGGATACGAGGAAAGCATGAGCAAGCAGATTCTGATTCTCCCAGGTGATGGCATCGGTCCGGAAATCATGGCCGAGGCGGTCAAGGTGCTGGAGCTGGCCAACGACAAGTTCCAGCTCGGCTTCAGCCTCGCCCACGACGTGATCGGTGGTGCGGCCATCGACAAGCATGGCGTGCCACTGGCCGACGAGACCCTCGAGCGTGCGCGCCAGGCCGATGCCGTGCTGCTGGGCGCCGTGGGCGGCCCGAAGTGGGACAAGATCGAGCGTGACATCCGCCCGGAGCGCGGCCTGCTGAAGATCCGCTCGCAACTGGGCCTGTTCGCCAACCTGCGCCCGGCGATCCTCTACCCGCAACTGGCCGATGCCTCGTCGCTCAAGCCCGAGATCGTCTCCGGCCTGGACATCCTCATCGTCCGCGAGCTCACCGGCGGCATCTACTTCGGCGCACCGCGCGGCCAGCGCGAGTTGGAAGGCGGCGAGCGCCAGGCCTACGACACCCTGCCGTACAGCGAAAGCGAAGTACGCCGTATCGCCCGCGTCGGTTTCGACATGGCCCGCGTGCGCGGCAAGAAACTGTGCTCGGTGGACAAGGCCAACGTCCTGGCTTCCAGTCAGTTGTGGCGCGAAGTGGTGGAAGAGGTGGCCAAGGACTATCCGGACGTCGAGCTGAGCCACATGTACGTCGACAATGCTGCCATGCAGCTGGTGCGCGCGCCCAAGCAGTTCGATGTGGTGGTGACCGACAACATGTTCGGCGACATCCTGTCGGATGAGGCTTCCATGCTCACCGGTTCCATCGGCATGCTGCCGTCGGCGTCGCTGGACGCCGATAACAAGGGCATGTACGAGCCCTGCCACGGTTCGGCGCCGGACATCGCCGGGCAGGGCATCGCCAACCCACTGGCGACCATCCTCTCGGTGTCGATGATGCTGCGTTACAGCTTCAACCAGTCGGCCGCCGCCGAAGCCATCGAGCAGGCAGTCAGCCTGGTGCTGGACCAGGGCCTGCGCACCGGTGACATCTGGTCGGCCGGTTGCACCAAGGTCGGTACGCAGGAAATGGGCGACGCAGTAGTCGCAGCGCTGCGGAATCTGTAATCTCTCTGGCCCGCCACCAAAAATTCCCGGTGGCGGCCCACTTTTAGCAAAGGTGTAGTTGCGATGAAACGTGTAGGTCTGATCGGTTGGCGTGGAATGGTCGGTTCCGTGCTCATGCAGCGGATGCTCGAAGAGCAGGACTTCGACCTGATCGAGCCGGTGTTCTTCACCACCTCCAATGTCGGTGGTCAAGGCCCTGCCGTGGGCAAGGATATTGCCCCGCTGAAGGATGCCTACAGCATTGAAGAGCTCAAGACCCTCGACGTGATCCTGACCTGCCAGGGCGGCGACTACACCAACGAAGTCTTCCCCAAGCTGCGTGAAGCGGGCTGGCAGGGTTACTGGATCGACGCCGCCTCTTCGCTGCGCATGCAGGATGACGCGGTGATCATCCTCGACCCGGTCAACCGCAAGGTCATCGACCAGCAGCTGGATGCCGGCACCAAGAACTACATTGGCGGCAACTGCACCGTCAGCCTGATGCTGATGGGCCTGGGCGGCTTGTTCGAAGCCGGCCTGGTCGAGTGGATGAGCGCCATGACCTACCAGGCGGCTTCGGGTGCCGGCGCGCAGAACATGCGCGAGCTGATCAAGCAGATGGGCGGTATCCACGAGTCGGTCGCCGACGACCTGGCCAACCCGGCCAGTGCCATTCTCGACATCGACCGCAAGGTGGCCGAAGCCATGCGTGGCGAGGGCTTCCCGACCGAAAACTTCGGCGTACCGCTGGCCGGTAGCCTGATCCCGTGGATCGACAAGGAGCTGCCGAACGGGCAGAGCCGCGAAGAGTGGAAGGCCCAGGCCGAGACCAACAAGATCCTCGGGCGCTTCAAGAGCCCGATTCCGGTCGACGGTATCTGCGTGCGCATCGGCGCCATGCGTTGCCACAGCCAGGCGCTGACCATCAAGTTGAACAAAGATGTACCAATGGCCGATATCGAAGGGCTGATCAGCCAGCATAACCCTTGGGTGAAGCTGGTCCCGAACCAGCGTGAGATCAGCATGCAGGAGCTGAGCCCGACCAATGTGACCGGGACGCTGAATGTTCCTGTCGGGCGGCTGCGCAAGCTGAACATGGGGTCGCAGTATCTTGGGGCCTTTACGGTGGGCGACCAACTGCTGTGGGGGGCGGCCGAGCCGCTTCGTCGGATGCTGCGGATTCTGCTGGAGCGGTGATTCGGCGTTGATTTGATGCTTGATTCGAGAAGCCCGTGCCTTGAGTGGTGCGGGTTTTTTTATGGGTGGGTAATTGGGGGATGCTCTGGTTAGCTAGTTGGTTAGTTGGTTCTGGGGTATGTGGGCATATCCGTTTGCTATGTAGACGCTGAATCACCTTTCCGCCCTTACGGCGGGTTACTTTGGTCTTGGCCAAAGTAACCAAAGCCGCTCGCTCCATCATACGGCCCCTACGCTGCGCTCCGGGGTCCCTTCGCTCCGGCGCCTTCCGGGCCCGCGCGGCCTACGACTTGCTGCGCAAGTCTACATCTCGCGCCTTCGGCTAACGCCGAAGGGTGCTGCGCACCTGGCCCTCCAGACGCCTGCGCTCAGCCTCCTGAAGTCGCGAAGTTACGGGCGGCGCCTGGGCAGGCGCAGCTGTCGCTAGTTGACTGTTCTTGGCCTTGAGTGCGTATTCGCCGGCACAGCCGGCTCCTACAGGACGGTGCACACTCCATTGTAAGAGCCGGCTTTGCCGGCGAATCATCGGAACAAACAACCCATCCATCACAGTGTTACCCACACTCTGAAAACCGAAGCCGAAGCCGAAGCCGAAGCCGAAGCCTATACTCCCAATCCCTACCCCAGCATGGAACGCCCCAAATGTCCCTGGAAAAAAAAGGCTCCTGCCTTTGCGGCAAAACCCACCTCAAGGCCATCGTCGACAACAACCAGATCAGCGCCTGCCACTGCAGCATGTGCCGCAAGTGGACCGGCGGCCCGCTGCTGGCCGTGCATTGCACCCAGCCCCCGCAGATCGAAGGCCCCGAGCCCAGTGTCTACGATTCGTCCCCCTGGGCCCAGCGTGGCTTTTGCGGCCACTGCGGCACCCACCTGTTCTATCGCGTGAAACAGAGCGATATCTACATCCTGCCCATCGGCCTGCTGGACGACGACGAGGCCTGGGACTTCAACATGCAGATCTTCATCGACGAAAAACCCGCCTGGTACTGCTTCAAGAACGAGACCCAGGAATTGACGGGCCAGCAAGCGTTCGAGCTGTTCACATCGCAATAGAAAACACCCGGCACACTTGCCAAACCCCAGCATTCCTGAGAAAACGGCGCCCTTTGTTTGAATGCCCCAGGGAGAATCCGATCATGACCAGTGAACTGCACATCACCGACCTGCACGAAGGCGACGGCAAAACCGTGGTCAAGGGCGCGCTGATCACCACCCAGTACACCGGCTGGCTGGCCGACGGCAGCGAGTTCGACTCGTCCTGGTCGCGCGGCAAGCCGTTCCAGTGTGTGATCGGCACCGGCCGGGTGATCAAGGGCTGGGACCAGGGCCTGATGGGCATGCGCGTCGGTGGCAAGCGCAAGCTGCAGGTGCCCGCGCACCTGGGCTATGGCGAACGGACCATGGGCAAGATTCCACCGAATTCAGACCTGACCTTCGAGATCGAACTGCTCGAAGTACTGACCCGCGACGATTGAGCCCCTGCCACAAATCGGCAACACGCGTGCGCTAACGTGGGCTTTGTCCATGGAACGGCATGTGCACTCATGGAGGAACCAAACGGGTTGAGGGCACTCTGACCCTCACTCGCTGCCACGGATGGCATTCACGACAGGGAAGCCCTGCGGCCTCGGCCGCAGGGCGATGTGGCGGGGCATCCTGATCCTCCTTGTCACAAGAGCCTGTCCTGATGAAGCTGCCAACTCTCCTGCGCCGTCCTCGCCACCTGCTTTTGAGTCTGGCGCTTGCTGCCGCAGCCGTGCCGCTGGCACTGGGTGTGGTCGAAAGCCACGAACAGGTGGACGGCACCCAGACACTGGTGTTCCTGCGCCACGCCGAAAAACCAGGCGAGGGGCTTGGGCAGTTGAACTGCCAGGGGCTTAACCGCGCCCTGGACTTGGCCACCTTGCTGCCGGAGCGCTTCGGCAAGGCCGACTACGTGTTCGCCGCCAACCCCTCGCGGCAGGTCGAAGAAGGCAGCCAGGACCAGAGCTACAGCTACATTCGCCCGCTCATGACCATCACCCCCAGCGCCATCCGCCTGGGCCTGCCGGTGAACATCGACTACGGTGCCAACGACACCGACGACCTCGCCGAAGAGCTGCTGCGCGACAAGTACCGCAACGCCACGGTCTACACCGCCTGGTCCCATGGCTACCTCCCCGAACTCATCAATACCGTGGCCGGCAAGGCCCTCGGCGAGAAGCGGGTGATCACCGAAAACTGGAGCGGTGACGATTTCGACACGCTCTACGTGCTCACCCTGACCTGGCGCGACGGCAAGGCCAGCCTGCTCAGCCGCAACGTGCGCCAAGGGCTCGACCACGGTGCCCATGGCTGTCCGACCTGACCTGCTGCTACTGTCTCGGTCTGCAGACGTGGACAGGGATGTGCGATGAGCCAGCGGGTGACAGTGATCGGTGGAGGGGTGGTCGGCCTGGCGACAGCCTACGCATTGGTGCGCGAAGGGCTGTCGGTCGACCTGATCGAGGCACGCGACAGCCTGGCCAGTGCCACCAGCTTCGCCAATGGCGGGCAGTTGTCCTATCGCTACGTGGCGCCGCTGGCCGATGCGGGCGTGCCCTGGCAGGCGCTTGGCTGGTTGTTGCAGGGTGATTCGCCGCTGCGCTTGCGGCTACGCATGGACCCTGCGCAGTGGCGATGGTTGGCGGCTTTTGTACTCGCGTGCCGACGTACCACAAACCAGCGCAATGCGGGCCATCTGCTGAACCTGGCCCTGGAAAGCCAGGCAGCCCTGGCGCGTTGGCGCGAAGACGATGGCCTGGAGGGCTTTGCCTGGCGGCGCAACGGCAAGCTGGTTGCCTTTCGTACACCAAAGGCCTTCGCCCACGGACGTGGTCATTTGCTTGACCCGCAGAGCCAGCAGGTACTGGCCGCTGTCGATCTGCGCAAGCTGGACCCGGCGTTGGCCGATGTGCCTTTTATCGGTGGGGTGTTCACGCCCGACGAGGAAGTCGCTGATTGCCACTTGTTCTGCCAGCGTCTGGCCGAGCGTCTGCGGGCGTCCGGTCTGTGCCGAATCTTGTTGGGCAGCCACGTTTCTCGGGTGATCACGCGTGATGACAGGGTGGTCGGGCTGGCGCTTGGGGGGGAACAACTGGATGTCGAACGCCTGGTGCTGTGCGCCGGTCACCGCAGCCCGGGGCTGCGGTTACCCGGGCTGACGCTGCCAGTCTACCCACTGAAAGGCTACAGCCTGAGTGCCCCCATCACTGCCGCGCACCGGGCGCCGGAAGTCAGCATCACCGACTACGAACGCAAGATCGTCTATGCACGGCTTGACCAGAAACTGCGGGTGGCGGCGATGGTGGACATCGTCGGCTACGACGAATCGGTGGATGCTGGCCGGCTGCGCAGCATGCGCCGGCTGGCGGGCGAGACGTTGCCGGGAGCCGCGGATTACAGCCAGGCAGTGGAATGGGCTGGGATGCGGCCGGCGACGCCGACCGGGGTGCCAATCATCGGTGCCACGGTGTACCGCAACCTGTGGGTGAACCTGGGGCATGGGGCGCTGGGGTTCACCCTGGCATGCGGCAGTGGCGAGCGATTGGCCAGGATGTTGTGTTGATTGTACCGGCCTCTTCGCCGGCAAAGCCGGCCCCTACAAGTTTGGCGCTTGTCGCAAGCCTGTAGGAGCCGGCTTTGCCGGCGAAGAGGCCGGTACCGTCAACCTTCACTCAACGCCCGAAGCGCATCGGCCAGCCCACCACTTTCTTCGCCCGTGGCGTGGCGTAGGTGCGCACCTTTGACGTGCTCAACCCCATCCGCACCAGCGATTCGGTGATAGTCACCGCCGCACTCACGCCATCGACCACCGGCACCCCGGTGCGCTGGCGAATCTGCTCATCGAGCCCGGCCATCCCGCCACAACCCAGGCAGATCACCTCGGCCTTGTCCTCGCGCACGGCGCGCTCGGCCTGTTCGACGATGGCTTCCACTGCGCGCCGTGGGTCGGCCTCGAGTTCGAGTACCGCCAGCCCGCTGGCGCGCACCGAGGCGCAACGCTCGTACAGGCCGGACAGCCGCAGACGGTCCTCGATCAACGGCACGGTGCGGTCCAGGGTTGTCACCACCGAGTAGGCGTGCCCCAGGTACAGGGCGGTGCTGGCGGCTGCATCGGTGATGTCCACCACCGGTACGTCGAGCAACTCTTGCAGGCCCTCGCGGCCGTGCTCACCGTAGCCGGCCTGGATCACGGCGTCGTAGGGACCTTCATAGGCCAGCACCCGGTCCATCACGGCAATGGCGGCCAGGTAGCTCTCGAAGTTGCCCTCGACCGACTCGGCCCCGAACCAGGGGGTCAGGCCGACGATCTCGGTTCCGGGCGCGGCGACGCTGCGCGCCTGCTCGGCGATGGCCTCGGTGATGGCTTCGGTGGTGTTGACGTTGGCAATCAGAATACGCATGGAACATCTCCCTGAATTCAGTGGCTGCTGTGGTCGACGGCGATTGACTCGCCACTGACATCGGCGTACTGGCCGTGACGTGGCGTGATCAGTAGGTAAACGGCCGCGGCGATGCCAGCCCCGATCAGCCACGAGAACGGCGCCACGCCGTGGAAGTTGGGCACCAGGGCCAGGATGATGGCCAGCAGGGCGGCGGGTATGAAAGCCGCCACCGCGCGCAGGTTGATGCCGCGGGTGTAGTGGTAGGCGCCGGCGGGGTTCTCGCTGTACAGCTCGGGCACGTTGATGCGGCCCCGGCGCAGCAGCCAGTAGTCGGCCATGATCACGCCGTACAGCGGGCCTAGCAGGGCGCCGAGGCCTGAGAGGAAGTACACGATCACCAGCGGGCTGTTGTAGAGGTTCCACGGCAGGATTACCACCGCCAGGGTGGCGCTGATCAGGCCAGCGCGGCGGAAGTTCAGGTGGCGCGGCGCCAGGTTGCTCAGCACGAAGGCTGGGGCGACGAAGTTGGCCATGATGTTCACCGCCACGGTGACGATCAGGAAGGCCAGGCAGCCCAGCACCAGGAAGGCGGTGTTGGGGACGCTGGCGACGATCTGCGTGGGGCTGTCGATGATCTGGCCGTTGATCTGGAACTGCGCGCCGCACAGCACCACGGTGATCGCGGCGAACACCAGAATGTTTACCGGCAGGCCCCAGAAATTGCCCACGCGGATGGTCTTGCGGCATGGCGCCGAGCGGGCGAAGTCGCAGAAGTTGAGCACCAGTGTGCCGTAGATCGCCAGCCACAGGGCGCCACCGGCGAAGATGTTGCGCCACATCTCGTAGCCGCTCAGTGGTTCGGTCACCGACCAGGCGATGCGCGCGTCGGCCTTGACGTACATGAACACCGCCAGGCTGGCTACCGTGAGCAGGATCACCGGGCCGGCGAACGCTTCATAGCGGCGCACCATTTCCATGCCGTAGGCGAGGATCACCAGTTGCACCAGCCAGATGCCCACGAAGCACACCCAGCCCAGGCTCGACAGCCCGAGGATGCTGTCATGGTCATAGGCGGCCACCTGTGGCCACACGGCGGTCAGCAGCACGCGCAGCACCACCGAGGCGAGGTAGGTCTGGATACCGAACCAGGCGATGGCGATCACGGCGCGGATCAGTGCCGGGATCTGCGCGCCGTGGATGCCGAAGGCGATGCGGCTGATCACCGGGAACGGCACGCCGGTCTTCTGCCCCATGTAGCCGGACAGGTTCATGAAGCAGTACACCAGCGCCGCGCCGATCGCCAGGGACAGGAGGATCTGCCAACCGCCAAGCCCCAGGGCGAACAAGCCCATGGCGAAGGAGTAGTTGGCAATGTTGTGCACGTCGTTGGTCCACAGCGCGAAGATGCTGTAGCCACCCCAGCGCCGGCCTTCGAGCTTGGTCGGGGCGAGGTCGCGGTTGTGCAGACGGGGGCTCAGCTCGAGGTCGGTCGGGTGGCCTTCGAGTGGGGTGGGGGCGGGGTGGGTGCTGGCAACGGAAAGTTCAGGGGCAAGGTCGAGGCTGCTACTCATTCCGGCGGCTCCTGATGCGGTTGACTGCGATGAGCGGGCGCTGGCGCACGGGCTCGCCATCTCGTCGGTGCAGGCGTTGGCATCACTGGGTTCTGGGCGCGGCGGTCGCGGTTCGGGGCGACGCTGCGGGTTATTGTGTATTTATGTTTTTATCAACTTGTATACAAAACGCGAACACACAAAAGCCAGTTCCATGCCATATGGAATCCAACTTTCTCTTTGCCATTACTTTGAATCTATTGATTAATTTTATAACTAGCTGAAATAGCGAAATTAAAAATTGACTGAATGAACAGTTTTTAATTTTTTGAAGGTCTTTTAGTTGATCGAGTGGTCAGATTTATGGGCGAGGAGTGTGTAACCTAATGGGGCATCATTTGGTAAAAGTGCACACAAAAACGGCACTTAAGGTGACATTTGTGTGTACAAGATGATTTGGCGAGACCTCTGTAGGAGCGGCTTTAGCCGCGATCACGCGCGCAGCGGGTGCCAGAACCGTGTTGTTCGCATCGCGGCTAAAGCCGCTCCTACAGGGCTGCGCCGTTGTTGCGGAATCTACAGGGCCGATCACGCCATCGGCGGCAGGCGCCGTTTCACCGGGGACTTCTTGATGATTGCCGTATTGGTTTCGGCCAGTACATTGAGGCGATCGAGCAGGGTGTCCAGTTGTTCCATCGAGCGCACATGCAGGCGGGCGATGAAGCAATCCTCGCCGGTGACCTTGTCGCACTCGGTGAACTCGGGAATGGCGACGATTTGCCGTTCCACCTCCTGCAACTGCCCAGGCAGCGGGCGGATGCGCACGATGGCCTGCAACTGGTAACCGAAGCTACGGGCATCGACCTCCACGGTGTAGCCGCACAGCACGCCGCGTTCCTCCAGGCGGCGCAAGCGCTCGCTGACGCTGGGCGCGGACAGCCCGCTGATCTGGGCCAGGGCCTTCAGCGAGCGGCGCGAGTCTTCCATCAGAGCATTGATCAGCAGTTGGTCGATAGCGTCGGTCATGTTCACCTCGTTAGGCGATAGTCTCTATTTGCCTTGATAGTAAAGGTGATACCTGGAAAACACCTTCGCTATCCGCTGGATGGCTGCCTCCTGTCCTCCGCATACTGTGCCCATCATCGACAGGAGGTGTGAGATGGACAATTCGCTGCGCCGCGGTACCTTGGAAATGGTTGCCGCCATGCTGATCTCCGGGACCATCGGCTGGTTCGTGCTGGTGTCCGGGCAACCGGTGTTGGAGGTGGTGTTCTGGCGCTGCGTGTTCGGGGCCGGCACCTTGCTGCTGATCTGCGCGGCCATGGGCTTGCTCAAGCCCGGTGTGCTGACCCGCGCGACCTTCCTGCTGGCGGTGGCCAGTGGGGTGGCCATCGTTGGTAACTGGGTGCTGTTGTTCGCCTCCTACTCGCGGGCCTCCATCGCTATCGGCACGGCGGTGTACAACGTCCAGCCGTTTTTGCTGGTGGGGCTGGCGGCGTTGTTTCTCGGCGAAAAGATCACCCTACCCAAGCTGACCTGGCTGAGCGTGGCCTTCCTCGGCATGCTGGCCATCGTCAGCGCCCATGGCGCCGGGCAGGGCAGTGGCGGCGAGTACCTGCTGGGCATCGCCCTGGCCTTGGGCGCGGCGTTTCTCTATGCCGTGGCGGCGCTGATCATCAAGCGCCTGACAGGCACGCCACCGCACCTGATCGCGCTGGTCCAGGTGAGTACCGGTGTGTTGCTGCTGGCGCCCTGGGTGAAGCTGGGCGGGCTGCCGGACGAACTGCCGGCACTGGGCAGCCTGGTGACGCTGGGGATCGTGCATACAGGGTTAATGTATGTGTTGCTGTACAGCGCTATCCAGCGGCTACCCACGGCACTGACCGGCGCCTTGTCGTTCATCTACCCGATCGCGGCTATCCTGGTCGACTGGGTTGCCTTCGGCCATCGCCTGGCGCCACTGCAGTGGCTGGGCGTGGGGCTGATCCTGCTGGCGGCGGCGGGCATGCAGCAGGGCTGGTGGTTCCGGCGGTTCGCGGGGGCAGCACAGCAACGGTGAAGGTCAGTTGCGGGACAAGCGGTTAGAATGCCGCTTTTATCGAACCAAAGCCGAACATGACCTCAGCCATCGCCACCCTATCACAGCACCTGCTCGCTGCCCTCGATCCCGCGCCCCAGGAAACCCGCCGCCTGTTCCATGGCCGTGGCCGTTGCTGGCCGGGGCTGGAACAGATCACCGTCGACTGGTTGGATGGCGTGCTGTTGGTGGCGCTGTTCCGCGAACCGCCCGAAGGCCAGTTGGCCGAACTGGAGGAAATGCTCAAGGCCCTGGCGCAAGGCCCGCAGTGGACTGGCCAGGCCATTCTCCTGCAGCACCGCTACCTGCCCGACAGCCCCGGCCAATGGCTGCTGGGCGAGCCGTGCCAGCAGCGCGAGGTGGTCGAGGATGGGCTTAGGTACCTGCTCGACCTCGGCGTGCGGCAGAACAACGGCCTGTTCCTCGACATGCGCTATGGCCGTCGCTGGGTGCGCGAGCAGGCGGCGGGCAAGCGGGTGCTCAACCTGTTCGCCTACACCTGCGGTTTCTCTGTGGCGGCGATTGCTGGCGGCGCCGAGCAGGTAGTCAACCTGGACATGGCCAAGTCGGCGTTGTCCCGTGGCCGCGACAATCACAGGCTCAACGGCCATGACGCCTCGCGGGTCGCCTACCTGGGGCATGAGCTGTTCAAGTCGTGGGGCAAGGTGCGCAAGTATGGGCCGTATGACCTGATCATCATCGACCCGCCGACCTTCCAGCGTGGCAGCTTCGTGCTGACCCAGGACTACAGCAAGATCCTGCGGCGGTTGCCGGAGTTGTTGAGCGAGGGCGGGACGGTGCTGGCCTGTGTCAACGACCCGGGGATCGGGCCGCAGTTCCTGATCGAGGGCATGGCCGAGCAGGCGCCGGGGTTGGTGTTCGTCGAGCGGTTGGAGAACCCGCCGGAGTTTCCGGATGCCGACCCCGAGGGTGGGTTGAAGGCGTTGGTGTTCCGTTCGCAGGCTTGAAATGCTGTTCGCCAGCAAGCTGGCTCCTACAGGAGATTGCGTGGGGCTGTAGGAACCGACTTGCTGGCGAAAGCGTTTACTTGTCGGTGTAGATCTGGTCGAACACGCCACCATCGTTGAAGTGGGTCTTCTGCACGGTGCGCCAGTCACCGAAGGTTTTCTCCACCGACAGGAAGTCGACTTTCGGGAAGCGGTCGGTGTATTTGGCCAGCACCGTGGCGTCACGCGGGCGCAGGTAGTTGTTGGCGGCGATCTCCTGGGCTTCGGGCGACCACAGGTACTTCAGGTACGCCTCGGCCACGGCCTGGGTGCCTTTCTTCGCCACCACCTTGTCGACCACGCTCACCGGCGGCTCGGCTTCGGCCGACACGCTCGGGTAGATCACTTCGAACTGGTCGCGGCCGAACTCGCGGGCGATCATCTCGGCTTCGTTCTCGAAGGTCACCAGCACGTCGCCGATCTGGTTGGTCATGAAGGTGGTGGTGGCGGCGCGGCCGCCGGTGTCCAGCACGGGCGCTTGCTTGAACAGCTTGCCGACGAAGTCGCGGGCCTTGCTTTCGTCACCGCCCTGCTTGAGCACGTAGCCCCAGGCCGACAGGTAGGTGTAGCGGCCGTTACCCGAGGTCTTGGGGTTGGGCACGATCACCTGCACGCCGTCCTTGAGCAGGTCGGGCCAGTCCTTCAGCGCCTTGGGGTTGCCCTTGCGCACGATGAACACGGTGGCCGAAGTGAACGGTGCGCTGTTGTTCGGCAGGCGCGTCACCCAGTTGTCTGGCACCAGCTTGCCATTGTCGGCCAGGGCGTTGATGTCGGTGGCCATGTTCATGGTGATCACGTCGGCCGGCAGGCCATCGATCACCGCGCGCGCCTGCTTGCTCGAGCCACCAAAGGACATCTGCACATTGACCTTCTCGTTGTGCTCTTTTTCCCAGTGTTTCTGGAAGGCCGGGTTGTAGTCCTTGTAGAAGTCGCGCATCACGTCGTAGGAGACGTTGAGCAGGGTGGGGGCGGCCTGGGCGAGGTTGCCCAGGGCCAGGCCCGCGGCCAGCAGCGAGGCGCTGAAAAGTTTTTTCACTGGGGGCATTCCTTGTTCTGGTTCAAAGGGTTGGCGATTTGCCAGCGACTATAGCGGGTGGCTTTGCGCGGGTTAAAGAACAAAACGGTCTTTGGTTATGTCGTTGTCATCGCAGGCCCTCTCGCGGCTGAAGCCGCTCCTACAGGCATCACGAAAAACCTGTAGGAGCGGCTTCAGCCGCGAGAGGGCCGCTACAAGCACCTTCACTGCTTTGGAAATAACGCATTACCACAACGCGAACAGAACGCTGCGCCATGTTCGTGGTGATGCTTGGCGCAGGTCGGGCAGTCGTGCTGCAGCTGTTCGCCGCGCAGGGCATTGGCCAGTTCGGCGGTGAAGATGCCGGTGGGCACGGCGATGATCGAGTAGCCAGTGATCATCACCAGTGACGACAGCACCTGCCCCAGCGGTGTCTTCGGCACGATGTCGCCGAAGCCCACGGTGGTCAGGGTGACGATGGCCCAGTAGATGCCCTTGGGGATGCTGGTGAAGCCATGTTCCGGCCCTTCGATCACATACATCAGCGTGCCGAACACGGTGACCAGGGTCGACACGCTGACCAGGAACACGATGATCTTCTGCTTGCTGCCCTGCAGCGCCGCCAGCAGGTAATGCGCCTGTTTCAGGTAAGGGCTGAGCTTGAGCACGCGGAAGATCCGCAGCATGCGAATCACGCGGATCATCAGCAGGTACTGGGCGTCGCTGTAGTACAGGGCGATGATGCCCGGCACGATGGCCAGCAGGTCCACCAGCCCATAGAAGCTGAAGGCGTAGCGCAGCGGTTTGGGCGAGCAGTACAGGCGGGTGATGTACTCGGCCAGGAAGATTGCCGTGAACCCCCATTCGATACCCGCCAGCAGCCCGGCGTAGTTGCGGTGCACATCGTCGATGCTGTCGAGGATCACCGTGACCAGGCTGGCCAGGATGATCAGCAGGAGGATCTTGTCGAAGCGTCTTCCAGCGACGGTGTCGGTCTGGAAGACGATGATGTAGAGCCGCTCGCGCAGGCTCGAAGGGTTGTCCATGGGCGCGTTCCATCTTGAGGATGGGCAGAGCCTAGGGGCTGTGTTTCAGCTGTGCAAGCGAGGCGCGTTGCGGCGCTGGCTGAGGTGCAGCAGGTAGTTGCCCAGGTGCATCAACCAACAGGCGGTCACGAACGGTGCGGTCAGCCCGGCGATCGGCAACCAGTTGAACAGCGCTTGCAGCAGCAGCGCGCAGGCAATCGCCAGCAGGGTCACCCAGGGCTTTTCGCCCTGGCGACTGAAGGCCAGCGCGGCCAGTGCCGCGTTGAAGCCGTACAGGCCCAGCCAGGCGCCCTGGGCTTCACCGGCCAACAGCGCGACGCCGCCGCCGATCGCCGAGCCGATCACCGCCCAGGTGGCGGCATACGGGTTGGCGAAGTACATACCGGCGACGATCAGCAAGCCGGCTATGGGCTTGTCGAGCAGGAAAATCTGCCCCACGCCACGCAGCAGAGCATACATCGGGTCGGCCTCGACGTAGCCGTTGGCTGTGGGTGTCGCCATCAGCAGGGTGATCCACCCCAGGAGCACGAAGGGCGCGGTGTAGGCGACCAGCAGCTTGCCGCCGTGCTTGCGCCATTGGTGGGTGAGCATGCTCGACAGGCCGCCGGCGGCGATGATCAGTGGCGGCAGGATCGCCGACCAGGGCAGCACGGCGCTGATCAGCAGGCCGATCAGCACGCCGTTGTAGCAGTACAGCCCGGCCTGGCGGTCAGCACGGTCGTAGCCACGGCGCTGGGCGGTGAGCAGGCCGGCGAGGGCGCCGAGCAGGGCGCCGCCGACCAGGTCGGGGGCGGTCAGCAGGATGGCCAGCAGGCAGCACAGGCCGCACAACGGGTTGCGCAGCAGCAGCACCTGGCTGAAGCCGTTGAGCAGCGCCGTGGCCCAGTCGGGGCACGGGTTGACGAAATTCTTGGTGTACATGGGCAGTCAGTGAAGTGAGTGGAAGCGGTGGGCCTCTTCGGGCCTCGGGTTTCCCGCAGTGCAAAGGGGAGGGCTTTGCCCTCTCTTCGCCGGCAAGCCAGCTCCTACAGATTCATGCAGGAGCCGGCTTGCCGGCGATCAGGGTCAGACCAACGTCTCGATCCGCAGCGTATTAGTCGAACCCGGTTTGCCGAAAGGCACACCGGCGGTGATCAGCAGCGTGTCGCCACGGCTGGCCATGCCTTGCGCCTGGGCGATCTCCAGCGCCGTGGAGACCACCTCGTCGACCTGGCGCAGGCGGTCGTTGACCACCGAATGCACGCCCCAGGTCACGCTCAGGCGGCGTGCGGTGTTCAGGTTCGGCGTCAGGTTGAGGATCGGCGCCCGTGGCCGCTCGCGGGCGGCGCGCAGGGTCGAAGCCCCCGACTCGCTGTAGTTGACCAGCACCGCCACCGGCAGGATGCCGCTGATACGGCGGATCGCGCAGCTGATGGCGTCGGACACCGTCGCCTCGGCCTTGGGCCGGCCGACGTCGAGCTGGGCCTGGTAGTCCGGGCCGTTCTCCACCTGGCGGATGATCTTGCTCATCATCTGCACCGCTTCCAGCGGGTAGTCGCCCGAAGCCGTTTCGGCCGACAGCATCACCGCGTCCGCGCCTTCGGCCACGGCGTTGGCCACGTCGGTGACTTCGGCGCGGGTCGGGGCCGGGGAGAAGCGCATCGACTCGAGCATCTGGGTGGCCACCACCACAGGTTTGCCCAGCTGGCGGCAGGTGCCGATGATGCGCTTCTGGATCTGCGGCACGCTTTCGGCGGGCACTTCCACGCCCAGGTCGCCACGGGCGACCATGATCGCGTCGGACAACTCGGCGATGGCTTGCAGTTGCTCGACCGCCGAAGGCTTCTCGATCTTGGCCATCAGGTAGGCGCGGTCGCCGATCAGTTGGCGGGCCTCGAGGATGTCTTCGGGGCGCTGCACGAACGACAGGGCCACCCAGTCAACGCCCAGTTCCAGGCCGAACGTCAGGTCGCGGCGGTCCTTCTCGGTGAGCGGGGAGAGGTCCAGCACCGCCTGGGGCACGTTGACCCCCTTGCGGTCGGACAGCTCGCCACCGGCCAGCACTTCGGTATCGATGGCGTCGCTGTGCTTGGCGGTCACCCGCAGACGCAGCTTGCCGTCGTCCAGCAGCAGGTCCATGCCGGGCTCCAGCGCGGCGATGATTTCCGGGTGTGGCAGGTTGACCCGGCGGCTGTCGCCCGGGGCCTTGTCCAGGTCCAGGCGCAGGGCCTGGCCGCGTTGCAGTTGCACCTTGCTTTCGGCGAAGCGGCCGACGCGCAGTTTCGGGCCCTGCAAGTCCATGAGAATGCCCAATGGATAGTTGAGCTGCTGCTCGACTTCGCGGATCCACTGGTAGCGCAGGGCGTGGTCGGCGTGTTCGCCGTGGCTGAAGTTGAGGCGGAAGATGTTCACCCCGGCTTCGACCAGTTGGCGGATGTCATCGATGCCTTTGATCGCAGGCCCGAGGGTGGCGAGGATTTTGACTTTTTTATCAGGCGTCATGATTGCGGGGTCTCGAGGATCAGGATGGCGCGGAAGTCGTTGACGTTGGTGCGGGTCGGCTCGGTGACGATCAGCGCATCGAGCGCCTCGAAGTAGCCATAGCCGTTGTTGTTGTCCAGCTCGTCGCTGGCCGACAGGCCCAGGGCCTCGGCGCGGGCGTAGCTGGCCGGGGTCATGAAGGCGCCGGCGTTGTCTTCCGAGCCATCGATACCGTCGGTATCACCAGCCAGGGCATACACGCCCGGCAGGCCCTTGAGGCTTTCGGTGAGGCTGAGCAGGAACTCGGCATTGCGCCCGCCACGGCCGTTGCCGCGCACGGTGACGGTGGTCTCGCCACCGGACAGGATCACGCAGGGCGCCTTCAGCGGCTGGCCGTGCAGGACGATCTGCCGAGCGATGCCGGCGTGCACCTTCGCCACCTCGCGGGACTCGCCTTCCAGGTCGCCGAGGATCAGCGGGCTGAAGCCGGCCTGGCGGGCTTTCACCGCAGCGGCCTCCAGCGACTGCTGGGGCTTGGCAATGAGCTGGAAGTGGCTGCGGGCGAGGGCGGGGTCGTCGGCCTTGACGGTTTCGGAGGCCGGGTTGTTCAGCCAGTCGATGACCGCTTTCGGCGCTTCGATGTTGTAGCGCTTGAGGATCGCCAGGGCCTCGGCCGACGTGCTCGGGTCGGCCACGGTGGGGCCGGAGGCGATGACGGTGGCCAGGTCGCCGGGCACATCGGAAATCGCATAGGTGTAGACCGTGGCCGGCCAGCAGGCCTTGGCCAGGCGACCGCCCTTGATCGCCGAGAGGTGCTTGCGCACGCAGTTCATCTCGCCGATGGTGGCCCCGGACTTGAGCAGGGCCTTGTTGACCTGCTGCTTGTCGGCCAGGGTCAGGCCGTCGGCGGGCAGCGCCAGCAGCGCAGAGCCGCCACCGGAGAGCAGGAAGATGACGCGGTCGTCTTCGCTCAGGTTGCCGACCAGCGCCAGCACGCGCTTGGCCACAGCCAGGCCGGCGGCATCGGGGACCGGGTGGGCGGCTTCGACCACCTCGATTTTCTGGCAGCTGGCACCATGGCCGTAGCGGGTGACCACCAGGCCGGAGACTTCGCCTTGCCAGCTCTTCTCGACCACTTCGGCCATGGCGGCGGCGGCCTTGCCGGCACCAATGACGATGACCCGGCCGCTGCGATCGGCGGGTAGGTAGGGTTCCAGCACCTGGCGGGGGTGGGCGGCGGCGATGGCTGTGTCGAACAGCTCGCGCAGGAGTTCTTGTGGATCGACCGACATGGCAGGCTCCCAAAGTTCTTGTTGTTCTGCAGAATCGAAAACGCCCCTGGAACTGCCTCCGTGCAGGCCGAACCAGGGGCGGGTGTTGCTCGGTGCCACCTTATGGACCTGTGGTTGCAGGTTCATGGGTGTTGGCCGCATCGCGGATGAATCCGCTCCTACAGGCCATTCATTGCGATCGGATCAACCTGTAGGAGCGGATTCATCCGCGAAGGGCTGGTACAGGTTTACTTATCGTCGCGGATCGAGAAGTTGGCCATGTGTTCCAGGCCCTTGATCAGCGCCGAGTGGTCCCAGTTGCCGCCACCCAATGCCACGCAGGTGCTGAACACTTGCTGGGCGTTGGAGGTGTTGGGCAGGTTGATGCCCAGCTCCTTGGCACCTTGCAGGGCCAGGTTCAGGTCCTTCTGGTGCAGGTTGATGCGGAAGCCCGGGTCGAAGGTGCCCTTGATCATGCGCTCGGCGTGCACTTCGAGGATCTTCGACGAGGCGAAGCCGCCCATCAGCGCCTCACGCACCTTGGCCGGGTCGGCGCCGTTCTTGGCGGCGAACAGCAGCGCTTCGCCGACGGCCTGGATGTTCAGGGCGACGATGATCTGGTTGGCGACCTTGGCGGTCTGGCCGTCACCGTTGCCACCGACGCGGGTGATGTTCTTGCCCATGGCTTCGAACAGCGGCAGGGCGCGCTCGAAGGCTTTCGGGCAGCCACCGACCATGATGCTCAGGGTCGCGGCCTTGGCGCCGACTTCACCACCGGAGACCGGGGCGTCCAGATAGGCAGCGCCGGTGGCCTTGATCTTCTCGGCGAAGGCCTTGGTCGCGGTAGGGGAGATCGAGCTCATGTCGATCACCACCTTGTTCGGGCCGACACCTTCGACGACACCATTCTCACCGAACAGCACGCTTTCGACCTGCGGGGTGTCCGGCACCATGACGATGATGAACTCAGCTTCCTGGGCCACTTCCTTCGGGTTGGCCAGGGCGACGGCGCCGGCGGCGATCAGGTCGGCCGGGGCGGCGTCGTGGTGGGTGGAAACGAAGATGCTGTGACCTGCTTTTTGCAGGTTCTGGGCCATGGGCTTGCCCATGATGCCGGTGCCGAGGAAACCGATTTTAGCCATGAGAGTTCTGCCTCTTGTACTTGTTTGCGGGCGGCAGGCTTGCGAGCTCCCTGCAGGAGCCGGCCTTGCCGGCGAATCGATGTTTCGGTGTGGTCCCTGTTCGCCGGCAAAGCCGGCTCCTACAAGGGGAAGGATCAGATTGCGTTGTGCGTCTTCAACCAGCCCAGGCCGGCTTCAGTGGTGGTCTTGGGCTTGTATTCCGCGCCCACCCAGCCCTGGTAGCCGATGCGGTCCAGGTGCTCGAACAGGAAGCGGTAGTTGATCTCGCCGGTGCCCGGCTCGTGACGGCCTGGGTTGTCGGCCAATTGCACGTGGTTGATCAGCTTGAGGTTGGTTTCCAGGGTGCGGGCCAGGTCACCTTCCATGATCTGCATGTGGTAGATGTCGTACTGCAGGAACAGGTTGTCGCTGCCGACCTCGGCCTGGATCTCCAGGGCCTGCTTGGTGGTGTTCAGGTAGAAGCCGGGGATATCGCGGGTGTTGATCATTTCCATGACCAGGCGGATCCCGGCGGCCTCGAGCTTGTCGGCGGCGTAGCGCAGGTTTTCCACGAAGGTCTTGCGCACCGTGGCGCAGTCCAGGCCTTCGGGGCGGATGCCGGCCAGGGCGTTGACCTGGGTGTTGCCCAGCACCTTGGCGTACTCGATGGCCTTGTCGACACCGGCGCGGAATTCTTCGATGCGGTCGGGGTGGCAGGTGATGCCACGCTCACCTTTGGACCAATCGCCCGCGGGCAAGTTGAACAGCACTTGCGTCAGGCCATGGGCCTCGAGCTGCTGCTTGATCTCGGTGGCGTTGAAATCGTACGGGAAGAGGTATTCGACACCGCTGAAGCCAGCGTCGGCGGCGGCCTTGAAGCGGGCCAGGAAGTCCTGTTCGGTGAACAGCATGGACAGGTTGGCGGCGAAGCGAGGCATAAGTCGTCTCCTTGCGTTGAAGACCCCCGCGCGAGGCGCGGGGGCGTCAGGCGATCAGTCCAGCAGCGAGATGGCGGTTGGCGCGTCGTTACCCACCAGGGCGAGGTCTTCGAACTCGTTGACCGCGTTGATCTCGGTGCCCATGGAAATGTTGGTCACGCGCTCGAGAATAACTTCGACCACCACCGGTACGCGGAACTCTTCGGCCATCTTCTGCGCCTTGAGCAGGGCAGGGGCGATGTCGGCCGGTTCGAACACACGGATGGCCTTGCAACCCAGGCCTTCGACCACGGCGACGTGGTCGACGCCATAGGTGGCGGCGTCGGTGGCGTTGATGTTCTCGAAGGCCAGTTGTACACAGTAATCCATGTCGAAGCCACGCTGGGCCTGGCGGATCAGGCCGAGGTAGGCGTTGTTCACCAACACGTGGACATACGGCAGGTTGAACTGCGCGCCCACCGCCAGCTCTTCGATCATGAACTGGAAGTCGTAGTCACCCGAGAGCGCGACGACCTTGCGCTTCGGATCGGCCTTGACCACGCCCAGCGCGGCCGGGATGGTCCAGCCCAGCGGGCCGGCCTGGCCGCAGTTGATCCAGTGGCGTGGCTTGTACACGTGCAGGAACTGCGCGCCGGCGATCTGCGACAAACCGATGGTGCTGACGTAGCAGGTGTCCTTGCCGAATACCTGGTTCATCTCCTCGTACACGCGCTGCGGCTTGACCGGCACGTTGTCGAAGTGGGTCTTGCGCTGCAGGGTGGCCTTGCGCTGCTGGCAGTCTTCCAGCCAGGCCTTGCGGCACTTGAGCTTGCCTGCGGCTTTCCACTCGCGGGCGACTTCGAGGAACACGTCCAGTGCCTTGCCGGCATCGGAAACGATACCCAGGTCAGGGGTGAACACGCGGCCGATCTGGGTCGGTTCGATGTCCACGTGCACGAACTTGCGGCCTTCGGTGTAGACGTCGACCGAGCCGGTGTGGCGGTTGGCCCAGCGGTTGCCGATACCGAACACCAGGTCGGACTTGAGCAGGGTGGCGTTGCCGTAGCGGTGCGAGGTCTGCAGGCCGACCATGCCGACCATCAACTCGTGATCATCCGGGATGGTGCCCCAGCCCATCAGGGTCGGGATCACCGGCACGCCGGTCAGTTCGGCGAACTCGACCAGTTTGTCGCTGGCGTCGGCGTTGATGATGCCGCCGCCAGCCACCAGCAGTGGGCGTTCGGCGTCATTGAGCAGGGCCAGGGCTTTTTCGGCCTGCACGCGAGTGGCGGACGGCTTGTGCACCGGCAGCGGCTCGTAGGCGTCGATGTCGAATTCGATCTCGGCCATCTGCACGTCGAACGGCAGGTCGATCAGCACTGGGCCTGGGCGGCCAGTGCGCATTTCATAGAAGGCTTTCTGGAAGGCGTAAGGCACCTGGCCGGGTTCCAGGACGGTGGTGGCCCACTTGGTGACCGGCTTGACGATGCTGGTGATGTCGACGGCCTGGAAGTCTTCCTTGTGCAGGCGGGCGCGTGGCGCCTGGCCGGTGATGCAGAGGATCGGGATGGAGTCGGCGCAGGCGCTGTACAGGCCGGTGACCATGTCGGTGCCGGCAGGGCCGGAGGTGCCGATGCACACACCGATATTGCCCGGGTTGGCGCGGGTGTAGCCCTCGGCCATGTGCGAGGCGCCTTCGACGTGGCGAGCGAGGACGTGATCGATGCCACCGACTTTCTTCAGGGCCGAGTACAGCGGGTTGATGGCGGCCCCCGGAATGCCGAACGCGGTATCTACACCTTCACGGCGCATGACCAGAACGGCTGCATCGATTGCTCTCATTTTGCTCATGGTTTGTGCCTCATCGATTTTGTAATTGTATACAACTTGCGTTGCGGCAGAGTGTATTCATGCTCGGCGCAAAAGGTCAATCCATTTTCGTCGGAGGGTTTGACTAATCGGTCATGCCCAGGAAAGGCGTCATTTCGTCGCACTCGCCATGAATGCGTCAAAAAATTGTATACAAAACGTGCCTTCGTTGTGTTCTATTCTGTCTATCGGTTTTCAACTGCCCTCAGGGCTTCTCACAACAAGAAGAGGACCTTTCCATGAACGCATTGACCCTGAAAGTCGCCGTTGGCGTGGTGAATGCCGCGCTGGCCGCAGGCCGCAAGATCAACGCCGCGCCATTGACGGTGGCGGTGCTGGACGCTGGCGGGCACCTGCTGGCGCTGCAACGGGAGGACGGCGCCAGCCTGCTGAGGCCCGAGGTGGCCATCGGCAAGGCCTGGGGCGCGGTGGCCCTGGGCAAGGGTTCACGCCTGCTGGCGCTGGATTCGCAGCAGCGGCCAGCGTTCTACGCCGCGCTGAATGGGTTGGGTGAGCGGCCGGTGGTGCCGGTGCCGGGTGGGGTGCTGATCCGTGATCAGGAGGGCAAGGTGTTGGGTTCGGTGGGGATCAGCGGGGATACGTCGGACATCGACGAGCAGTGCGCGATCAATGCGATCGAGGCAGTGGGGCTGACGGCGGATGCCGGGGTGGCGGCTTAAGGGTCGATGCATTGGGGCCGCGATGCGGCCCATCGCCGGCAAGCCGGCTCCTCCTGCAGGAGCCGGCTTGCTGGCGAATTGGCCTGGTCAGGCGGCTTCGGGCTCGCAGCCCTTCAATACCAGGCGGATGATGGTCTGCGCCGCCGCGTCGTAATCACTGTCGGCCAGCTTCGCCTTGCCGGTCACCACGGCGATCTGCCAGTCGAAATCGGCGTACGTTTGCGTCGCCGCCCAGATGCTGAACATCAGGTGATGCGGGTCGACGTTGGCGATCTGCCCGCGCTCGATCCAGCGCTGGATGCACTCGATGTTGTGCCGGGCCTGTTCGTTGAGTTGCTCCACCTGGCTGGGCGAAAGGTGCGGCGCGCCGTGCATGATCTCGCTGGCGAACACTTTCGAAGCGTGGGGCAGGTCGCGGGAGATGCGGATCTTCGAGCGAATGTACGAACTCAGCACTTCCTTGGGGTCGCCGTCGGCGTTGAACGGCGTCGAGGCCTGCATGATCGGCGCGATGATGCTCTCGAGCACCTCGCGGTAGAGATTTTCCTTCGACTTGAAGTAGTAATACACGTTGGGCTTGGGCAGGCCGGCCTTGGCCGCGATATCGCTGGTCTTGGTGGCGGCGAAGCCCTTGTCGGCGAATTCTTCACTGGCCGCGCGCAGGATCAGTTCCTTGTTGCGCTCGCGAATGGTGCTCATTGTCGGGGATCTTCCTCGTGTCTGGCCGCCCTCCAAGAGGGATCGCGCATGGTAGCACCGCCCCGGACGGGCGCTCAAGGCAGCGACTTTGCGCTAGAATCCGGGCCTTTCACCCCACTGGATACAGGCAAACATGGCAGGAAGCAGTCTACTGGTACTGATCGACGATATCGCCACGGTACTCGACGATGTCTCGGTAATGACCAAGGTCGCGGCAAAGAAGACCGCGGGGGTGCTGGGCGACGACCTGGCGCTCAATGCCCAGCAGGTCACCGGCGTGCGCGCCGACCGGGAGATTCCGGTGGTCTGGGCGGTGGCCAAGGGCTCGCTGCTGAACAAGGCGATCCTGGTGCCGGCGGCGCTGCTGATCAGTGCCTTCATCCCCTGGGCGGTGATCCCGCTGCTGATGGTCGGTGGCGCCTACCTGTGCTTCGAAGGCTTCGAGAAGCTGGCGCACAAGTTCTTGCACAGCAAGGAAGAAGACGAGGCGCAGCACGAGGCGCGCAAGGAGGCCTTGGCCGACGCCAATATCGACCTGGTGGCGTATGAGAAAAGCAAGATCAAGGGCGCGGTGCGCACCGACTTCATTCTTTCAGCAGAAATCATCGCCATCACCCTGGGCATCGTGGCCGACGCGCCATTGAGCCAGCAGATCGTCGTGCTGTCGGGCATCGCCATCGTCATGACCATCGGTGTCTATGGCCTGGTGGGCGGTATCGTCAAGCTTGATGACCTCGGGCTGTGGATGACCAAGAAATCCTCGGGCCTGGCCCGCGCCATCGGTGGCGGCATCCTGCGTGCCGCGCCGTACATGATGAAGGGCCTGTCGGTGATCGGTACCGCCGCCATGTTCCTGGTCGGTGGCGGCATCCTGGTCCACGGTATCGCGCCGTTGCACCATGCCATCGAGGCGTTCGCCGATGGGCGCGGCGGGGCGCTGACCGGGGCCGTGCTCAACGGTGTTGCCGGTGTGGTGGCTGGCGCCGTTGTGCTGGCCGTGGTTACCGTGGTGGGCAAACTGTGGCGGGTTGTGCGACCTACTCGTTGAGGCGGGTAGATCGGTTCGCCGGCAAGCCGGCTCCTACAGGTGTTGCGTGATCCTTGTAGGAGCCGGCTTGCCGGCGAACCGCCCTTGAAGCAAGGCTTCAAGGGCTGGCAGCGACACCTTTCTCTTCCGGCTTCCACGCCAGCAGCCCTTGGCTGAACCCGTGGGCAGCGCTCTGGTAATAGGCGATCGCCCGGCGTACCAACGGGTTGTCTTCATTCACGTTCGTCTCGCGACTATTGCCCAGCGCATCTTCATGCACGCGCAGGCCACCACGTGGGCTGAGGATCGCCAGGTCCTTGCCGTCGAACAGCCCCAGGTGCTGGTAATTGCCAATCAGCACTCGTGGCGGCAACACGTCGTCGCGCAGCAGGTCGCGACCAAAGAACGTCGAGGTGTAGCTCAGGTTGAGCAAGCCGAGCAGGGTTGGCGCCAGGTCGATCTGGCTGGCCAGTTTCGGGTTCTCTCGCGGCTCGATCATTTTCGGTGCGTAGATCCACAGCGGGATCTGGTAGTTATTGACCGGCAGGTCTTCCTTGCCGGCGCTGCCTGCGGTGTGGTCGGCGACAAACACGAACAGGGTGTTGTCGAACCAGGGCTTTTCTTTAGCCTGGCGCAGGAACTGGGCGATGGCATAGTCGGTGTATTTCACCGCGCCCTCGCGCCCGTCGCCTGATGGGATGTCGATACGACCGTCGGGGTAGGTGTACGGGCGGTGGTTGGAGGTGGTCATCAGTTGCAGGAAGAACGGCTTCTGCGCGGCGTGGTCGGTGTCGGCCAGCTTGATCGCCTGGCGATACAGGTCTTCATCCGCCATGCCCCAGGCATTCTTGAAGCTGATTTCGTTCTCGTCGACGCTGCTCTGGTCGACGATGCGGTAGCCGTTGCCGCTGAAGAAGGCGTTCATGTTGTCGAAGTAGCCACGCCCACCGTAGACGTACACCGCGTCATAGCCGACCGCCGTCAACTGTTGGCCGAGGCTGGCATAGCCGCTTTCGCGGCCGATGCGCTTGACGATCGAGCGGCCCGGGGTGGGCGGGATCGACAGGGTGATGGCCTCCAGGCCGCGGTCGGTACGGGTGCCGGTGGCGTAGAAGTTGTTGAAGTACAGGCTCTGGGCGCGCAGTGCGTCGAGGTTGGGCGTGAGGTTTTCGGGGTGACCGTTGCTGCCCATGTACTTGGCGCTGAAGCTTTCGATGGTCACCAGGATGATGTTCGGCTTGCGCAATTCCCCGCTGGCGCTGATGTGGCGGCGGATGTCCTGGGCCTCGTGGGCTTCGAAGCGGGCGTTGGTGGCGGCCAGCTCCTGGCGCATCTGCGTGCCGACCGCGTCCGCGCCAAGGCTGGCGTAGAACTGGGTGTAGTCCAGTTCGTTGTTGCGGAAGGCGGCGAAGAACTGGTACGGGCCGTTGCTGACCAGTTCGCGTTGGTAGGCGTTGCCGCCCTGGCCGCGAGGGAACTGCTGATCGATCACCAGCACCGACACCACGCTCAAACCCGCCAGCACGCAGAGGCCCGCCAGGCGCTGGCGGCCGGTGAGCGCGGGGGCGGCGAGGGCATGGGTCAGCGGCCTGCGCAGCAGCAGAGTGACCAGCAGCGCCACCACCGCCAGGCTACCGAGCAGCATGGGCAGCGGGTAGGACTCGCGAATGTTGTCCAGGACTTCCTTGGAGTACACCAGGTAGTCCACGGCGATGAAGTTGAAGCGCACGCCGAACTCGTCCCAGAACAGCCACTCGGCCACCGCGACGAACAGCATCAGGAACAGGCTGGCCGCCAGCACGCCCTGCAGCAGCCAGCGGTGGGCGCGGGTGCGCCACAGCGGTGTCGGGCAGAGTGCCAGATACAGGCCCAGTGGCATTGAGGCATAGGCGAGGAAACTCAGGTCATACAGCGCGCCACCGAGGAACACGGCCAGGTAGTTGCCGCTGAACTCGTCGGCATGGGCTGCCAGCAGGATCACGCGGGTCAAAAGGAAAATGCCGAACCAGGTCGAGCAGAGTAACAGCAGGAAACGCCAGGGCGCGGCGAGCGGGGTACGCATGAAATTGGCCTATGTCCATATTGGGTTTTGAAAGCCAAGCAGACTAAAGGGCCAGTTGCAAAAAAAATGTCAAAATTTTGCAGGCTGTAGGTGGATGTCGACTTTAATAGTGCTAATTATTTATTTTTGGAACTGTATCGGGGAGGCAATCATGTTCGGCCAAGTTCTGACTTACGACGCTTATCACTTGGCGCTGTATCTGCTCACGGCGCTGGCTTGGGGCATGCTGGGGGTGCGCTTTCTGCTGCTCGACCTATCTAGTACGGCCTTGCTCAGGTGCTTTGCGATGTTCGGGGCAGCGATGATGATCAACGCCGGAATGCTGATGCTCGATATCCGAAGAGTGCTTGAACACCATCAGGTTGAGTTGCTACTGGTGGTGCTGGGAGGTTTGTTGCCTGGTGCGTTGATGTTGATTTTCAAGGCAAGTTCTACGCTAAGTAAGAGGTCGCCTATTTAGCTGTAGGTTAATTCTTACAATTTTGAAAGAAACAGCGCCTTCCGGAAGGCGCTGTTTCGTTTCACGATCAGAAGTGAACTTTGACCAGCAAGCTTGCGGTGTTCTGGTCGGTGGTGAAACCGTCGCTGTCCTTGATGCCGTACTTGTTCTTCCAGTAGTCGTACTCGATACCCACGTACAACTGCTTCTCGCCCAGGTGCAGGGCCTTGCCCAGGTCGTACTTGATCTGCGGGTTGAAGTGCAGGTTGGCCTGGTAGGTACCCCGACGGTTCTCGTCGTTGTCCACCACCCAGTCCATGAAGCCGTCGATCAGCACGTCGGACGAGCCCACGGGGATGGTGTAGGACCAGACCGGGGTGATCTGCCAGACATTGTCACCCGGGCGGCTGCCGTCGGTGGTGCGCTGGTAGAAGTTCAGCTGGAAGTAGTCGAAGCCGGGGATGGCCAGGTCGAAACCGGGGCCGATCAGGTACGACTCGGTGTCACCCTCGCCGAACTCGTAGGTCATCGCCAGCAGCACGTCCTTTACCGGGCCGAACTCGAGCTTCTGGTCGAAGATCTTGCCGAACGACAGGCGCGGGCTGATCTCGCCGTAGTAGGTGTTGGGGCCGTTGTTGGCGTCCTTCTTGCCCTGGTAGAAGATCTTGTCGACGAAGATGAAGTTGTCGCCGTACTTCCACGCATCGGCGTGCTCGAAGGTGAAGGTCTGCTGGGTCTCGGGGTTGACCTTGAAGTTCTTGCCCCACAGGTAGGTCAGGCTGTTGTTCTGCCATTGCAGCAGGTCGCCGGCTTGGCTGGCACCGCAGGCCAGCAGGCCGCCGGCGAGGATCAGGCTATTGATGGTACGCATTGCGTGTGTCGCTCCCTTGATTTGGATCTGTTGTCAGCGCTCGGGCGCTATTCTTGTCTTTTGAGTCAGCTTTTTTCGATTGGCCACAGCTGTTTGGCAAGAGCTGCGCCAACTTTTCCGCGTTGGGCACAACCATCCTGCTCGACGTCTTTCTGAACGGATGAAAAGGGTGTCTCAGGCTGGCAACACGTTGGCCAACCGCCCGAATTCATTGACTGAGCGGTCAGTAAACGCGGGCAGGATCCGTCCTGCCCTGATCGAGGGGGCGCGCAGATTACTGGCTTGCGCGCTGTACCTCAAGTGCTCCGTCCTGGAGCACGGTGCTGCAAAGTTGGGCATTCGGTCAGGTTATCAGAAATGCACTTTGACCAGCGCGCTGGCGACGCTCTGATTGCTGTCCAGGTTGCCGCGGCTGTCGATGCCGTACTTGTCTTTCCAGTAGCTGTACTCGAAGCCCACGTAGAGCTGCTTGGCGCCCAGGTTCAGGGCCTTGCCCAGGTCGTACTTGACCTGTGGGTTGAAGTGCAGGTTGGCGTGGTAGGTGCCGCGACGGGTCTGGTCGTTGTCGGTCACCCAATCCATGTAGCCGTCGATCAGGATGTCCGACCTGCCCACGGGAATGGTGTACGACCAACCGGGGGTGATCTGCCAGACGTTGTCGCCTGGGCGGCTGCCCTCGGTGTTGCGCAGGTAGAAGTTCAGGGTGAAGTAGTTGAAGCCGGGGATGTCCAGGTCGAAGCCGGGGCCGATCAGGTAGGCCTCGTTGTCGCCCTCGCCACGCTCGTAGGTCATGGCCAGCAGCACATCCTTGACCGGGCCGAAGGCCAGCTTGCGTTCGAAGATCTTGCCGAACGACAGGCGCGGGCTGAATTCGCCGTAGTAGGTGGTGACGCCTTTGCCGGGGTCGGCCTTGCCGTTGTAGAAGATCTTGTCGACGAACAGGAAGGTGTCGCCGTACTTCCACTTGTTGGCATGCTCGAAGGTGACGGTCTGCTGGATGTCGGGGTTGATCTTGAAATCCTTGCCGTACAGGTAGGTCAGGCTTTCGCCGTGCCATTGCAGCCATTCGCCGGCGTGGGAGGGGAGGGTGGCCAGCAGGCTGCTGCCCAGCAGAACGGACGTGGTGATGCGCTTCATGTTGTGGTTCCCGGACTTATTGTTTTTGTTTGGGGCTTTTTCGGCGCGCAGGCGCCCCGGGCGGCCCATTCCGGCGGGCCGACGGTCAAGCGGTTGCTGCTTGTCGGATGTTGGGGCGGCACTTGAGTGCCGCCCCGGTCACTCAATGCGGGTGACAGGCTTCGTTGTGCACGGCGCGCTCGGCGCCGCCGAGGATGTTGAACAACAGGTTCAGCACCAGTGCGCTGAGGGTGGCCATGGCGATGCCGCTGTGGGTGATGGGCTCCATCCACTGTGGCATCTGTGCGAAGAACTCCGGACGGACCACAGGGATCAGGCCGAAGCCGACACTGACTGCGACCAGCAGCTGGTTGCGACGGTCGGAGATGTCCGCCTCCTGGAGGATCTTGATCCCGGTGGCGGTGACCATGCCGAACATGGCGATGGACGCGCCACCCAGGACTGCGGGCGGGATCGAGGCAATCAGGAAGGCCGCCTTGGGCAGCAGGCTGAGCAGGATCAGCAGGGCGCCGGCCATGACGGTGACGTAGCGGCAGCGCACCCCGGTCATCTGCACCAGCCCGATGTTCTGGGCGAACGAGGAGTGGGTGAAGGTGTTGAAAAAGCCGGCGATGAACGACGCGCCAGCGTCGCACAGCAGGCCACGACGCAGCATCCCAGGCGTTACTTCACGGTCGGTCACCTTGCCCAGGGCGAGGAACATGCCGGTGGACTCGACGAAGATAATCACCACCACCAGGCACATCGACAGGATCGGTGCCAGGCTGAAGGTCGGCATGCCGAAGTGCAGGGGGGTGACCACCTGCAGCCACGGTGCCTCGCTCAGGCCCGACAGGTCGACCATGCCGATGGAGCCGGCGAGCACGTAGCCCAGGCCCATGCCCACCAGTACCGACACATTGACCCAGAAACCGCGCATGAAGCGGTTGATCAACAGGATCACCGCCAGCACCAGGCCGGCCACCATCAGGTAGATCGGCGCGCCGAAGGCCTGCGCTTCTTGGCCGCCACCGGCCCAGTTGACCGCTACCGGGAACAGCGACAAGCCAATGGAGGTGATGACCGTGCCGGTCACCAGCGGCGGGAAGAAACGCACGACCTTGGACATGAACGGCGCGATCAGCATGCCGAAGAAGCCGGCCGCGATGGTCGCGCCGAAGATCCCCTGCAAACCGACGCCAGGCATGCCGGCCATGGCCACCATGCTGCCGACCGCCGCGAAGCTGGCGCCCATCATGACGGGCATGCGGATGCCCACGGGGCCGATACCGAAGGATTGGATGATGGTGGCAACGCCAGCGACCAGCAGGTCGGCGTTGATCAGGAAGGCGACTTCTTCGCGGGACAGGCCCGCCGCCTGGCCGATGATCAGGGGCACCGCGATGGCGCCACCGTACATCAGCAGAACGTGTTGCAGACCCACCAGGATCAGTTGGAACAAGGGCAGGGGCTGTCGCGGCGGCGCAACGGGGATGTACGCCTTGCGTGACTCGGACATGCAGCACCTCGAGTTTTGTTTTTATTCTCGGATCCAAGCGTCGGCCTTCGGCGGCGGGCCCTGCAGGAAAGCCCTGGGTGCCGCCGAAGTCCTAGCTCGATGCTTGCAACGTACTACTTACAGCTTGACGTCTTGAAAACGGGGTGTCGCGATCAGTTGACCCGCGCACCAGCGGCGATCCAGTCGCCGACCAGCTTGCGTTCTTCGACGGTCATCTGAGTGATGTTGCCCAGCGGCATGATCTGGCTGGCGACAGCCTGCGCCTGGATGCGCGCGGCCTGGGCCTGGATCTGCTGTGGGGTATCGAACATCACGCCGGCCGGGGCGGCGCTGAACAGTGGGCTGGTCGGTTTGGCCGAATGGCACACGGTGCAGCGTTCCTGGATGACGTCGTGGATTTTGTCGAAGCTGCCAGTGGCCGCTTGGGCCGTGGCCTGGACGGGTTGCGCGGCAGGTGCCTCGGCAGGCTTGGCGGCTTCCTCGGCGCGCAGTTCGGCAGCGGTCTTGCCACCCACGGCGGTAGCCGGCAGCGGCTGGTACTCGACCTTCGCGGCAGCCTGCTCAGGGGCGGTTGGCAGCGGTTTCGGACCGGTCACGTAGGCCAGGCAGATCATCGCCAGGGCACCGACAGGCAGGGTCCATGCGTATTTGTTGCTGTCGTGGCGGGTGTTGAAGTAGTGACGGATCAGTACCGCGGCCACTGCGATCCCGGCCAGGATCAGCCAGTTGTACTGGCTGCCGTAGGTGCTCGGGAAGTGGTTGCTGATCATGATGAACAGCACCGGCAGGGTGAAGTAGTTGTTATGGCGCGAACGCAGCAGGCCCTTGGCCGGCAGTACCGGGTCCGGGGTCTGGTTGTTCTCGATGGCCGCCACCAGTTGGCGCTGGGCCGGCATGATGATGCGGAACACGTTACCCACCATGATGGTGCCGATGATCGCGCCGGTGTGCAGGTAGGCGCCGCGGCCGCTGAACACCAGGCTGAAGCCCCAGCAGGCGGCGATGATCAGCACGAACAGCACGGCGCCGAGCAGGGCCGGCTTCTTGCCCAGGGGCGAGTCGCAGAGGAAGTCGTAGATGAACCAGCCGGCAATCAGCGAGCCGATACCGATAGCCACGCCCTCGGCACCGCTCAGGGTGCTGCCCGGTGCCAGCAGGTAAAGCGCAGGGTTCCAGTAGAACACCACGCACAGCAGGGCAATACCGGACATCCAGGTGAAGTAGGCCTCCCATTTGAACCAGTGCAGGTTCTCGGGCATTTTCGGGGGCGCCAGCTTGTATTTTTCCAGGTGGTAGATGCCGCCACCGTGGATGGCCCAGAGGTCACCCGACAACCCATCGCGCGGGTTGCTTCGGTTCAGGTGGTTCTCCAGCCAGACAAAATAGAACGATGCACCGATCCAGGCCACGCCGGTGATCATGTGAACCCAGCGAATGCTCAGGTTCAGCCATTCGTGAAGGTGTGCTTCCACAGTATGTACCTCTCGCCAGTCACCCTTTTGATGACCGACCCTTTCTTATTGGTGGGGATTGAGGACCAACATCTGTTCCTCGGGGAAGTAATGCTCATCGCAGTTGTTGCCGGAACCACTGCGATCAACCACCAGGAAGTCATCCCGCTTTTCGATCGTCAGCACCGGGTGGTGCCAGACGCCGCGATGGTAATTAATGCCCTGCCTGCCATTACTGCGGAAGGCTCGGACCAAGCCTGATACAGGTGCATCGCCAACGGGCGCGACCACGATCAGAAAGGGGTTGCCGAGCAGCGGGATGAAAGCCTGGCTGCCCAGCGGATGGCGTTCCAGCATGCGCACGGTCAACGGCATCTCCAGCGCGTCGGCGCGGAAGATGCTGATGATCGCCTTGTCCTCGGGCTCGGCGGTCTCGACCGTGGCGAGCTTGTGGAAGCGCATGGTCGAGCCGTTGTTGATCATGAAGTGGTCGCTGCCATCGGTTTCGATCACGTCACCGAACGGGGCGAAGGCTTCTTTGGTCAGGGGCTCGATCATCAGGGTGCGCATGCGGTTATCTCTTCTGTGTTCGTTGTTCTTGAAATAGGGTGGGCTGTCTTGCCCCGGCAGGCCCTGGGTGTCATGCACTCGGGCCAGGCCGGGCGACTGCCCTCAAAGCTGCAGCAGGCGGAACAGCGCGATCAGGTTGATCTGCGCCAGGGCTTCCTTGAATTCGGTGTCTTTGTCGTTGTGGATGCGCTTTTCGAAGGCGGCGAGGATCTGGTGCCGGTTGCTGCCCTTGACCGCCATGATGAACGGGAACTGGAACTTGGCCTTGTACGCATCGTTCAGCGCGGTGAAACGAGCGAACTCTTCGGCGGTGCACTGGTGGATGCCGGCACCGGCTTGCTCGTTGGTGCTCGACTCGGTCAGCTCACCCTGGATGGCGGCTTTGCCGGCGAGGTCCGGGTGCGCGTTGATCAGTGCCAGCTGGTCCGCCTGGTTGGCGCTGAGCAGGATGTCGCTCATGCGCTGGTGCAGCGCCTCGATCTCGTCCAGCTCGGCCAGTTGCCCCAGGTCATGGGCTTTTTCGGCGACCCACGGCGAGTGCTCGTAGATATCGGCGAAAGCCTCGACGAAGGCGGCGCGGTCCAGGGTGGAGGGCTTGAGGGTGTTGAAAGCGGTCATCAGGCGTTCTCTTTCTTGTACGGGTGGGTGGCGTGCCAGTGGCGGGCGATATCCACGCGACGGGCGAACCAGACCTGCTCGTGGCTCTTGGCGTAGTCGACGAAACGCTTGAGCGCGGCCAGGCGCGCCGGGCGGCCGACCAGGCGGCAGTGAAGGCCGATCGACAGCATTTTCGGGGCGTCGGCACCTTCGGCGTAGAGCACGTCGAAGGCGTCTTTCAGGTATTGGTAGAACTGCTCGCCGCAGTTGAAGCCCTGTACCTGGGTGAAGCGCATGTCGTTGGTGTCCAGGGTGTAGGGGATCACCAAGTGTGGCTTGCCGGTCGGGTTGTTCGGCTCCCAGTAGGGCAGGTCGTCGTCGTAGGTGTCGCTGTCGTAGAGGAAGCCGCCTTCCTCCATCACCAGGCGTCGAGTGTTCGGGCCGGTGCGACCGGTGTACCAGCCCAGCGGGCGTTCGCCGGTGATCTCGGTGAGAATGCGGATGGCTTCGAGCATGTGCTCGCGCTCCTGCGCCTCGTCCATGTTCTGGTAGTCGATCCAGCGGTAGCCGTGGCTGCAGATCTCATGGCCCGCCTGGGCCATGGCACGGATCACGTCGGGGTGGCGCTGGGCGGCCATGGCCACGGCGAAGATGGTCAGCGGCACGCCGCTGTCCTTGAACAGCTTGAGCAGGCGCCAGACGCCGGCGCGGCTGCCGTACTCGTAGAGCGACTCCATGCTCATGTTGCGCTGGCCCTGGAGCGGTTGGGCGGCGACCATTTCGGAGAGGAAGGCTTCGGATTCCTTGTCGCCGTGCAGGATGTTGCGCTCGCCACCTTCCTCGTAGTTGAGCACGAAGGACAGTGCAATGCGGGCATTCCCCGGCCATTGCGGATGAGGTGGGTTGTTGCCGTAACCGATCAGGTCGCGAGGGTAGTCAGCGCTCACTGCAGTCTTCCTTCTTGTACGTGAATGCGGGTGGTGGGCGGGCCGCGTCGGGATGTCGCACCACCGGATGGGCTGATTGTATACAACTTATCAATTCTTTTGTAAGTCTGTTTTTCCGCATTTCTTCCCATTTGTCGCCTTGGAATGGCTTGCAAGAAACTTGCCCGTTTGGTCAGTTAATGACAGGGGCGTCTTTACCCGGCCTGAGTTTGCGACTGCTGGGCCTTATATAAGAGGGTGAGCGTGGGTCAGTCGGCGGTCAGGCGGGTTGGCTCAAAAAATTGTGTACAATTTATCGCTAAACTGTCTTAATGGCGCCATTCCCGCGCACCGTTGGCCTTGCCGCCCGGTAGGTGCCGTGTATTTTTTGCCCACGCATACGACAAGAGGCGACTAGCAAATGGGACGTTTGACCACACACGTACTGGATGCCGCTCACGGCTGCCCGGGCAGCTCGATCAAGGTCGAGCTGTACCGTGTCGAAGACCAGCAGCTGGAGCTGCTGAACACCGCCCTGACCAACAGCGATGGCCGCGTCGACGCGCCGCTGCTGCAGGGTGAGGATTATCGTACCGGCGTGTACCAACTGCAGTTCAGCGCGGGCGACTACTACCGTGCCCGCGGTGTGAAACTGCCGGGTACCGCGTTCCTCGACGTTGTCGTGTTGCGCTTTGGTATCGACCAGAACCAAGAGCACTACCACGTGCCGCTGCTGATCTCGCCGTACAGTTACTCGACCTATCGTGGAAGCTAGTTGGTCGCTAGAAGAATCTTCGTAGGTCCTTGCCCGCTCTCACACTGGCGGGCTTTTTTTTGCCTGGGTATCTCTTCTTTGTGGCCAAGCCTTTCAAGGTGTTCGACGTCAGAGGTGCAGCGCGTATGAGACCGAGCGCCGCCCGCGCGGCGCTCGGTCTCAATACCGCTACGGCTTCCCGGCGAACACCTTGAAAGCGCTGCGTTGTATGTCATCTTCGTCTCAAGGGCCCAGCAAATTCCCCTCGGCAGCAATCAATGCTGCTCGCTTCACCAGAAACCTCTTCCGGGTACCCAGCGCCCTACAATCCAAGTAAAGTGCCGCCCCCCGCCGTACCCGCAGAAGGAACCGAAGCCATGACCACCCCCCTAGACATCGCCGTCGTCGGCGCCACCGGCACCGTCGGTGAAACCCTCGTGCAGATCCTCGAGGAGCTGGCATTCCCGGTGGCCACCTTGCACCTGCTGGCCAGCATGGAATCAGCCGGCAGCAACGTCATGTTCGCCGGCAAGAAACTGCGGGTGCGCGAAGTGGACAGTTTCGATTTCACTCAGGTAAAGCTGGCGTTCTTCGCCGCCAGCTCGGCAGTCAGCCGCAGCTTCGCACCGAAGGCGCAAGCAGCCGGTTGCGCTGTCATCGATCTGTCGGGTGCCCTGGAAGGTGCCAGGGCAGTGGTTCCCGAAGCGAATGGCGAGCGGGTGGCGGACCTGGCGATGCCAGCGCTGATCACCAGCCCCAGCTCGGGTGCCGTGGCCCTGGCCGTGGCGTTGGCACCGCTGAAGGCGTTGCTGGATATCGAGCGGGTACAGGTAAACGCCTGCCTGGCCGTGTCGGCGCAGGGCAGGGAAGCGGTCAACGAGCTGGCGCGGCAGACCGCCGAACTGCTCAACGCTCGGCCATTGGAGCCGCGTTTCTTCGACCGCCAAGTGGCGTTCAATGTGTTGCCGCAGGTGGGGGCGCACGACGAGCAAGGCTATACGGCTGTCGAGCGACGCCTGGTGACCGAACTGCGCCAATTGCTGGGCATGCCCCAACTGAAGATTTCCGTGACCTGCATTCAAGTCCCGGTGTTTTTCGGCGATAGCTTCAGTGTGGCGGTGCAGAGCCGTCGTCCGGTCGACCTGGACGCGGTCAACGCGGCGCTGGAGACGGCCGACGGCCTCGAACTGGTCGAGCCAGGCGACTATCCGACCCCGGTGGGTGACGCAGTGGGCCAGGACGTGGTCTATGTTGGTCGTGTACGCCGTGGCGTCGACGAGGATGAGCAGCTCAACCTCTGGCTGACCACCGACAATGTGCGCAAGGGCGCGGCGCTGAACGCCGTGCAGGTGGCGCAATTGTTGATTAAACACATGGCGTAAAAGATACTGCGAGCAATTTTGTCCTACACCGCGACTGGGTTTTCGGGACCGTTCATACAAGGGAAGAGTTCATGCTTCGAATTCGCAAACTGGTTCTGGCCATCGCGGCAGCCTCGGCGCTGTCGTCCGGCGTGGCGAATGCCCTGGGGTTGGGGGAGCTGACCCTCAAGTCGGCGCAGAACCAGCCGTTGGATGCCGAGATCGAACTGCTCGATGTGCGCGACCTTACCGCCGCGGAAATGGCGCCCAGCCTGGCGTCGCCGGAAGATTTCGCCAAGGCCGGGGTGCCGCTGCCGGCCTACCTCGAAGACCTCACCTTCACACCGGTGCTCACCCCCAACGGCAAGAGTGTGCTGCGGGTCACCTCCAGCAAGCCGTTGCCGGAGCCGGTGGTCAAGTTCCTGGTCCAGGTCATGTGGCCACAGGGGCGCTTGCTGCGCGACTACAGCGTGCTGCTCGACCAGGCGCAGGCCCAGGGTAGCCAGCCGACCCAGGCCAACATCAACCCGGCGGTGAGCGCGGGCAGCTACACCACCAAGCGCCGTGACACGCTCTGGCAGATCGCCGCGCGCAACACCCATGGCGGTTCGGTCCAGCAGACCATGCTGGCAATCCAGGCGTTGAACCCCGATGCTTTCATCGGTAACAACATCAACCAGCTCAAGATTGGGCAAGTCCTGCGCCTGCCCGACCAGCAGCAGATCCAGAACATTCCCCGCCCAGAGGCCAACCGCGAAGTCGCCGAGCAGTACGCCGCCTGGCGCGAGGGGCGTCGCCTGGGGCCGCGTGCCCGCCAGCTGGATGCCACCCGTCGTGGCGAGGCTGGTGCCGCGCCTGCGCGTATCGCCCAGGGCGATAACCTGCGCCTGGTCTCCCCAGGCGGCAAGGGGGCTGCCGGTGAAACCAAGGCGCTCAACGACAAGCTGGCCGTTGCCCAGGAAAGCCTCGACACCAGTCGTCGCGACAACGACGAGCTCAAGAGCCGCATGGTCGACCTGCAGAGCCAGTTGGACAAGCTGCAGCGTCTGATCCAGCTGAAGAACGACCAGTTGGCACGCCTCGAGGCGCAGGGCGCAGCGCAGCCTGAACTGCCCGCCGCCTTGCCCGGCGAGCCAGCCCCGGCACCGGCTCAGCCAGCGGTCAACGCCCAGTTGACCCCAGCCGAGCCAGTGGTGACCCCGGCACCTGCCGCAGTCGATACCGCCCCCGCGCCAGCGCCGGTCGACGAGGCCCCGGTCGCCGAAGAACCGGGCATGCTCGACCAGTTGCTGGGTAACCCGCTGCTGCTGGGGCTGGTTGCCGGGTCCGCGTTCCTGGTCTTGCTGCTGTTGCTGTTGCTCCTGGCACGCAAACGCAAGGCTCAGCAGGAAGCCGAGAAGCACCTGCGCATGGCTCGGGCGTTGTCTGAGGAAGGCGAGCGTGGTCCGGACCTGGACCTGCCGCCAAGCAGTTTCGAAGGGCTGGACGTTTCGGCGCCCAGCGTAACCCTGTCGCCTGCCGTCGTGGCCGCTTCGGCCGCTGCCGCCACCGCTGCGGAGAAGCCGCTGCCGGCGGTCGCGACCGAGCCAGCCCGGGATCCGCGTGCTGCGTTGTTCGCCGAGGTCGATGAAAGCATCGCGCGTGGCCGCCTCAACCATGCCGCCGATCTGCTCGAGGCTGCCGTGGCGTCAGAGCCGCAGCGCAGTGACCTGCGCCTGAAATTGATGGAAGTCTATGCCCGCCAGGGTGACCAGACCGCTTTCGCCGATCAGGAGCGCAAACTGGCGCCCAGCGACACCAGCCAGGCCGAGGTCGCCTCGCTCAAGGAGCGTTATCCCGGCATGCTCGGGGTTGCGGCCGTAGCCGCAGGCGCTGCTGGCGCGGCAGCTCTGGCCGCGGAGCTGGACGAGCAGTACGTCCAGGAACTGCTGCAGGACCAGGAGCCGCCAGCGCCGGTGGTAGAGCCCGAGCCAGAGCCGCTGGTTGAGCCTGCTCCGGAGCCTGAGCCCGCTGCGTCGCTCGAACCCGAGTTGGAATCCGAACTGTCACAGGCGCCCGAACAGGATGACCTCGATAGCGCCTTCGACCTGAGCCTGGGCGACGATCTGCCGGCCGACGAGCCGCTCGACCTGCCGGTGCTGGACGATACCGCTCCACTGGAAGCCGTGCTCGAAGCTGAAGCTGAAGCGGCGCCGGTCGCCGAGACCGATGCCGACGATGACTTCGAGGCGTTGCTGGCACAGGCGCAGGCTCAGCCGGAGCCGCAGAGCGTCGACGACCTCGCCGAATTTGACCTCGACGTCGGTGAACCTGCTGCCCCGGCCAGCACCGAGGAAGCACCGGTGGACGTGGCGGCCGAACTCGCGGCTTTCGACGCCATTCCGGAATTCGACCCGATCTCCGAGCTGGAGCTGCCGGACGACTTCGACCTGTCGCTGTCCCTGGACGACGACTCGCCGGCGGCGAAGAATTTCGCTTCGGAGCTGGATGACGTCAACGCCGAGCTCGATAAGCTGTCGCAGAATCTCGAGTCGCCGTCGCTGGAGCCGCAGTTCACTGCCGAGGACGCGGCCCAGGAGCCTGCGCCGCTGGACGACCTGGACTTCGACTTCTTCTCCGGTGCCGACGAAGTGGCCACCAAGCTCGACCTGGCCCGCGCCTACATCGACATGGGTGACCACCAGGGCGCCCGCGACATCCTCGACGAGGTGGTCAAGGATGGCGATGACAGCCAGCGCCAGGAAGCCAACGAGATGCTCTCGCGCCTGGTCTGACGCAGCGTTACACATCGCGGGGCAAGGCCGCTCCCGCCGGTCTCTTTCGGAGGCAGGCGGGGCAGCGGGCTTGCCCCGCGATCATTTCGGCCCTTGCGTGGTTTGCCGGTATACTGCCCGCCTTTCGTTTCATCATCAGGTTTACCGCTCTTGGACATCATCGACAGCGCCGCCACCGAATCGGCGGCCGAAGGCTACACCCGCATCGCCCTGGGCGTGGAATACAAGGGCTCGCGCTATCGCGGCTGGCAGCGCCAGGCCAGTGGCGTGCCCAGTGTTCAGCAGGCCCTGGAGCAAGCACTGTCGAAGGTAGCCAACGAGCCGATCTCGGTGGTGTGCGCGGGTCGCACCGATGCCGGTGTGCACGGTTGCGGGCAGATCGTGCATTTCGACACCCGCGCGGTGCGCGACGAACGCGCCTGGACCCTGGGCACCAACTTCAACCTGCCCCACGACATCAGCGTGGTCTGGTCCGCGCCCATGCCGGCGCATTTCCACGCCCGCTTCAAGGCCACGGCGCGGCGCTACCGCTATGTGATCTACAACGATCCCATTCGCCCGGCACATCTGGCCGAAGAGGTGACCTGGAACCACCGGCCATTGGATGTGGCGCGCATGGCCGAGGCTGCGCAGTATTTGCTCGGCACCCATGACTTCAGCGCCTTCCGCGCCAGCCAGTGCCAGGCCAAGTCGCCGATCAAGCATATCCATCACCTGCGCGTCACCCGGCACGGCCAGATGATCGTGCTGGATGTACGCGCCACCGCGTTCCTGCATCACATGGTGCGCAACATCGCCGGCGTGCTGATGACCATCGGTGCCGGCGAGCGGCCGGTGGAGTGGGCTCGCGAGGTGCTGGAGGGGCGAAACCGTCGGGAAGGCGGGGTGACGGCCCACCCGTACGGCCTGTACCTGGTCCAGGTGGAGTACCCGCAAGAGTACGCATTGCCACAGCGTTACATCGGCCCACACTTTCTTACCGGCTACGAGGCCCTGGCAGACTGACGGGTCAAAAGCCATTTGCTAACATCGGGCCTTTCGCCGATCACTCAAGGTTCGTCCTCCATGAACAACGTGCGCAGCAAGATCTGCGGGATTACCCGCTTAGAGGACGCCCTGGCGGCTGTCGCGGCCGGTGCCGATGCCATCGGCTTCGTCTTCTATGCGAAGAGCCCGCGCGCGGTGGATGTGCGCCAGGCTCGGGCAATCATCTCGCAACTGCCGCCGTTCGTGACCACCGTGGGGCTGTTCGTCAATGCCAGCCGTTGCGAGCTCAACGAGATCCTCGAAGTGGTTCCGCTGGACCTGCTACAGTTCCACGGCGATGAAACCCCGGCCGACTGCGAGGGGTATCACCGGCCCTGGATCAAGGCCCTGCGCGTGCGCCCCGGTGACGATCTGGAGGCTGCTTGCAAACACTACGCCGGTGCCAGCGGCATCCTGTTGGACGCCTATGTAGCGGGTGTGCCGGGAGGAACCGGAGAGTCCTTCGACTGGTCATTGATTCCGCAGCGCCTGAGCAAACCGATCATTCTTGCCGGAGGCCTGTCGGCCGACAATGTCGCCGAGGCCATCCGCCAGGTGCGTCCGTATGCGGTGGATGTCAGTGGCGGTGTGGAACAGCAAAAGGGCATCAAGGACGCCGCGAAGATCGAGGCTTTCATGCGTGCGGTGAGGCAGGCGTGAGGGCGGATGTGACGGCTGGCCGCGCGCCATCGTCCATAGCTTTCGCAGCCCGATGCTGCCAGGCCATGAGGCCGGCCCAGGCATCGGCGTAAAAAAATTGGAGATGGGGTGGTGCGTGGCGAACCCATGGCCGGCCTGTCGTCGTTTCACAGCAGAATTTGAGCTCAAGGGCAGGGGTGGGGCCGGTAAGTCCAGGCCCGCCGCCCGCCGATACTGGAGAGAGAAAGCATGAGCAACTGGTTGGTAGACAAACTGATCCCTTCGATCATGCGTTCCGAGGTGAAGAAGAGTTCGGTGCCCGAAGGCCTGTGGCACAAGTGCCCGTCCTGCGAAGCCGTGCTGTACCGCCCGGAGCTGGAAAAGACCCTCGACGTCTGCCCCAAGTGCAACCACCACATGCGCATCGGCGCACGTGCGCGCATCGACATCTTCCTCGACAAGGACGGCCGCGCCGAGCTGGGCGCCGACCTGGAGCCAGTCGACCGCCTGAAGTTCCGTGACGGCAAGAAATACAAGGACCGCCTGACCGCCGCCCAGAAACAGACCGGCGAGAAAGATGCGCTGATCTCCATGAGCGGCAACCTGATGGGCCTGCCGGTCGTGGTCAGCGCCTTCGAGTTCTCCTTCATGGGCGGCTCGATGGGCGCCATCGTCGGTGAGCGCTTCGTACGCGCTGCCAACTACGCCTTGGAAAACCGCTGCCCAATGATCTGCTTCTCCGCCTCCGGTGGCGCGCGCATGCAGGAAGCGCTGATCTCGCTGATGCAGATGGCCAAGACCTCCGCCGTGCTGGCGCGCCTGCGCGAAGAAGGCATTCCGTTCATCTCGGTGCTGACCGATCCGGTCTACGGCGGTGTCTCCGCCAGCTTGGCCATGCTTGGCGACGTGATCGTCGGTGAGCCCAAGGCGCTGATCGGCTTCGCCGGCCCGCGCGTGATCGAACAGACCGTGCGCGAGAAACTGCCAGAAGGCTTCCAGCGCAGCGAGTTCCTGCTGGAACACGGTGCCATCGATCTGATCATCTCCCGTGACGAACTGCGTCCGCGCCTGGCTCGCCTGTTGGCGCAGATGACCGGCCAGCCCACGCCGGAAGCCGCCAAAGAAGTCGCTGCGGTCGCGTGATGAGCCAGCGTTCCCTGGGCGACTGGCTCGCCTACCTCGAGCAGCTGCATCCTTCGGCCATCGACATGGGGCTGGAGCGCTCGCAGCAGGTGCTTGCGGGCCTGGGCCTGGGCAAGCTGGCGCCTCGCGTGGTGACGGTCACTGGCACCAATGGCAAGGGTTCGACCTGCGCCTTCGTGGCTACGCTGCTGCGCGCCCAGGGGCTCAAGGTGGGGGTTTACAGTTCGCCACATCTGCTGCGCTACAACGAGCGTGTGCTTATCGACGGTGTCGAGGCTGGCGATGAGCAGTTGTGCGAGGCCTTCACCGCTGTCGAGGCGGCGCGTGGCGAGATTTCGCTGACCTATTTCGAGATGGGGACCCTCGCGGCGTTTTGGCTGTTCAAGCAGTCCGAGCTGGATGCCGTGGTGCTTGAAGTCGGCCTGGGTGGCCGACTGGACGCGGTCAACCTGGTGGATGCCGATGTTTCACTGGTTACCAGCATCGGTGTCGATCATGCCGATTACCTGGGTGATACCCGTGAGTCGGTTGCCTTCGAAAAGGCCGGCATCTTCCGTCAGGGCAAGCCTGCGTTGTGTGGTGATCTCGATCCGCCGCAACCCTTGCTTGAAAGGGCGCGTGAGTTGGCTTGCCCGTTTTTCCTGAGGGGTCGAGATTTCGACCTGGTCAGCACCGACAATCACTGGCAATGGCGCGGCAGCCGGCCGGACGGCTCCGTCGTCGAGCTGCGTGACCTGCCGCTGCTCGACCTGCCCATGGAAAACGCGGCGCTCGCCCTGCAGGCCTTCTTGCTCATGGATGTATCTTGGGACGAGGCGCGGGTGCGCCAGGCATTGCTGGATACCCGCATCACTGGCCGTCTCGACAGGCGAGTGCTGCACTTTGCCGGTCGGCGCGTGGAACTGTTGCTGGATGTTGGCCACAACCCGCATGCTGCGCAATACTTGGCGCGCCGCCTGGCGGCGCGGCCTGTAAAAGGGCGACGCCTGGCAGTCTTCGGCCTGCTTGCCGACAAAGACCTGGGCGGTGTGCTTGCGCCATTGCACGGGCTGGTCGATGGCTGGGCGGTCGCCCCCCTGGCCACGCCGCGCAGCCGTCCGGCCGCAGAACTGGTCGATGCCTTGACGAACCTCGGTGCGTCGGTGAAGTCTTACACCTGCGTCGATGCGGCCTTGGAAGGGCAGTGTGCGCAGGCGACGGCGGATGATCAGGTCCTGCTGTTCGGTTCGTTTTTCTGCGTCGGCGAGGCCCTGGCCTGGCTTGAACGTCAGGCCCTCGAGGATGGAGTAGATGGCAGTGCTGGATAAAGGGATGAAGCAGCGCATGGTGGGTGCGCTGGTGCTGGTGGCGCTGGCGGTGATCTTCCTGCCGATGTTGTTCACCCGTGAGGACGAGATGCGCCAGGTGCGTGTCGAGGCGCCGGAGGCGCCGGCCATGCCAAGCCTGCCCCAGGTGCAGGTCGAGCCTGTGGCGGTGCCGGAGCCACAGCCGTTGCCGGACCCTGGCGAGCAGCCACCCATGGTAGTCAATGAGTCCACGGCGCCGGTGACTGCGCCAAGCCAGCCGATCGCTCCCGCGCCAGCCGTGCCGGCAGTTCAGCCCAAGCCACAAACGCCGGTGCCGACACCCGCGGTGCCGAAGGTCGAGCCTCGCCCGGCGCCTGCACCGACGGTGGCGCCTGCTGTGTCGGTGGCCAAGCCTGCCGCGCCATCGAAGATCGATGCCAACGGCCTGCCGGTGAGCTGGTCGATCCAGCTGGCCAGCCTGTCGAATCGGGCTGGGGCCGAAAACCTGCAGAAGACCCTCCGTAGCAAGGGCTACAACGCCTACATCCGTTCGGCGGATGGCATGAACCGGGTATTCGTCGGGCCGTTGATCGAGCGGGCGGAAGCCGAGCGCTTGCGCGATGTGATCAATCGCCAGCAGAACCTCAAAGGCATCGTGGTGCGTTTCCAGCCGGAGCGCGGTTAGCAACTGTCGCTTTGATCCATTGATCTTTTGCGAATTCTAGTAGGAGCGGCTTTAGCCGCGATCATCCGCGAAACGGGTGCCCGGCACCGCGTTGCCTGCATCGCGGCTAAAGCCGCTCCTGCAGAGAATGCTGCATTTTCAAACCTGCAAAGCTGTCCCTGGAGTCAGCCTGCAGCCCTTCAAACTCCTGACATTCCGCTTACCCCAAGCCCTTCGCTCTGGTAAAATGCGCCGCCTCAAACGTCGGCAGGCAGCACCGTGGCATTTACCTGGGTTGATTGGGCGATCATCGCGATCGTCGCCATTTCCTCACTGATCAGTCTCAAGCGCGGCTTCGTCAAGGAGGCCTTGTCCCTGCTCATCTGGATTGTCGCCGGCGCGGTGGCCTGGATGTTCGGCGGCTCGCTCTCGCAGTATCTGGAAAGCTATATCCAGACTCCGTCCGCGCGGGTCATCGCCGGCTGTGCCATTCTTTTCGTCGCCACGCTTCTGGTCGGGGCGATGCTCAACTTCCTCATTGGCGAGCTGATTCGCGTGACAGGTTTGTCCGGCACCGATCGCTTCCTCGGCATGGCCTTTGGCGCCGCGCGCGGGGGCTTGCTGGTGGTGGTGGCCGTCGGGCTGCTCAGCCTGGGGCCGGTGCAACAGGATCCGTGGTGGCAGGAATCGCGCCTGATACCACAATTTCTATTGGTAGCCGATTGGTCGAAGAACCTCATACTCGGGTTTGGCGGCCAGTGGATGTCCAGTGGGGTCAGCGCACCCGTTGACCTTCCGTTCAAGGAGCAGCTGCTCGGGCCGAGCAAGCCCTGAGCGCTCTTCACTCAAGTTTCATCAAAGTAGGGGTTGCGTCGCATGTGTGGCATCGTCGGTATCGTCGGTAAGTCGAACGTCAATCAGGCGCTGTATGACGCGCTTACGGTCCTCCAGCACCGCGGCCAGGACGCTGCCGGTATCGTGACCAGCCATGACGGCCGGTTGTTCCTGCGCAAGGATAACGGCCTGGTGCGCGACGTTTTCCAGCAGCGCCACATGCAGCGCCTGGTCGGCAGCATCGGTATCGGTCACGTGCGCTATCCGACCGCCGGTAGCTCCACCTCGGCCGAGGCCCAGCCGTTCTACGTCAACTCGCCCTATGGCATCACCCTGGCGCACAACGGCAACCTGACCAACGTCGAGCAGTTGGCCAAGGAGATCTACGAGTCCGACCTGCGCCACGTCAACACCAACTCCGACTCCGAAGTGCTGCTGAACGTGTTCGCCCACGAGCTGGCCGTGCGCGGCAAGCTGCAACCCACCGAAGAGGACGTGTTCGCCGCGGTCTCTCATGTGCACAGCCGTTGCGTGGGTGGTTATGCCGTGGTGGCGATGATCACCGGCTACGGGATCGTCGGCTTCCGCGACCCTAACGGTATCCGCCCAGTGGTCTTCGGCCAGCGTCATACCGACGAAGGCGTCGAGTACATGATCGCCTCGGAAAGCGTCGCCCTGGACGTGCTCGGCTTCACCCTGATCCGCGACCTGGCACCAGGCGAAGCGGTGTACATCACCGAAGAAGGCCAGATGTTCACCAAGCAGTGCGCCGAGAACCCGAAGCTTCAGCCGTGCATCTTCGAGCATGTGTACCTGGCCCGCCCGGACTCGATCATCGACGGCGTTTCGGTGTACAAGGCGCGCCTGCGCATGGGCGAGAAGCTGGCCGAGAAGATCCAGCGCGAACGCCCGGAACACGACATCGACGTGGTCATCCCGATCCCCGACACCAGCCGCACTGCCGCACTGGAGTTGGCCAACCACCTAGGCGTCAAGTTCCGCGAAGGCTTCGTCAAGAACCGCTACATCGGCCGTACCTTCATCATGCCCGGCCAGGCCGCGCGCAAAAAATCGGTGCGCCAGAAGCTCAACGCCATCGAGCTGGAATTCCGCGGCAAGAACGTGATGCTGGTGGACGACTCGATCGTGCGCGGCACCACCTGCAAGCAGATCATCCAGATGGCCCGCGAAGCCGGCGCCAAGAACGTCTATTTCTGTTCCGCAGCCCCTGCGGTGCGCTACCCCAACGTCTACGGCATCGACATGCCGAGCGCTCACGAACTGATCGCCCACAACCGTACCACCGAACAGGTGGCCGAGTTGATCGGCGCCGACTGGCTGGTCTACCAGGACCTGCCGGACCTGATCGAATCGGTCGGTGGCGGCAAGATCAAGATCGAGCACTTCGATTGCGCGGTGTTCAACGGTGAGTACGTCACCGGCGACATCGACGAAGCCTACCTCGATCGCATCGAGCAGGCCCGTAACGACCTGGCCAAGGTGAAAACCCAGGCCGTCAGCGCGATCATCGACCTCTACAACAACTGATTTGGGAGCGACGGCATGACCGAACAATGGGATGCCGGTCGACTGGACAGTGACCTCGAGGGTGTCGGTTTCGACACCCTGGCGGTGCGCGCCGGTCAGAACCGCACGCCGGAGGCCGAGCACAGCGAAGCGCTGTTCCTGACCTCCAGTTACGTCTTCCGCACAGCCGCCGACGCCGCTGCGCGCTTTGCCGGCGAAACGCCAGGCAACGTCTATTCGCGTTACACCAACCCGACTGTGCGCGCCTTCGAAGAGCGCCTGGCGGCGATGGAAGGTGCCGAGCAGGCCGTGGCTACCTCCACCGGCATGTCGGCGCTGCTCGCCGTGGTGATGTCGCTGTGCAGTGCCGGTGACCATGTGTTGGTGTCGCAAAGTGTATTTGGCTCGACCATCAGTCTGTTCGAGAAGTACTTCAAGCGTTTCGGTGTGCAGGTGGACTATGTGCCGCTGGCCGACCTGGGCGGCTGGGAGCAGGCCATCAGAACCAACACCAAGCTGCTGGTCGTCGAGTCGCCATCCAACCCGCTGGCCGAGCTGGTGGATATCCCGGCGCTGGCTGAAATTGCCCATGCCCGTGGTGCCATGCTGGTGGTGGACAACTGCTTCAGCACGCCGGCGTTGCAGCAGCCGCTCAAGCTTGGCGCCGACATCGTGTTCCATTCCGCTACCAAGTTCATCGACGGCCAGGGCCGTTGCATGGGGGGTGTGGTGGCTGGGCGTAGCGAGCAGATGAAGGAAGTCGTGGGCTTCTTGCGCACCGCCGGCCCGACCCTCAGCCCGTTCAATGCCTGGATTTTCACCAAGGGCCTGGAAACGCTCAAACTGCGCATGCGTGCGCACTGCGAGAGCGCCCAGGCGCTGGCTGAATGGCTGGAGTGCCAGGACGGGGTGGAGAAGGTGCATTACGCCGGCTTGCCCAGCCACCCGCAGCACGAACTGGCCAAGCGTCAGATGAGCGGCTTTGGTGCAGTGGTCAGCTTCGAGGTCAAGGGGGGCAAGGAGGGCGCCTGGCGCTTTATCGATGCCACTCGGGTCATCTCGATCACCACTAACCTGGGTGACAGCAAGACCACCATCGCTCACCCCGCGACCACCTCCCACGGCCGCCTGACGCCGCAGGAGCGCGAAGCGGCGGGCATCCGTGACAGCCTGATCCGCGTTGCCGTCGGTCTGGAAGACGTGGCCGACCTGCAAGCGGACCTGGCGCGCGGCCTGGCGGCGCTGTGATCGACTGGAAGGCCGGCGAGCCCGACCACAACGGTCGGGTGGCCCTGGTGACCGGTGCCGCGCGCGGCATCGGCCTGGGCATTGCCGCCTGGTTGATTTGCGAAGGCTGGCAGGTGGTGCTCAGCGACCTGGACCGCCAGCGTGGCGCCAAGGTTGCGAAAGCCTTGGGTGAAAACGCCTGGTTCATCTGCATGGATGTGGCCGATGAAGCCCAGGTCAGTGCCGGGGTTTCCGAAGTGTTGGGGCAGTTTGGTCGGTTGGATGCGCTGGTCAGCAACGCGGCCATCGCCAACCCGCACAACCAGACACTGGAAAGCCTGTCGCTGGCCCAGTGGAACCGTGTGCTGGCGGTCAACCTCAATGGTCCGATGCTGCTTGCCAAGCACTGTGCGCCTTACCTGCGTGCCCACGGTGGCGCCATCGTCAACTTGACCTCCACCCGTGCCCGGCAGTCCGAGCCGGATACTGAAGCCTATGCGGCAAGCAAGGGTGGCCTGATGGCGTTGACCCATGCCCTGGCCATGAGCCTGGGGCCTGAGATTCGCGTCAATGCCGTCAGCCCGGGCTGGATCGATGCTCGTGATCCATCGCAACGACGAGCGGAACCGTTGAGCGAAGCCGACCACGCCCAGCATCCGACAGGCAGGGTAGGGACGGTGGAGGATGTTGCGGCGCTGGTGGCGTGGTTGCTGTCGCGTCAGGCGGGGTTCGTCACTGGCCAGGAGTTCGTGGTCGATGGCGGCATGACGCGCAAGATGATCTACGCATGAGCTGATAAGTTTGACACCGATGAAAGGGACCGAGAGGTCCCTTTCTTGTTTTGTCCATGTGGACCTGTTCGCCGGCAAGCCAGTACTGACTGATCCACCGCCGAGTTGCCGGCTAACAGGGTCATGTAGCGTCTGGATCGGCAAACCGCTTTTTTGCCCTTTTTGAAAAAAATTCAATGGGGGTATTGACTTAGCATCGGTACCTGCGTAAATTTCGCGGCCTCAGCGAAGCAAACGCAACAAGCAACATCGCGGGGGTGATTAGCTCAGCCGGGAGAGCATCTGCCTTACAAGCAGAGGGTCGGCGGTTCGATCCCGTCATCACCCACCACTTCCTGAGAACGTTTCTAGTTCTGAGTGTTTTGTATAAAGCACGCAGGCAGAGAGAGACAGGACGCAAGTCCAGCTATGCGCGGCGGTAGTTCAGTCGGTTAGAATACCGGCCTGTCACGCCGGGGGTCGCGGGTTCGAGTCCCGTCCGCCGCGCCATTATTCTCCAGATGGGTGTTCGCACCGGTCTGAGGCCGCAAGGCCAGATCCCAGTTTCAATCAGGCGCAAGCCTGAACGATACGCAGCGGTAGTTCAGTCGGTTAGAATACCGGCCTGTCACGCCGGGGGTCGCGGGTTCGAGTCCCGTCCGCTGCGCCATCTTCGCTTCGAGTCCCTTGAACAGCTCGATGCAAAACGAAAAGAGAAAATGCTCTTTTTTCGTTCCTGGCTTTCGCGCCATGAGCGCTTGAAAGCCTGGATCCCAGTTTCAATCGGGTGCAAGCCCGAATGTTACGCAGCGGTAGTTCAGTCGGTTAGAATACCGGCCTGTCACGCCGGGGGTCGCGGGTTCGAGTCCCGTCCGCTGCGCCATATTCGCCTCGAGGTCCCTTGAACACCTTGAGGCAACAAGAAAGCGACCTTAGGGTCGCTTTTTTCGTTTCTGCCTCATGAGAGGCTACGGGTCATCAAATACACCCAATTGACACAGTCTTCACCGATCAATGGTTTCAGCAGGTGATCGATGTGATGCACAATACGCCCCATTCGTATCTTCCCGGAATTGGCAATGTCTAGATCAACCGTCTATGGCGCGCTCGGGCTGGCCCTTGTGCTGGCGGGCGTCTCCGGCTGCTCCTCGAAAAAAGCCGCTGTCTACGAGCATGAGAACTTCGATGACTCCGGCACCTTTTCCCGCAGCTTCCCGGTCAGTGAGGCAAGTACCTGCGAAGCTGCCAGGCGCGCGCTGCTCAGCCAGGGCTACATCATCACCAGCAGTGACGCCAACCAGGTAGCCGGCAACAAGAGCTTCCAGCAGAACGCCGAAAACCACATGCAGATCAGCTTCAACATCACCTGCGTGCCCGATATGGGCGACAAGCAGCGTTCAACCATGTTCGCCAACGCCCTGCAGGACCGCTACACCCTGAAGAAATCCAACACCTCCGCCAGCCTGGGTGTGGGTGTGCTGGGCTCGGTGTCGATGCCGATCGGCTCCACCGATGATTCGATGGTCAAGGTCGCCAGCGAAACGGTGACCGCGTCGCAGTTTTACGATCGCTACTTCGCGTTGGTAGAAAGCTACTTGCCCAAACCCAAGGCCACAAAGAAGGCCGAGGCAGCGGTTGAGCCGGCCAAGGTCGAAAAGCCAGCTGCGGAGCTGGGCTTGCCGGAGCCTGCGCCGACTGCGCTGGCGCCCGCAGCGGCTCCGGAGCCGGCAGCGCCTGCCCAGTCGGCTGCGCCGGTGACAGCTAGCGAAGCCCCGGCGACCCCGGTAGTGGATAGCCAAGGCTCCCAGCCGGTCACGCCACCGGTGGAGGCTGCTCCGATCCAGGTGCAGCAAACACCGGGCGCCGAACAGGCACCGGCACCGTTGTGACAGTGGTCACTCACTGTTACAGCTTGCGTAAGTAATGTTCCGGGCGCCTGCTACGTTTACTTGTCACGGGGATGTAGCCATTCCTTCATCTGGCCGAACTAAATTGACGGCAGACCAGCGAATGATGAGTGAAGAGGAAGCAGGCTGATGGACGACTACCAGGAAGAACTTCTCGAATTCCAGGCGTACGAACTGGACACTCCAGAGCCCGCGGATGACGCTACCGAGCTCTAGCCCACCTGCCGCTGAAGGCGGCGAAACTCTCCCGGTGTAAGGCCCGTCCAGCGCTTGAACGCGCGCTGGAAGGCCTCCGCCGAAGCAAACCCCAATAGATAGGCGATTTCGCCAAAGGCCAGCTCCGTGTCACGGATGTAGGTCTCGGCAAGGTCCTGTCGTGTGTCATTGAGCAAGCTACGAAAGCGCGTGCCTTCTTCAGCCAACTTGCGCCGTAAGGTCCAGGTGGGCAGTTGCAGGTGCCGTGCCACTTCCTCCAGGTCCGGCTCGCGTCCACCGTTGAGCAAGGGACCCAGCAGGTGGGTGATGCGTTCGCCCAGGCTGCGTACTCGGGTGCGCAGGGCCAGTTCCGCTTCACACAGTTGCAACAGGTGCTGCCAGGTGCTCGGACAATGGTGCGGGTTGACCAGGGCAAGAGTGGCCTGGCCCAGGCGCAACTGATTGACCGGGGCGCCGAACAGTACAGGGCCATTGCACAAGCTTTGGTATTGCGCAGCGTAAGTGGGCGGCTCGAACTCGATCTCCAGCCGCTCGGCTTGCACCGGGCGCTGCACAAGGGCGCTCAGTTGCGCCAGCCAGCCGGCCAGTAACGAGTCGACCACGAAGCGGTTGTAGGTGTTGTAGGGGCTGATGGAGTAGAAGCGTAGCCAGGCGCCCTGATTGTCTTCATGAAAGCTCGACTGGCCACGGTAGTTGGCGGCATACAGTGGCTCGAAGCGCAGCAGCGTGCGGGCAGCTTCGCCGAGGGTGGGGGCCTGGGCGGCGGCCACTCCAGCGAGCCCGGCCTGGGCCAGGTGACTCAGGCGGCCCATGCGCAGGCCCAGTGCCGATTCGCCACTCATCGCGATGGCGGCATGGCCCAGATGCATGTAGCGCGGGATCGACAATCGCGCGCCTGGTTCGGCCAGGCGCTGAATATCAAGCCCATAGCGCAGCAAGAGGGGCTGTGGGTCATGCCCGAGTTGCGTCAGTGCCTGAGCCAGTGGTTGGACGAACCCTACCGACAGTTCACCCAGGCGCACGCGGGGACGAGGCATGTTGTCACAACCACAGGTTCAGCAGGCGCGCACCCTGGCTGGCGCTGCCCGCCCAGAGGATGCCGGCCTGGTTGGCGAAGCCCTGACCATCGCCACTGAGCTCCCAGAACTGGCCGCGCAGGAAAACGCTCATGCTGGTGACGCCATTGCTGGCAGCTTGGGTCAGTTGTTGCCACGCGGCTTGTTCGCTGACCTGGCCGCGCTGCAGCGGCAACTGCGCCGCAGCAGGCTGGTGGCGGTTGCCACGCCAGGGCGCTTGCCATTGATGGTGGCCACTGAGGAAGACCGGGTTGGCAATCAACTGCACCGACTGCTCAGCCAGTCGCCGGTGATTGGCGGGGTACCAGCTATCGCTGCCCACCAGAACGCCCAGGCGTCCGGCAGGGGTCTGCACGACTTGCAGGGGATGCTGGCGGCCGTCATGGATGTAACGCCGAGTTTCGCTGTCTGGGTACTGCTGGTGCTGGGGCTGCCCCAGCACGCTGCCATCGCGGCCAAAGACCACGCTGCTGTTGAACAGCGGGCCATCACCGGAGCGCAACCGACCGTCTTTCACATAGGGGGCGGGCAGCACGATTGAACCGGCAACCAGGGTGACCCCGAATTCATGCGCGAGGCCGCCGAACAGCTGTTGGTAGTCGCTGGCCATCTGCTTCGCTTTCATGCGCAGGTGCGCATCGCCGCGGCGATCATCGCCGCTGGCTTCAAGCAGCGCCAGGCCGTAGCGCAGCGGGTTGCTCAGTTCCAGCCATTGCCAGGCTTCGCGGCGGTGGGTGACCTGGTACAGCTCGTTCTTTTCGCCTCGAGCCCAGAGCCAGGTGCCGATGTGCTCAGGCAGTACCACCACGGTCCGGGCGTTGACCAGCCCCTTGTCGCGGGCCTGTTCCAGGTAGGCGGACAGTTTGCGGTGCAGTCGCTCGAGGTTCTGGTAGTCGCCCGGGTACAGCAGTGGCTCGACACCCAGCAGGTTGCCCTGGTCCCTGGGCACGCCCTGGTCAAGTGCCAGTTCGATGCGCAGGTCGGAAAGGTAGTGGCCTTCCGGACGCTGTGAGGTCCAGAAGCCGTAGCCGAACAGCGTGGCGATGACAACCAGTGCCAGGGCGCTGGCAAGCAGTTTTCCCATGGAGCGGTTCTACGCAATGAGGAATGAGGTGCTCTAGGGTAAGCCTGCTGTGCAGTAGGATCAATAAGTTGTCAGTTTCGATCATTGAGCGTGTTCAAACGCCTGTTTAATGTCGGCTTCAGACAAACGACGGGCCCCGCCGGACTGGAAGAGGTGCCCGCATTCCGTGATCACGCCAACTGTGGAGCCCCTCCATGGCAAACGCTCGTTACCCACACCTGCTGGCCCCCCTCGACCTGGGGTTTACCACTTTGCGCAACCGCACCCTGATGGGCTCGATGCACACTGGCCTGGAGGAGCGCCCAGGCGGCTTCGAGCGCATGGCGGCGTACTTCGCCGAGCGCGCCCGAGGCGGTGTCGGCCTGATGGTCACGGGGGGGATCGCGCCGAACGATGAAGGCGGCGTTTACTCCGGCGCGGCCAAGCTGAGTACTGAAGAAGAGTCTGACAAGCACCGCATCGTCACCGAGGCAGTGCATGCTGCAGGGGGCAAGATCTGCCTGCAGATCCTCCACGCCGGGCGCTATGCCTACAGCCCGAAACAGGTGGCGCCAAGCGCCATCCAGGCGCCGATCAACCCGTTCAAGCCCAAGGAACTGGACGAGGAGGGCATCGAGAAGCAGATCCGTGACTTCGTCACCTGCGCCAGTCTCGCCCAGCGTGCCGGCTACGACGGCGTCGAGATCATGGGCTCGGAAGGCTACTTCATCAACCAGTTCCTCGCCGCCCACACCAACCACCGTACCGACCGCTGGGGCGGCAGCTACGAGAACCGCATGCGCCTTGCAGTGGAGATCGTGCGCCAGGTGCGCGAAGCCGTGGGCCCGAACTTCATCATTATCTTCCGCCTGTCGATGCTCGACCTGGTCGAGGGTGGTAGCACCTGGGACGAGATCGAGTTGCTGGCCAAGGCCGTCGAGCAGGCGGGCGCCACGCTGATCAACACCGGTATCGGCTGGCACGAGGCGCGCATCCCGACCATCGCCACCAAGGTGCCGCGGGCGGCGTTCAGCAAGGTCACCGCCAAACTGCGCGGCGCGGTGAAGATCCCGCTGATCACCACCAACCGCATCAACACGCCGGAAGTGGCCGAGGCGGTGCTGGCCGAGGGTGATGCCGACATGGTGTCCATGGCGCGACCGTTCCTGGCCGACCCGGACTTCGTCAACAAGGCGGCCGAAGGCCGCGCCGATGAGATCAACACCTGCATCGGCTGCAACCAGGCCTGCCTGGATCACACCTTCGGTGGCAAGCTGACCAGTTGCCTGGTCAACCCGCGTGCCTGCCATGAAACCGAGCTCAACTATGTGCCGGTGCGCACGGTGAAGCGTATCGCCGTGGTCGGCGCCGGCCCGGCGGGCCTGGCGGCTGCCACGGTGGCCGCCGAGCGTGGTCACGAGGTGACCCTGTTCGACGCTGGCAGCGAGATCGGCGGGCAATTCAACGTGGCCAAGCGTGTGCCGGGCAAGGAGGAGTTCTTCGAAACCCTGCGCTACTTCCGCAACAAGGTGAAGAGCACCGGTGTCGACCTGCGCCTGAACACCCGGGTCGATGTGGCGGCGCTGGTGGCCGGCGAATACGACGAGATCATCCTGGCCACCGGCATCGCCCCGCGCACCCCGGCGATCCCGGGCATCGACAATAAAAAGGTGCTCAGCTACCTGGACGTGCTGCTGGAGCGCAAGCCGGTGGGTGAGCGGGTGGCGGTGATCGGCGCTGGCGGCATTGGCTTCGATGTGTCCGAGTACCTCGTACACAAGGGCGTGGCCACCAGCCAGGACCGCGAGGCGTTCTGGAAAGAGTGGGGTATCGATACGCAGCTGGAAGCCCGTGGTGGCGTCGCGGGCATCAAGCCTGAGCCCCATGCGCCGGCGCGCCAGGTGTACCTGCTGCAGCGCAAGAAATCGAAGGTTGGTGATGGCCTGGGCAAGACCACCGGCTGGATTCACCGCACCGGCCTGAAGAACAAGCACGTGCAGATGCTCAACAGCGTCGAGTACCTGAGCGTGGACGATGCCGGGCTGCATGTGCGCGTCAATGAGGGTGAGCCGCAACTGCTGGCGGTGGACAACATCGTCGTGTGCGCCGGCCAGGAGCCGCTGCGCGAGCTGCAGGAAGGGCTGGTGGCGGCCGGGCAGTCGGTGCACTTGATCGGCGGTGCCGACGTGGCGGCCGAGCTGGATGCCAAGCGGGCGATCAACCAGGGTTCGCGGTTGGCCGCGGAGTTGTGATTGCTTGGGCAGCACCTGTCTTGTGGTGACTGCCCTGGCCTATTCGCTGTAGGAGCTTTAGCCGCGATCACCCGCAAAGCGGGTGCCAGGCACCGCGTTGCCTGCATCGCGGCTAAAGCCGCTCCTACAGCGGACTGCGTGTAGCCCGTGCCATTCTTTTTCGCGATCCGTCCGCCCGGGCGCCTGATAGACTCGCGCCATGCCCGAGTTCTCCCTTCCCCAAGCCCCTTTGCAGCGCCTCGACCTGCCCTGGCTCCAGCAAGCCCAGGTCGAGCTCGCCGTCTTGCGCCTGGACCTGATCGACCCGCTGATCAGCGGCAACAAATGGTTCAAGCTGCGCCACCATCTGGCTGAAGCCCGCGAGGCTGGAGCACCGGGCTTGATCAGCCTGGGCGGCAGCCACTCCAATCACCTCCACGCCCTGGCAGCAGCCGGCAAGCGTTTCGGCTTCGCCACCGTCGGCCTGCTACGTGGGCATCCGCAGGAGACGCCGACAGTGAGGGACCTGAGGGCGCTGGGCATGGAGCTGCACTGGCTGGGTTTCGCTGGCTACCGCGCCCGCCATGACCCCGGCTTCTGGCAGCCCTGGCAAGCCGGCTATCCGGGCTGGCACTGTATCCCCGAAGGCGGTGGCGGGCTGGCGGGCGCTCAGGGGTGCCGACTGATCGTCGAGCAATGCAAGGCACAATTGGCCACGCTGGGCTGGACGGATTACGACGCCTGGTGGCTGGCGGCCGGTACCGGCACCACGCTGGCGGGCTTGGTGTTGGCGGAGGCCGGTGAGCATGAAGTCCACGGCGCCCTTGCGGTGCCACTGGATCATGGGGTGCCTGAGGCCGTCATGGCATTGGCGGGCCGCGAGGGCTATCTGTTGCATGAGGCCTGCCGGGGTGGTTTTGCTCGCATCGATGACGCGCTGCTGGCATTCATCGACGAAACCGAAAGTCTGGCCGGCATACCATTGGAAGCCCTCTACACCGGCAAGGCGTTATTGGCCCTGCGAGACCAGGTCGAGGCCGGGCGCTTTCGCCGCGGCACCCGCCTGGTCTTCCTGCACACCGGTGGCCTGCAGGGGCGCCGCGGTTACTTGTAAGGCAGCATGCGCAGCAGCGTGTTGTCGCGCCGCACATAGTGGTGATACAGCCCGGCCACGGCATGCAGCCCGATCAGCCAGTAGCCCCAGCTGCCAATGCGTTCGTGCCAGCCCTTGACGAACTTGGCCAGGTCCGGATCGGGCGCGACGATCGCCGGCAGATCCAGGCCGTAGAACGGGATCGGCTTGTCAGCGGCACTGAGGATCGCCCAGCCGGCCAGCGGCAGGCCGATCATCATCAGGTACAGCAGTAGGTGCACCAGGTGCGACAGGCCGGTTTGCCAGGCCGGAGGCTTGGGTACGATCGGTGGCGTGGGGCGCGACAGGCGCATGGCCAGGCGCAGCCAGACCAGCACGAACACGGTCAGGCCAAGCATGAAGTGCAGGTCTTTCATCAGGTCGCGCTCGGCGCTGCCCTTGGGGAACAGGCCGCGCAGCTCGATGCAGGCGTACACGGCTGCCAGCAGCACCAGCATCAGCCAGTGCAGGATGATCGACAGCCGTGCGTAGTGGGCCGCGGGAGTGGATGAAACCATGGTGGGTCCTCGTCATCAGGTCGGAATGGGCGCTCTTGCTGGCGCCTGCCCCTAACTCTAATCGTTGGAATGGAAAATTGTTTGCTTCAGATCTATCAAGCGTGGCCGACACAGCGGGCTTGGGTGGTGGCTTTGGGCCTGCACCCGATTTCCATCGCACAAGGATCCTGTGTCAATGAAACACCTCATCTCCACCCCTCGGGCCGCGCTGTTCGGCGCCCTGTCCCTGCTGCTCGCCGGCTGCGAGCAAGCCCCGGCGGTCAAGACGCCACCGATTGCCGCCCTGACCATTCCGCTGTGCGTGAACGACGAATGCGCGGTACTGGACCAGAACGGCGCCTTCCGTGTCGCGCCGGGCAGCGAGTTCACCCAGCTCTACACCCAGCCCTTCAGCAACGCCTTCATCTTCGGCCGCGGCGATTACTGGCATCTGGCCAGTGGCGACGGCAAGCAGGTGATCCGCGCCGACCTCACCGACTCGCTGTATACCCTGACCCCGGGCCTGTTCGGCTATGACCACAATGGCAAGGTCGGGGTGATGGACGAGCAGGGCAAGGATGTCCAGCCGGCCATCTTCGACACTGTCTATGTCGGCGGCGACAACGATTTCATCGTCTACGAGATCGGCGAGCTGCGTGGCATCCTCACGCCCCAGGGCGAGAAGGTCAGCGAGGCGGTGTTCGACTCGATGTACGTGCGCGAGGATTTCGCCAAGCGCGGCAATTGGGTGCTGGCCGAGCGCCAGGGCGAGAACTGGGGCTACAACCTGCAGACCAAGGTGCTGCGCAAGCTCGACTTCGACACCATCGTCAGCGCGGCCGACGGTCACCTGGTGGTTTCCCGCGAGGGCGCTGCCGGCAAGGGCCTGGCGGACGCCGCCGGCAACCTGGTGATCCCGCTCGAGAAGGGCTGGCTGGGTACGCCGGGCGGTGGCCTGGTGGCCTTCCGCGACAGCTACGACAAACCGTGCGGCTACCTGGACTACCAGGGCAAGGTGGTGATCGAGGCGCAGTACCAGAGCTGCGAGACCTTCGGCAAGGTGGGTGGCATGGTGCAGTTGCAGCGCACCGAGGACGACCGTGGCAAGGCCGGCATGATCGGCCATGACGGCAAATGGCTGATCCAGCCCGAGTACGATTCGATCGGCGACGCCGGCATGGGCCTGCTCGGCATGAGTGGCCATCGCCCGGGCTTCAACCATATCGGCAAGTTGCAGAACATGTTCCTCGCCACCTACGGGACCATCGACCTGGACCAGGGCAAGGTGGTGTTCCAGCCCACCTACCAGCAGATCGGCCTGGTTGCGCCCAATCGCTATGCCTTCTCCGAGCTGAAATCGCCGAAGAAGACCGTGATGTTCATGGGGATGCCGAACGAGACCGCCACCGTGGGCCTCATGGACGAGAAGGGCAAGGTGCTGGTCAAGCCGGAGCAGTTCGTGTCGTTCAAGCTGCTTGCTGACGGCCATCACCTGCTGGCGGCCGAGGGCAGCAAGTCGGATGCCGTGCGCGCGCTCTACGATCTGGATGGCAAGCTGCTGGTGCCCGCCAAATGGCAGGACGTGGTAGTCGACGAAGCGCGTGGCGCGATCTTCGCCTATCGGGTCGAGGGCAATGGCGACGACGCGGTGCGCACGCTGCGCGCCCTGTATCGCCTGGATGGCAGCGTGGTGTTCGACACCAACCGCCTGCCTTGCGGCGCGGAGCAAGTGGTCGACGGCAAAGGCCAGGTGCTGTGGCCGAAGGATGCCCAGGCCCATTGCCCGGCACCTGAGCCGGTGGCCGAAGCGTCCTGATGCGTGAACGCCCCGCCGTCAGTGAGGCGGCGGGGCGGTTTCAGCGTGGGGGGAGGTCAGGCCAGCCATCGGCCACCAGAAATATCCGTTCGACCTCTTCCCAATGCCCTTGCGCCTGCTGCTCCAGTCGGGTCAGCAGGTGGGCATGGGCATCGGGCGCCAACCCTTCGCGCCAGGCAGCGAAGCGCTCCGTGCTCCAGCATGCCTGCGCCTCGAGTCGCGCCGGCGCCAACCATGCCTGGCGGGACAGGGGTTGCCAGCACCTGCTGTCGGCGACGTTCCATTCGCCATGACGCATCCAGCTACCGCGCAGGTGTCCGGGATTTGACCCGCCCGGCGCGCGCGTGCACCCCGCGTGTGGGTAGAACAGATAACCGCCAAGCCAGAGGTGAGCCTGCACCTGGTTCAGCCCCAGCCCAGCCAGCACGGCATGACTCTGTGTCCCGCTCGACATGGGTAACTGATGTTGCGTCAGGTGTGCCAGCTTTCTTCCCAGTCGGTCGTGGCAACCGGGGCCAAGCCATTGGTCCGGATCGCTGCCATCACCGCTGGGTGGCCCCAGGTAGAGTTTGACCGCCAGCTCCAGGTGATGAACGCCTTCACGGTCGCGCAGCACGATGTCCAGCTCGCCCAGGGTTCGCCCGCCATCGCGGATCGCCAGGTTGGCCGCCAGCAGTTCGATGGCCGGGGCGTGGTGCAAGGCGAATTGCCACAACGCCTCGTAATAGAGCCCCAGGCGTCGGCTGGTCAGGCGCGACAGCCAGTCCAGCAGCGGCGTGGGGGCAAGATCGAGCGCGCGCAGCCAGTCGACCAGTTGGCCAGGGTCATCGGCCCAGGCGCTGGCGCTCAGCGGGTGGCGTTGCGGGGCACAGGCGTCGTCCAGCAGCGGCGGCGACAGCACCGCCCACGCCAGGTCGCGCACGGCAGGCTGGCGCAGTTGACGGAGCACGGGCTGCAGATCGGCGAAGGGCATCATCCTGCGAGCATAGCCGGTTTGCCGCTGGCCGGTCCTTTCGCCCATAATCGCGGCATTGTCACCCCGCCGCAGAGCCTCGCAGGAGCACCATGGAGCAATTTCGCAATATCGGTATCATCGGACGCCTTGGCAGCTCCCAGGTGCTCGACACCATTCGCCGACTGAAAAAATTCCTCCTCGAGCGCCACCTGCACGTGATTCTCGAGGACACCATCGCCGAAGTGTTGCCCGGCCACGGCCTGCAGACTTCGACACGCAAGCTGCTGGGCGAGGTGTGCGACCTGGTCATCGTGGTCGGCGGCGACGGCAGCCTGTTGGGCGCCGCTCGGGCCCTGGCCCGGCACAACATTCCGGTGCTGGGGATCAACCGCGGCAACTTGGGCTTCCTCACCGACATCCGCCCCGACGAGCTGGAGGAGAAGGTCGCCGAGGTGCTCGACGGCCACTACCTGGTCGAGAACCGCTTTTTGCTGCAAGCCGAGGTGCGCCGCCACAACGAGGCCATCGGCCAGGGCGATGCGCTCAACGACGTGGTGCTGCACCCGGGCAAGTCGACGCGGATGATCGAGTTCGAGATCTACATCGACGGGCAGTTCGTCTGCAGCCAGAAGGCCGACGGCCTGATCGTCGCCACCCCCACCGGCTCCACCGCCTATGCGCTGTCCGCCGGCGGCCCGATCATGCACCCCAAGCTCGACGCCATCGTCATCGTACCCATGTACCCCCACACGCTGTCGGGCCGGCCGATCGTGGTGGACGGCAACAGCGAGCTGAAGATCGTGGTGTCCAAGGACCTGCAGATCTACCCGCAGGTCTCCTGTGACGGCCAGAACCACTTCACCTGCGCCCCCGGTGACACCATCACGGTGAGCAAGAAGCCGCAGAAGCTGCGCCTGATCCATCCGCTGGACCACAATTACTACGAGGTCTGCCGCACCAAGCTCGGCTGGGGCAGCCGCCTGGGAGGCAGGGACGACTGATGCTCGATCCGGCGCGCAGTTTCGACATCATCGGCGACGTGCATGGTTGTGCGCTCACCCTCGAACGCCTGCTCGATGCGCTGGGCTACAAGCGGGTGGCGGGCGTATGGCGGCATCCGCGGCGCCAGGCGCTGTTCCTTGGCGATATCGTCGACCGCGGCCCGCGGATCCGCGAAGCGCTGCATATCGTCCACGACATGGTCGAGGCCGGCCAGGCCTTCTGCATCATGGGCAACCATGAATACAACGCTTTGGGCTGGGTCACCCCGGCGCTGCCCGGCAGCGGCAAGGCGTTCGTCCGCGAGCACACGCCGCGCCATGCGCGCCTGATCGACGAAACCCTCACTCAGTTCGCCCACCATCCTGGCGACTGGCACGACTTCATCCAGTGGTTCTACGAGCTGCCGCTGTTCGTCGACGCCGGGCGCTTCCGGTTGGTGCACGCCTGTTGGGACCACCAGTTGATCGAGCCGTTGCGCCAGCAGTATCGTGACGGGCGAATCGACGAGCATTTCGTCCAGGCCTCGGCGGTGTCCGGCAGTTTCGCCGCCACGGTGTGCAATCGCCTGCTGCGCGGCACCGACATGCGCCTGCCGGACGGCCTGACGCTCACCGGTGGCGACGGCCTGACCCGCGCCTTCTTCCGCACCAAGTTCTGGGAAGAAGACCCGCAAACCTACGGTGACATCGTGTTCCAGCCCGATGCGCTACCAGACGAGGTGGCCCGCACGCCGCTCAGCCACAGCCAGAAGAATGCCCTGCTGCGCTACGCCGAAGACGAGCCGTTGCTGTTCGTCGGTCATTACTGGCGCAGCGGCCGGCCGGCGCCGATCCGCGACAACCTGGCCTGCCTCGACTACAGCGCGGTGCTGTACGGCAAGCTGGCCGCCTACCGGCTGGATGACGAAACCCGCATCGACCCGCACAAGTTCGTCTGGGTCGATGTCGAACGCCCGCAGGCCAGTCAATGAATGTGATTGAAGTACTACGCTTGCCGTTGAAGGTCGATCTCAGCGGTTTCGTTGCCCTGCTGCGTCGTCTGCAAGTACCGCACCGGGTGGTGGAGGAGGGCGAGGAGCAGGTGCTCTGGGCGCCCCCCGCCATGGCCGACGACGTGCGCCAGCTGTACCAGCGCTTCCCCGACGGCAACGCCGATGTGGAACTTCCCGTGGCCACTGACTTGCAGGCGAGCACACCCACGGCGCCCTCCCTCAAGGAGCAGGCCCGCGCCTGCAAGGTCACCGCCACCGTCCTGTTCCTGAGCCTGGTAGTGGCCGGCCTGACCAGCCTGGGTGACAACCTCACGACCATTGGCTGGTTCACTTTCCTGCCGTTCCAGGTGCAGGGGGACTACATCTACTTCACCTCATTGCCCCAGGCCCTGGCCGAAGGCCAGTGGTGGCGCCTGGTGTCGCCGATGCTGCTGCACTTCGGCGTGCTGCACCTGGCGATGAACGGCTTGTGGTACTGGGAACTGGGCAAGCGTATCGAACTGCGCCAGGGGCCGTGGGTGCTGCTGATGCTGACCCTGCTGTTCAGCCTGGTGTCCAACCTGGCCCAGCATTTCAGCAGCGGCCCGAGCTTGTTCGGTGGCCTCTCCGGTGTGCTCTACGGCTTGCTCGGGCATGTCTGGCTGTACCAGTGGCTGGCGCCCAATCCGCAGTTCAGCCTGCCCAAGGGCGTGCTGGTGATGATGCTGGTCTGGTTGCTGATCTGCCTGAGCGGCGTGGTCGGCCAACTGGGTTTCGGCCAGATCGCCAACGCCGCCCATGTCGGCGGGTTGCTCATCGGATGCCTGACGGGCCTCTTGGGTGGCGCGCTTGCCAGGCGTAGACTGTCGGCCTGACTGAGGAGACCCCATGTCCACGTTCGCGCAAATGATCGAAAACATCACCCCCGAGATCTACGAGAGCCTGAAGACGGCCGTGGAAATCGGCAAATGGTCCGACGGCCGCAAACTGACGGCTGAACAGAAAGAGCTGTCGTTGCAGGCGGTGATCGCCTGGGAGATGAAAAACCTCCCCGAAGAGCAGCGCACCGGCTACATGGGCCCGCAGGAATGCGCCTCGAAGTCCGCGCCGATTGCCAACATTCTGTTCAAGTCGGACTCGGTACATTGATCGAACTCGCTCGTGGCTCTCTGAGCAAGATGGCGGTGCGTCTGGACGCACCGGTCGTTCAATACAGTTTCCGCCTGGATGACACCGAGCTGCCGGTCAACCCGCTGATCGGCCAGTCGATCCGCCTGGAATACCTCGGCGCCATTCACTGCACGCATTGCGGCAAGCGCACCAAGACCAGCTTCAGCCAGGGGTACTGCTACCCGTGCATGACCAAGCTGGCCCAGTGCGACGTGTGCATCATGGCCCCGGAGCGCTGCCACTACGACGCCGGCACCTGCCGCGAGCCGTCGTGGGGCGAGCAGTTCTGCATGACCGACCACGTGGTGTACCTGGCCAACTCGTCAGGCATCAAGGTCGGCATCACCCGCGCCACGCAACTGCCCACTCGCTGGCTCGACCAGGGCGCCATTCAGGCGCTGCCGATCATGCGCGTGGCCACCCGTCAGCAATCCGGGCTGGTCGAGGACGTGCTGCGCAGCCAGGTGCCGGACCGCACCAACTGGCGCGCGCTGCTCAAGGGCGACGCCGAGGTGCTCGACCTGCCGGCCATCCGCGAACAGATCTTCGACGCCTGCGCCGACGGCATCGGTGGCCTGCAGGCGCGCTTTGGGCTGCAGGCCATCCAGCCGCTGCCCGACGCCGAAGTGGTGCAGATGCGCTACCCGGTCGAGACCTACCCGAAAAAGATCGTCAGCTTCAACCTCGACAAGGACCCGGTCGTGGAGGGTACGCTGCTGGGCATCAAGGGCCAGTACCTGATCTTCGATACCGGCGTGATCAACATTCGCAAGTACACGGCCTATCAACTGGCCGTGCTCCAGTAAAGGATCGTCACCATGCGTACTGAACAACCGCAAGTGATCTACCTCAAGGACTATCAGGCTCCCGAGTACCTGATCGACGAGACCCACCTGACCTTCGAACTGTTCGAGGACCACACGCTGGTGCATGCGCAGTTGGTCATGCGCCGCAACCCCGAGCGCGGCGCCGGCCTGCCGCCGCTGGTGCTCGATGGCCAGCACCTGGAGCTGTTGAGCGTGCAGCTGGACGACCAGGCGCTGGACGCCAACGACTACCAGCTCGATGACGACAGCCTCACCGTGCAGCCCAAGGCCGAGCGCTTCACCCTCGACACCAGCGTGAAGATTCACCCGGAAAGCAACACCGCGCTGGAGGGCCTGTACAAGTCTGGCAAGATGTTCTGCACCCAGTGCGAGGCAGAGGGCTTCCGCAAGATTACCTACTACCTCGACCGCCCGGACGTGATGAGCACCTTCACCACCACGGTGATCGCCGAGCAGCATCGCTACCCGGTGCTGCTGTCGAACGGCAACCCGGTGGGTGATGGCCCGGCCGAGAACGGCCGCCACTGGGCGACCTGGGAAGACCCGTTCAAGAAGCCGGCCTACCTGTTCGCCCTGGTGGCCGGTGATCTGTGGTGCGTCGAGAGCGAGTTCAACCGCCAGTCTGGCCGTGACGTGACCCTGCGCATCTATGTCGAGGAGGAAAACCTCGACAAGTGCGACCACGCCATGGTCAGCCTGAAGAAGTCGATGCGCTGGGACGAGGAAGTCTATGGTCGCGAGTACGACCTGGACATCTTCATGATCGTCGCGGTCAACGACTTCAACATGGGCGCCATGGAAAACAAGGGCCTGAACATCTTCAACTCCAGTTGCGTGCTGGCCCGCGCCGAGACCGCCACCGACGCCGCTCATCAGCGGGTCGAGGGCGTGGTCGCCCACGAGTACTTCCACAACTGGTCGGGCAACCGCGTGACCTGCCGCGACTGGTTCCAGCTGTCGCTCAAGGAAGGCTTCACGGTGTACCGCGATGCCGAGTTCAGCGCCGACATGAACTCGCGCACGGTCAAGCGCATCGAGGACGTCGCCTACCTGCGCACCCACCAGTTCGCCGAGGATGCCGGCCCCATGGCCCACCCGGTACGCCCGGACAGCTTCATCGAGATCTCCAACTTCTACACCTTGACCGTGTACGAGAAGGGCGCGGAGGTGGTGGGCATGGTCCACACCCTGCTGGGCGCCGATGGCTTCCGCAAGGGCAGCGACCTGTATTTCGAGCGTCACGATGGCCAGGCGGTGACCACTGACGATTTCATCAAGGCCATGGAAGACGCCAACGGTGTAGACCTGACCCAGTTCAAGCGCTGGTACAGCCAGGCCGGCACGCCGCGCCTGGAGGTCAGCGAGCAGTTTGACGCCGCCGCGCAGACCTACAGCCTGACCTTCCGCCAGAGCTGCCCGCCAACCCCGGACAAGGTCGAGAAGCTGCCATTCGTTATCCCGGTGGCACTGGGCCTGCTGGACGCCCAGGGCAACGACCTGCCACTGCGCCTGGCCGGCGAAGCGCAGGCCGTCGGCACTTCGCGGGTGTTGTCGGTGACCGAGGCCGAGCAGACTTTCACCTTCGAAGACATCACCGCCAAGCCACTGCCGTCGCTGCTGCGCGGCTTCAGTGCGCCGGTCAAGCTCAGCTTCCCGTACGACCGCGACCAGCTGATGTTCCTCATGCAGCACGACAGCGACGGCTTCAACCGCTGGGAAGCCGGCCAGCAGCTGTCGGTGCAAGTGCTGCAGGAACTGATCGGCCAGCACCAGCGTGGCGAAGCGCTGCAACTCGATCAGCGCCTGATCACCGCCCTGGGCACTGTTCTGGCCAATGAGTCGCTGGACGCCGCCATGGTTGCCGAGATGCTGTCGCTGCCGGGCGAGGCTTACCTCACCGAGATCAGCCAGGTGGCCGACGTCGATGCCATCCACGCCGCCCGCGAGTTCGCCCGCCAGCAGATCGCCGCGCAGCTGTTCGATGGCCTGTGGGCGCGCTACCAGGCGCACCGCGAGGTGTCGCGCAACACCCCTTATGTCGCCGCGGCCGAGCACTTCGCCCGTCGCAGCCTGCAGAACATCGCCCTGTCGTACCTGATGCAGAGCGGCAAGCCGCAGGTGCTGGAAGCGGCCCTGGAGCAGTTCGAGCAGTGCGACAACATGACCGAACGCCTGACCGCCCTGGCGGTGCTGGTCAACTCGCCGTTCGAGGCCGAACGCGCCAGGGCCCTGGAAACTTTCGCCGAGCACTTCAAGGACAATCCGCTGGTCATGGACCAGTGGTTCAGCGTGCAGGCGGCCAGCGCGCTGCCGGGTGGGCTGGCGCGGGTCAAGGCGCTGATGCAGCACCCGGCCTTCACCTTGAAGAACCCGAACAAGGTGCGGGCACTGGTCGGTGCCTTCGCCGGGCAGAACCTGGTCAACTTCCATGCCGTCGACGGTTCGGGCTACCGCTTCCTGGCGGACCTGGTGATCGAGCTCAATGCGCTTAACCCGCAGATTGCTTCGCGCCAACTGGCGCCGCTGACCCGCTGGCGCAAGTACGACGACAAGCGTCAGGCGCTGATGAAGGGCGAGCTGGAGCGGATTCTCGCTTCCGGGGCGCTGTCCAGCGATGTGTATGAGGTGGTGAGCAAGAGCCTGGCGTAAACCGGGCCCAATGCAATCGCGGGGCAAGCCCGCTCCCACGCCACATTCGTGACGGCGTGGGAGCGGGCTTGCCCCGCGATGCTTTGGGTGGTTAACAAAACATAACGTCCCGCTCGTTGTGTTCTGTCGGACAATCCCGATAGCATGGCCCGAAGCTATTCCGGGGCTCTGGAACAGGGTTTTCGCAGTACCTGGCAATAGATTGACCCACCACAAGAACACAACAGGGGGCAGTCATGAGAGAGCGGACAACGGTTCGCCATACGCTGGCAGCTGGCGCGATGCTGGCACTGGCGCTGGGTATCGGGGCAGGCAACGCCCTGGCGGCAGTGGCCGCCGAGCAATACTCGACCGAGTCGCCCAAGGCCAGCCAGAGCCTGCTGATCGGCGCCACCCACGCAGGCCAGCGCCTGGTGGTGGTCGGTGATCGCGGCCATATCCTGTTCTCCGACGACCAGGGCAAGACCTGGACGCAAGCTCGGGTACCCACCCGGCAACTGCTCACCGCGGTGTTCTTCCTCGACGACAAGCGCGGCTGGGCCGTCGGCCACGATGCGCAGATCCTCGCCAGCATCGATGGCGGCGCGACCTGGAGCAAGCAGTTCGAAGACCTCTCCCGCGAAGCCCCGCTGCTCGACGTACGTTTCCTCGACCCGCAGCACGGTTTCGCCGTCGGCGCCTATGGCGCCTTGCTCGAAACCCTCGACGGTGGCCAGCGCTGGCAGGACGTCGCCGAGCGCCTGGACAACCCTGACCAACTGCACCTCAACGCCATCACCACGGTGAAGGACGCCGGCCTGTTCATCGTCGGCGAGCAGGGCAGCATGTTCCGCTCCAGCGACAACGGCCAGAGCTGGTCGAAAGTCGAAGGCCCCTACGAGGGCTCGCTGTTCGGCGTGATCGGCACCGCACAGCCCAACACCCTGCTGGCTTACGGCCTGCGTGGCAACCTGTTCCGCTCCACCGACTTTGGCGACACCTGGCAACCGATCGAACTGCAGGCCGAACGCGGCCCGCTCGAATTCGGCCTGGCAAGCGCTACGCTTCTTGCAGACGGTAGCCTGGTGCTGGTCGGCAATGGCGGCAGCGTGCTGCGCAGTCATGACGACGGGCAGACCTTCAGCGTGCGTAACCGCGCCGATCGCATCGCCCTGGCCGGGGTCAGTGGCCTGGCCGGTGGTGGCCTGCTGCTGGTCGGGCAGGGTGGCGTGCACCTGGCCTCGGCCGATGGCACCGGGGAGGTGCGCCCATGACTAGCCGGGAGAGCATCGACATGCACCAGCAGCACCACAAGGACAAGGCCACGCTGCTCGAGCGCCTGATCTTCAACAACCGCCCCGTGGTCATCGCCCTCTGCCTGCTGGTGAGTATCTTCCTGTTCTGGCAGGCCACGCAGATCCGCCCCTCCACCAGCTTCGAGAAGATGATCCCGCTGCAGCACCCGTTCATCGAACAGATGCTCGAGCACCGCAACGACCTGGCCAACCTCGGCAACACCGTGCGAGTGTCGGTGGAGGCGGTCAACGGTGACATCTTCGACAAGGACTACATGGAGACACTGCGCCAGATCCACGACGAGGTGTTCTACATCCCCGGCGTCGACCGTGCCGCCCTCAAGTCGTTGTGGAGCCCCAGCGTGCGCTGGAGCGAGGTCACCGAAGAGGGCTTCTCCGGCGGCGAGGTGATCCCCAACACCTACAACGGCTCGCAGGACAGCCTCGACACGCTGCGCGACAACGTGCTCAAGTCGGGCCAGGTCGGGCGCCTGGTGGCCAACAACTTCAAGTCGAGCATCGTCGACATCCCGCTGCTGGAAAGCTTTCCCGACCCGCAGGACCCGGGCAAGCAGGTCAAGCTCGACTACCAGCAGTTCTCCCACCAGCTGGAAGAGAAGATCCGCGACAAGTTCCAGGCGCAGAACCCGAACGTGAAGATCCACATCGTCGGCTTCGCGAAAAAGGTCGGCGACCTGATCGACGGCCTGGTGATGGTGGCGATGTTCTTCGGCGTGGCCCTGGTGATCACCTGGGCGCTGCTGTACTGGTTCACCTGGTGCATCCGCAGCACCATCGCCGTGCTCATCACCACCCTGGTGGCGGTGGTCTGGCAGTTGGGGCTGATGCACGCGGTGGGCTTCGGGCTTGATCCGTACTCGATGCTGGTGCCGTTCCTGATCTTCGCCATCGGCATCTCCCACGGGGTGCAGAAAATCAACGGCATCGCCCTGCAATCGAGTGACGCCGACAACGCCCTGACCGCCGCGCGGCGTACGTTCCGCCAGTTGTTCCTGCCGGGGATGATCGCCATCCTCGCCGACGCCGTCGGCTTCATCACCCTGTTGATCATCGACATCGGGGTGATCCGCGAGCTGGCCATCGGCGCCTCGATCGGCGTGGCCGTGATTGTCTTCACCAACCTGATCCTGCTGCCCGTGGCGATCAGCTATGTCGGCATCAGCCAGAAGGCCATCGCCCGCAGCAAGAAAGACGCCACCCGCGAGCATCCGTTCTGGCGCCTGCTGGCCAATTTCGCCAGCCCCAAAGTGGCGCCGGTGTCGGTGGTGCTGGCCCTGCTGGCCTTCGCCGGCGGCTTCTGGTACAGCCAGAACCTGAAGATCGGCGACCTCGACCAGGGCGCGCCGGAGCTGCGCCCGGACTCGCGCTACAACCAGGACAACAGCTTCATCATCAACAACTACTCCACCAGCTCCGACGTACTGGTGATCATGGTCAAGACCCCGGCCGAGCAGTGCTCGATCCACTCGACCATGGCACCGATCGACGAGTTGATGTGGACCATGGACAACACCCCCGGGGTGCAGTCGACCATCTCCCTGGTGACCGTGTCGAAGCAGGTCATCAAGGGCATGAACGAGGGCAGCCTGAAATGGGAGACGCTGTCGCGCAACCCGGACATCCTCAACAACTCCATCGCCCGCGCCGACGGCCTGTACAACGCCGACTGTTCGCTGGCGCCGGTACTGGTGTTTCTCAACGACCACAAGGCCGAAACCCTGGAGCGGGTCACCGCGGCAGCCAAGGCCTTTGCCGACAGCCACAACAAGGAAGGGCTGCAATTCCTCCTGGCGGCAGGTAACGCCGGCATCGAGGCGGCCACCAACGAGGTGATCAAGTCGGCCGAGCTGACCATCCTCATCCTTGTCTACATCTGCGTGGCGGTGATGTGCATGATCACTTTCCGCTCCTTCGCCGCGACCTTGTGCATCGTCCTGCCGCTGGTGCTGACTTCGGTGCTGGGCAACGCACTGATGGCGTTCATGGGCATCGGCGTCAAGGTCGCCACCTTGCCGGTGGTGGCGCTGGGCGTGGGCATCGGCGTGGACTACGGCATCTACATCTACAGCCGCCTGGAAAGCTTCCTGCGTGCCGGCCTGCCGTTGCAGGAGGCCTACTACGAGACCCTGCGCTCCACCGGCAAGGCGGTACTGTTCACCGGCCTGTGCCTGGCCATCGGCGTGTGCACCTGGATCTTCTCGGCCATCAAGTTCCAGGCCGACATGGGCCTGATGCTGACCTTCATGTTGCTGTGGAACATGTTCGGCGCCTTGTGGCTGCTGCCGGCGCTGGCACGGTTCCTGATCAAGCCGGGCAAGCTGGCGGGCAAGGAGGGCGGCTCGATCTTCGCCCATTGAAGGTTTGCGGTCGGCTCCTACGGGTCATTGTAGGGGCCGGCTTGCCGGCGAACCCGGCTATAATGGCCACCTTTTGTTCCCCAGGTGCCCCCATGACCCTCGCCACTGCCCTCGAATCCTGTGACATGCTCCTGATCGACGGCCTGCACGCTTTCGACTTCACCTTCGACGAAACCGGCCTGACCATCGAATGCATGGACGGCCGCCAGTTGCGCCGCTGGGCTTTCACCCCCGACCAGGTCGCTGCCGCCATGGGCGCGGGTGATGACTGGACCCTGAGCAGTGCCGACGGCGAGCATCGTCTAGTCTGTATGAGTGCCTTTCGCGCCCCGGATGAAGAAGACGATGAACTGGAAATGGACGCGCCTGCTGACCGCTAGCCTGATGACCCTGATGATCGACGCCCATGCAGCGACTTTGTTGGTGGGCAGCTATACCGATGGCGGCAGCCAGGGAATCTATCGCTACGATTTCGATGAGCGCGCTGGCCAGATCGCCACTCAGCCACAGCAAGTGGTCAAGAGCGTCAGCCCCTCATGGTTGGTGCTGTCAGCCGACCAGCGCCTGCTGTTCGCGGTCAACGAAACGCCGCAGGGCCATGCCAGCAGCTTCTCGCTGAGCAAGAAAGGCGAGATCAAGCCGCTGAACCAGGTGCCCAGCCAGGGCGACGAGCCGACCCACGCCAGCCTAAGTCACGACCAGCGCTACCTGTTCGTCGCCAATTACGCCGTCGCCCCCGACCCGGGTGGCAGCCTGGTGGTGATCCCGGTGGCGAAGGACGGCAAGCTCAAGCCGGCAGTGCAGCAGGAACGGCACAAGCCCAGTGGCGTGAACCCCGAGCGCCAGGCCGGTGCCCATGTGCATTCTCTGGTGCCGTCACCCGATGGGCGTCACCTCTACGCCTGCGACCTGGGCGCGGACAAGGTATTCATCTACCGCTACGATGGCGCCAGCACCGAGCATCCGCTGAGCCCGGCGATCCCGGCCTCGGTCAGCCTGCCACCCGGCAGCGGGCCTCGGCACTTGCTGTTCGACGCCAAGGGGCGGCATGCCTATCTGACTCTGGAGATGAGCGCCGAAGTGGTGGTGTTCGATGTACAGGACGGCGCCTTGGTCGAACGCCAGCGCCTGCCGCTGACCGAGCTCAAGGACGTTGCGGCCAAGGCCGCTGGCGGCTTGCACCTGTCGGCCGATGGCCGTTTCCTCTATGTGAGCAATCGCGGTACGGCCAATGAGATCGTGGTGTATGCCGTGGGCAAGGACGATGGTCAGCTCAGCGTGTTGCAGCGGCGTTCGGTGGAGGGCGACCATCCTCGTGAGTTCGCCCTGGACCCCAGCGGCAACTTCTTGCTGGTGGCCAACCAGAAGAGCAACCAGATTGTCGTCATGCACCGGGATCCGCGTAGCGGCAAGCTCGGCGACACCGTGCAGAAGTTTGCCCAGCCAGCACCCTCGGACCTCAAATTCCTGTAGGAGCGGCTTCAGCCGCGAAGCAATCGACGCGGTGTCAGGCACCGGCTTCGCCGGTGTGCGCGGCTAAAGCTCCTACAGAGGCCGCCAGCGCTGCACCTTCCAATTATCGATGACCGTGATAGTCGCTACTGCCGCAATGAATTTCTGTGGGCGAGCCCATCGGCGTAAGTTTTGACCCAAGGCCCCGACGGGCCACTGTCAAACCACCTGATGTCGAGGACCGCCCCATGAACTTCAATCTCTTCCCGGTCATTGCCGCCTCCGCCATTTCCGCTTCTGTCGTATTGCCAGCCCACGCCCAGGTGGAGTCGAGTGGCAAGGTGTCGAGCACCCACAGCTACACCCAGAAGTACCTGCAACAGAGCGCGCACTTCCACGCCGCCCTGAGCAAACACTCCAATTGAATGTGTAAAGGCATTGGTAATAGCACAAAGCCATGTGATTTAATTTGACGCTGTATTTTTGACTCGCCAAAGGGGCAGATCATGATGTGGCGTATCACGGCGGTAGTGCTGTTGTTGATGTCCGCGCCCATCCTGGCGCTTTGAGCAGCAAGCTGTCTCACTTGGCCATCACGGCCTTGAACAGCGCCGACGCCAGCCAGCCCTGCAACCAGCTCCGCAGCCGCGGATAAGCCGCCTCGGCGAACCACTCGGGTTCGACCCCGGCAAACTGGCGCACCAAGGGCAACAAGGCGGCATCGGCCAGGCTTGGGTGGTCGGCGAACAGGTACGATCGACCATTGAGCAGCGCCTCGAGCTCCGCCAGCCACGGTTCAGCCTGCTGCCGGTAATGCGCCCGTGTGTGTTCGGGGTAGCGCTCGGCATATTTGTACAAGTTCACCTGCGCCTTGAACGTGCTGTCGTTGCGTGCGATCAGGGTATCGGCCTGGCGCGCCGCCGCAGGATCGGCCTGCAGGCGCCAGTCCTCCGGGTCGTGCTGGTCGAGTGCCCAGCGCATGATGTCCAGGCTTTCCTCCAGCACGCCATCCCCGGTGTCGAGCACCGGCACTGTGCCCTTGGGCGACAGCGCCAGCAGTTCGGGGGGCTTCTCTTTCATCTTCACTTCATGGACCTGCACATTGCACCCGGCATAGCGCAGGGCCAGGCGCGCACGCATGGCCCAGGGGCAGCGGCGAAACGAGTAGAGGATCACCCGCACACTTCCACGTCGCTCAGGCCGTTGCCCTGGCGGCGCACCTGGATCTGCACCGGGATGCGCTCGTGCATCTCCTGTACGTGGGAGATCACCGCCACTTTACGCCCCTGGGCCTGCAAGCCGTCGAGAGCGTCCATGGCCAGTTGCAGCGACTCGGGGTCGAGGCTGCCGAAGCCTTCGTCGATGAACAGCGACTCGATGCGCAGGGTGCTGGAAGCCATCGACGCCAGGCCCAGGGCCAGGGCGAGCGAGACCAGGAAGGTTTCACCGCCCGACAGCGAGTGCACCGAGCGCAGCTCGTCGCCCATTTCGGTGTCCAGTACCAGCAGGCCCAGGGCGCTGCCGCCGCGCTTGAGGCGATAACGTTTCGCCAGCTGGCGCAGCTGGCTGTTGGCGTGGTGCAGCAGCAGGTCGAGGTTGTAGCCCTGAGCGATCTTGCGGAACACATCGCCCGAGGCTGAGCCGATCAGTGCGTTCAGGCGTGCCCAGCGTTGCCAGTGGCGATAGGCCTGGTCGATCTGCTCGGTAAGAGCCTGGTGCGCTTGTTGTCGGCGTTGGTCGTCGGCCTGCCGGGCGCGCAGTTCGGCGCAGTGTTGTTCCTGGGCCGCCAGTTGCTGCTGGAGCTCGGCGAACGTCTGCTCCAGCGTTTCAACCGGCATGTCGGCCTGTGCTTGGGTGGCGTGCTGCTGCAGGCGTTGTTCACGTTCCTGCAACAGCACACGGCCTTGCTCGATGGCTTTTTCCGCGGCTTGCAAGCGCTGGCGCAGCTCGCCCAGTTGAGCGTCGTCGATGGCCAGCAGGCGATCGAGGCCTGCGTCGTCGAGCTCGGGGTGCTCGCTGCGCCATTGGGCGATCTCACCCTGCAGGTGCTGGTGCTCTTGCTCCAGTGCTTGCTGGCGCTGGTGGTTGGCCTTCAATTCACCGGCCAATTCCAGGGCCTGGGTGCGCAGCGCCTGGAGGCGCTGCGCGGTGTCTGCTTCGACGGCACGGGCCTGCTCCAGCTGCGTGTCCATGTGCTGCTGCCAGGCTTCGGCAGTGGGTTGCTCGCCAAGCAGCTCGCCCAGCGTGGTGCGTGCCTGCTGGTGCTGTTCGCCCAGGGCTGTGAGCTTGTGTTGCAGCTGTTGCAGGCTGTGCTGACGGTTCTGCTGCTGATCGCGCAGCTTGTCCAGCTGGCCCTGGCGAGCCTGCTGTTCTTCCTGCTCGTCCTTGCGCTGGTCGAGCTGTTGCCGGCGCAGGGCGATCTGCTGGTCCAGGCCGAGGAAAGCATTGGCCGGGTCGTCGCGCAGGGCCTGGAGGATGTCCTGGGGTAGCACGCTGGCGAGGTCGTTAAGCCCTTGCTCGAGCTGCTGCTCGTCGCTGGCCAGGGCCTGGTGCTGCTGCTCGAGGTGGCGCTGTGCTTGCTGCTGGGCGTCACTGGCTGCCTGCAACTGCTGGTTGAGGCGCGCCGCGTCCTTTTGCAGGGCGAGCAAGGCACCCTGGCGTTTCTCGTCGCGGCTGATCTCTTCGTCCAGGCGACGCAACTGGCCATCGAGCCAGGCGCTGCGGGCCTTGTCATCCTGCGGGGCGAGGGCGGGCCACAGGGCGTGGGCCTGGACCTGCTCGACCACGGGTTGCAGTTGTTCGGCGAACTGGACCTGTTGCTGCTGGTAGTCCTTGAGCTGGGCGTTGATCACGCCCAGCTGGGTGCGTAGCTCCACCAGCGTGGCGCCCAACTGTTCAACGCGCGTCTGCGCGGCGTCCTCTTCGGCCTGATCATGGCGGCCAAGGCTGTGCAACAAGGCTTCGGGCTGGTGGAACGGGTGCTCGGCGCTGCCGCAGACCGGGCACGGTTCGCCATCGCGCAATTGGGCGCGCAGTTCCTCGACGCTGGTGTTGCGTGCCAGGCGTTGGCGCTCCAGCAACTGGCGGGTGAGGGTCAGGGCCTGTTCGGCCGCTTCCAGTTCGGCCTTGGCGGTGGTGCCTTCGGTGATCAGTTGCTGGCGCTGCTGCATGGCTTGCTGCTGGCGCTCACGCAACGCGGCGATGCCTTGGCGTAGTTCCAGTTCGCGCCCGTGCAGGCGCGCGACTTCCTCGACGGTACGTTGCTGCTTGCGGTTTTCCTGGAGCATGCCACCGAGCAGGTCGATCTGCTCGGCCAGCGCCTGGGGCTCGGCCCCGGCTTCATGGAACAGCAGTTCGAACGCGTCGCGCTGGGTTTGCAACTGGGCGTTGGCCTGGCTGGCCAGCGCTTGCAGGCCGGGCAGTTCTTCACGGCCTTTGGTCAGGCGTCCGCCGATCAGCATCACCTGCTTCAACTGCGGCAGGTAGGCCTGCCAGGCGTCGGCGAGGCTACCCAGGTGTTGGCTTGCGGCGAGGGCGGCGTCGATCTGCGCCAGTTGCTGCTGGCTGCGCAGCTGATTCCCTTCAAGCTGTTGCAGGTGTTGCTGGCTTTCACCCACGGCCTGTTCGGCGTGCTGACAGGCATCACGTTGCTCGGCCAGCTCCTTGTCGAGGCGAGCCAGGTCGCCCTGGGCGGTAAAGGCTTGGCGCAGGCGCGGGGCGTTTTCGCCGTGCTGGGCCTGGTGTTGGGCCAGGGCCTGGCGGGCCGATTGCAGTGCCTGCTCCAGCTCGCTGGCGCGGGCCTGCAGTTCGGCTTGCTGGTGCTGCTGCTGATCGATCGCCGTCAGCAGGGGCGCCAGTTGCGCGGCGAGGGCCTGTTGGCGGTGGAACTGGTGACGCTGCGGGGCCAGGCGCTCCAGGCGTTGCAGGTCCAGGCGCTGTTCGGCCAGCTGCTGCCAGTTGTGTTCGGCGGCCAGCAGCGCGTCGCCGGCCTCGGTGTGCTGGGCCTGCAAGCGGCGCTGCTCGTCGAGCCAGGTACGTTGTTGCTCCAGCTGGCGCTGGCGTGCCTGGTCAGCCTTGAACTGTTGCAGGGATTGCTCCAGCTGCTGGTCGAGGGTGGCGCGGGCTTCACCTTCCATTGGTAGCAGGTGCTCGGCCTGCTTCTTCAGGTCGTTATGCACTTCGCCGGATTCCCGGGCCTTGCTGAATGCGCGTTGGCCGAGGCGGGTGTAGATCGCAGTGTTGGTGAGCTTTTCCAGCAGTTCGCTGCGTTCCTTGTCATCCGCTTTGAGGAACGCGCCGAACTCGCTCTGGGCCAGCATCACCGCGCGGGTGAACTGTTCGAAGTTCAGGCCCAGGCGCGCCTCGACCAGTTGCTTGTATTCGTTCTTGCCGCTGCCCAGCAACTGTTCGCTGTCCAGGTCATAGAGGCTCTGGCGGCTGTTCTGCAGCTTGCCGGTGGCTTTCTCGCGGGCGCGGTTGGCTTCCCAGCGGGCGCGGTAGCAGCGGCCATCGATGCCGACGAAGTCGACTTCGGCAAAGCCGCTGCCGGTGCCTCGGCGCAGCAGGTTGCGCACATCGCCGGTCAGGATTTCGCCATCGGCGTCGGGCACCTTGGCTTCCCGGGCGATGTCATTGAGCCGTGGCACGGTACCGAACAACGCCAGGCACAGGGCGTCGAGCAGGGTGCTTTTGCCGGCGCCGGTAGGGCCGGTGATGGCGAACAGGCCGGCACTGGCCAGGGGCTCGGCGGTGAAGTCGATTTCGACCGGGCCGGCCAGCGATGCCAGGTTCTTCAGGCGGATGGCGAGAATCTTCATGGCTGCTCCTCCTCGTGCAGGACGTCTTGCAGCAGTTCGGCGAAATCGGCCAGGGCCTGTTCGTCGGCGGTGCTGCCGTAGGCCTGCTCCCAGGCGCGGCCGAACAGGTCTTGCGGGGTCATCTGGGCCAGTTCGACGAAGGCCTGCTGGTCATCTTCATCACGGCCGCTGCCGGCGTATTCGGCGCTGATGCGCACCAGGCGCACGGCCTTGCCCTGCAGGGCGCCCTCGATCTGCTGGCGCAGGTCTGGTTGCGGCTCGTCCAGGCGCACGCGCACCTCCAGCCAGGGCTGGCGGTTAGGGTCTTCGAGCAGGTCGATCACCGGCAGGTCGGCCAGTTGTTCCAGCAGTTCACTCAAGGGGGCCGGGCCGAGCCGTCGCAGCGCCACGGCGCGAGGCACCGGGCGGGCCTCGACACTGACCAGTTCGCTGCCGTCCAGCTCCACCTCGAGCACCTGGTGCGGATAGTTGATCTCGGCGAACGACAGCGGGATCGGCGCGCCGCTGTAGCGGATGCGCTCCTCGCGGTTGACCCGCTGCGGCTTGTGCAGGTGGCCGAGGGCGACATAGCTGATGGCCTTGTCGAACAGGCGTGCCGGCAGGGCTTCGGCGTTGCCGATGATCAGGCTGCGCTCGGAGTCTTCCGAGATGCTGCCGCCGGCCATATGCGCGTGGCTGATGGCGACCAACGCCTGGTCCTTCTTACGTTTCGCCTGAGCGGCGGCGATCAGTTGTTCGTGCACCTGGGTGATGCCTTGCAGGTAATCATCACCCAACGCGGGACCGGTGACTTCGGCGGGGCGCAGGAACGGCAGGGCCAGGCACCAGGCGCCGACCTTGCCGCGGGCGTTGGTCAGCGGGATCAGCAGGCGTTCGGTGTCCAGCTGGCCATCGTCGAGCCAGTGCACCCGGCCCAGGGCGTGGGTGCGCAGGCGCCGCATCAGCGGCGCGGGCAGCTCGATGCGCGAGCCGGAGTCATGGTTGCCGGCAATCATCACGATATCCAGCTTGGGCTGTTGCTCATGGGCCTGGACGATGAAGTCGTACAGCCGTTCCTGGGCTTTGACCGGCGGGTTGACGGTGTCGAAGATGTCGCCGGCGATCAGCAGCGCGTCGGGCTGGCGCAGGCGCAGTTGGCCGAGCAGCCAGTCGAGGAAGCAGGCGTGTTCGAAGTCGCGTTCCTGGCCGTGCAGGCTCTGGCCCAGGTGCCAGTCGGAGGTGTGAAACAGACGCATGGGTGACCTGTAGGTTGTCGAGTCGGGCGGCCTGAATGGGCTCTCGGAAGGGCGGCTATGGTAACCCAACTCGCGCCTTTGGATCGGTCTCCCCACGCTTGGCTTGTCCGGTTTTTACCCGAGTGTTTAAATATTTTGAAACAAGGATGTTTTATGAAGCCCTCGCAGTCCCTTCCTTCCGCCAATTCGCCATTGCCGTCCCGGACCTTGTCGTTCGAGGCCTGCGCGTGGGCGACGGAAAAGCGCTTCATCTTCCACGTGAATGGCGGCAGGGACGCTGCCGCCACGCGGTACTCGGCTGATAGCCCTACTGAAAGTCCTTAAGGAACGATTATGGAAAGTATTCCCCAGACCCAAGCCGACCTGACCCGCTACAAGCCGAAGTGGCAGGAGCGCTTCGCCTTCTTCGCCCAGCACGGCGGCCCGCTGAGCCCAACGTTCAAGGCGGCGTTCAAGGCCTTGCCGATGGGCAAGCGCCTGCTGATCAACATGAACTTTATCGCGTTCTTCTTCGGCCCGATCTACCTGTTCGTCCTCGGCCTGTGGAAGAAAAACCTGGCGCTGCTGGGGATCTCTCTGGCCGTGGGCCTGGTGCTGGGCTTCTATGAAGGGTTTACCGGGACAGAATTGCCCCGGGCCGTGGACACGGGCGTGAACTGCGGCCTGGCGGCGCTGTGGGCCACAGTGACCAACTATGCCTACTACCTCAAAGAGGTGAAAGGCCTGCAAGGTTGGAACCCGTTCGAGAAGTAATACCGTCGGGTCGCTCGCGTCCCGGCCGCGTCGTCGGCAGCCAATGACGAGGCCGGGGCAGGTCACACGGCCTACTTCGGATACAGCGGTGGCAGGTTGCCGCTCTCTGCCGACGGTGCCTGTACCTGCTCGGCGGGCGGAATGGTCCCGATCGCCCGCCACAGTTCATCCCCGTGCCAATACTGGCCGCTCTCGCTGTACAACGCCCCGTTCAAACCATCCAGCGCATCCGACAACGGCACGAACCGCGCCGCCATCTCGGCCAGGGTTTGCGGCTGCTGGCGCGCCCAGGCGTCCAGGGCCTGGCGCGTGGCCTGGGGGTCGTTGGCCTGGCAGGCGCGCTTGAGGTCGTCGAGCAGGGTGCGCGGGCTGGGGCCGGCCTGCGCGGCACGCAGCACCGCCGGTTGCGAGCGGGCCCGCCACCACAGGGCAAAGCCGAGCAGGGTGGTCAGGGCCAGGACCAGCGTGGCCAGCTGCCACGGCCAAAGCAGGGCCGTGCGACCACTGCTGTCGCTGACCGGCGTGTCGGCGCTCAGCGCCGGGTTGTCCTGCACCTCCAGGGTGCGTGCCGGCAGGCTGCTGTGCTCCAGGTGGTCCTCGCGGGTGTTCCACCAGGTGACTTCCAGCGCCGGCAGGGCCAGCTGACCACTGTGAGTCGGGACCAGGGCCTCGCGCTCCTCGCGATTGGCGACCATGCCGCGTTCGTCGATTTCGTTGCGCAGCAGCGGCTGGTCCGGGTAGCGGCGCAGGCCGACGGTCTCGGTGGCCGGCAGCGGTGGCAGTTGCGTGCTCGACAGCCCCTCGGCGCGCAGGGTGATGTTGCGGGTCAGCGAGTCGCCGATCTGCGTGGGTTGGCTGGCCGGGTCCGGGTTCCAGTGCTCTTCCAGGGTCAGGCTGCGCGCCGGTAGCCAGGGGCGGTCGCTTGGGTAGCTGGCGGGGATCGGCTTGACCGTCAGATGCATCGGCAGCGAGCTGACCTGGACCTGGCGCCCCACCCGCGGCGTACCGGCCGGCTGCTCGCCGTTGTCGGCCGCGGTAGCGGTGAAGCTCAGTGGCGGGATCTCGACGATGCCGCTTTGCTGCGGGTAGATCGCGTAGCGGGTTTCGATGACGCCGTGGCGCACGCCGTTGATTTCTTTCTCGTAGGTGCGCGACTCGCCCAGTGGCTCGACCTTGGCGTTGTCCAGCTGCAACGGGCTGAGGCTGCTGTCGTCGTACAGCGCCACCGAATGGTAGATGCGCAGGGTCAGCACGGCCTGGGCCTGGACGTAGACGGTGTCGCTGTCCAGGGTCGCTTCGACGAATACCTGCGAGGCCACATCCGGGCGCTGGCTGTCGGCCTGCTGCACCTGTAGGTCGATGGGCTGGCTGTACGACTGGCCTAGTTGCAGTTCAGGAATGCGTAGGCTGCCGCTGCGTCTTGGCAACAGGGTAATGATCCAGCGCGTGCTGGCGCGGGTCTCGCCGTCGAGGCTGTGCAGGCTGTTGAGCTGGCGAGTGCCGCGCACCTCGAAGTCGGCGTCCAGGGCGTGCAGGTCGGGTTTGCCGAACTGGGTGACGTCCTGGCTTTCGAGGGTCAGCTCGAAGGTTTCGCCGGCCTCCAGGCGCGAGCGATCGACGCTGGCTTGCAACATGGGGGCGGCCTGGGCCAGGAGGCTCCAGAGCAGGCTTGCGAGAAGGACGCCGAAGCGACTCATCGTGTGGTTTCCTGATGCAATTGCTGTTCGTACCAGAATTTGCGCCGCAGCAGCTCCGCCGGGTTGTCGGGGATCTCCCGCAGCCATTGTTCCAGGGCCTGGCGCTGTTCGGCGTCGAGGGTGCTGGACTGCGGCCGTTGGGGCGGCTGCGTGATGCTGTCGTCGTCGCCACCGGCCGTGGCGGGGGACGCCTGGGTGTTGCTGTTGTTCTCACCGGACTGCTGGGCTTGCTCGTCGCTGCCCGGCGTGCCCTGTGCCGGGCTGCTGATGGAACTGCTGTTGCCTTCGCTGTCGGCGTCCGGGGGGCCTTGATCATCGGTGTTGGCCGGTTGTTCCTCGGCTTTGGCTTGTTGTTGCTGCAACAGTTGCTGGACCAGCGCCTGGTTATCCAGGGCCGGCTTGAAGTCGGGCTGGCGTTCGAGCGCCTGTTCGTAGGCGTCCAGCGCCGCTTCGAGTTCACCGGCGCGGGCGAGGGCATTGCCTCGATTGTAGTGGGCGGCGGCTGTGTTGCCCTGGGCGAACGCGGCGGCGGCGCCCTCGAAGTCACCCGCCTGGTACAGGGCCATGCCGCGCCATTGCGAATCCTCGAAATGACGGGCGGCCTCGGCGGGTTGCTGGCGCTGCAGCAGGTGCTGGCCCTGTTGGTCGGGGCGCAGCCACAGGTCGTTGAACTCGAACGCCTGGCTTGGTTGCGGCAGGGCCAGCAACAGCGGCAGGCAGAACAGCCAGCCGCGGCGGCCGGCGCAGGCGGCGAGCAGCAACAGTGGCAGGAGCAGCCAATAGCCCTGGTCGGCCCAGCTGTCCAGTTGCACGGTCTGGCCGTCGTTGCGCAGCAGCCGCGGGTTGTCGAACAGGCCCAGGCCGCGCAGGTCGAGGTCGTCGATGCGCGCGTGGCGATAGCGCCCGCCGGTACCGTTGATGAAGCCCTTGAGCGAGGCGCTGTCCAGGCGCGGCAGGAGGATGCCGCCCTGGTCATCCTTGAGGTATTCGCCGTTGGCCTGGCGTACCGGCGCACCTTCGGCGCTGCCCACGCCAAGCATCAGCAGGCTCGGGCCTTGGCGCCCGAGGACCTGGAGGATGCCTTCGCGCTCGGGGTTGCTCAGGGAGGAGCCGACCAGCAGCAGCCGGCCCTGGCCCAGGCCGCTCTGGGCCAGCAGCGCCAGGCCCTTCTGCACGGCCAGCTCGGCGCGTTGGCCGGGCTGCGGCATGATCGAAGGGTCGATCGCCTCCAGCAGGTTGCGCGTGGTGCTCAGGTCGTCGGACAGTGGCACCAGGGTGTGGGCGGAGCCGGCGTAGACGATCAGCGCGGTCTGGCTGTCCTGGCGGTGCTCGAGCAGGTCGAGGATCTTGCGCCGGGCCTGCTCCAGGCGGTTGGGCGCGCTGTCCTCGGCAAGCATCTGCGGGGTCAGTTCGAGCAGGATCACCAGCGGGTCGGCCGGGCGCTGGCGGGTTTCTTCCAGGCGCTGCCAGCTTGGTCCGAGCAGGGCCAACACGATCAGCAGCCAAGCCAGGCCCAGGGCGATCCACGGCAGCTTGCTGGTGCTGCCGCTGCCGCCGCCGAGCAACACGGCGTGAAATTGCGGCGGCAGGATCATCTGCCAGCGCCCGGCGCGTTTGCGCCGGTGCCAGAGCTTGAACAGCAGCCAGCCGAGCAGCGGGAGCACCAGCAGCCACAGCGGGCGCAGCCATTGCGGCCAGAGGTCGATCATCGCCGCCTCCTCAGGCGCAGGCGCTTCAGGCGCTGGCGCCATTCCGGGTGGGGCTGCAGGAAGCTGGGTTTGCGCAACTGGCGCAGCAGCAGGTTGTCGGGCCATTGCACCGCCACCACCAGCAGCACGCTGAGCAGCAGTGCCAGCCCCAGGGGCCAGGCGTACAGTTCGGTGGCGGTACGCGCCTGGGTGGGCTGCTGAGCCACCGGTTCCAGCTGGTCGAGGGTGTCGCCGATGGCGTTGAGCTCGGCGCCGTCATGGGCGCGGAAGTAGGTGCCGTGGGTGATGCCGGCGATCTCCTTGAGCGAGGCTTCGTCCAGGTCGAGGCTCGGGTTCAGCCCGAGCAGGCCGGGGGTGCCGCTGGCCTCGGGGTTGGCGCCGATGCCGATGGTGTAGATGCGCACGCCTTCCTGGGCGGCCAGGCGCGCGGCGGTCAACGGGTGGATCTGCCCGCCGTTGTTGGCGCCGTCGGTGATCAGGATCAGCACCCGGCTCTGCGCCGGGCGCTGGCGCAGGCGCTTGACCGCCAGGCCAATGGCGTCGCCGATGGCGGTGTTCTTGCCGGCGATGCCGATCTGCGCCTCGTCGAGGAAGGTGCGTACGGTGCGCCGGTCGAAGGTCAGCGGCGCCTGCAGGTAGGCCTGGCTGCCGAACAGGATCAGCCCGACCCGGTCGCCCTGGCGGTCCTGCAGGAAGTCGCCCATCAGCGCCTTGACCAGGTCCAGGCGGCTGATTTCGTCGCCCTGCCACTGCATGTCGGGGAAGTCCATGGAGCCGGACACATCCACCGCCACCAGCAGGTCGCGGCCGCTGGCCGACACCGGCACCGGGTCGCCCAGCCATTGCGGGCGGGCGGCGGCCAGCAGCAGGAGCAACCAGATCAGTGCGAACGGCGCCTGCTGGCGCCAGGTCGGCAGGTTCAGGCGCGCGCGGCGCCCGGCCAAGCCTTCGAGCTCGTCGAGGAAGCCCACCTTGAGCACCGGTTCGCCGCTGTCGGCGGCCGGCAGCAGCAGGCGCATCAGCCAGGGTAGCGGCAGCAGCGCGAAGATCCACGGCCAGGCCAGTTCAAACATGCTTGCGGATCCAGGTTTCGACCGCCTGGGCGAGCCCGGCGATGGCCTTGTCGTCGAGCTTGCACTCGGGTTTGTAGGCGCCTTCGACCAGTACCATCCAACGGGTCAGGCCGGCAGCCGGGCAGCGGTTGTCGAGAAACGCCAGCCACTGGCGGCCGTTCAGCGTATGGCTGTTGGCGCCGGGGTAGTGGATGCGGCACAGGCGCTTGAGCAGGGCGTTGATCTGCTGCAACCAGGCGCCGGCCGGGGCGCCGTCGTAGGGGCGCGGCAGGCGCGCCAGCTCGGCGAGGGCTTCGATGCGCAGCGGGTCCAGCGGTTGCTCGGCCCGCACCATTTTGCGCTTGCCTGGGCGCCAGCGGCGCAGGCGCCATGCTCCCCACGCCAGCAGCGGCAGCAGGGCGAGCAGCAGCCACCAGCCGGGCGCCGGGGGCCAGAGGCCGATGGCGGGCGGAGCGACCAGCGGTTGCAACTGATCCAGCGGGCTCATTTGGTGTTCCCCGGGCGCTGGGCGTTCAGGTACTCGCGCAGTTGCTCGATCATCTCGCTCTGGGTGCTCAGCGGCATCAGCACCACGCGCAGCTTCTGCGCCAGCAGCTCCCAGCGCTCGATGCGCGCCTCTGCCTGCTGACGGTAGGCCTGGCGCAGGTTGGCGTCCAGGGTGTCGAGTTCCAGTTGCGCGCTGCGCTGGGCGAAGCGCAGCAGGCCGGCGGCGGGCAGGGCGTGGTCGAGCGGGTCGCTGACCGGCATCAGCAGCACGTCGCAATGGCGCGACAGCATCGCCAGGTGCTGCTCGACGCTGGCACTGAGGGCGCGCTCATCGCAGATGACGATGGCCAGGCTGCCCGGGCGCAGCACCTCCCGCGCCCGGCGCAGGGCCAGGCCGAGGCTGTCGGGGTGCGGCACCGCTTCGGTGTGCAGCCCCTGGTTGACCTTGGCCAGGCGGTTGAGCAACTGCAGCAGGCTCTGCTTGCTGCGCCGCGGCTTGACCTCGTGGTGCTCGTTGTCGCCGAACACCAGGCCGCCGATGCGATCGTTGTGGCCCAGCGCGGCCCAGCCGAACAGCGCTGCGGCCTGGGCCGCGAGCACCGACTTGAACAGCAGCCCCGAACCGAAGAACAGCCGCTGGCTCTGCTCGACCATGATGAAGATCGGCCGCTCGCGTTCTTCGTGGAATAGCTTGGTGTGGGGTTCCTGGGTGCGCGCGGTGACGCGCCAGTCGATGTTGCGCACATCGTCGCCGGCCTGGTAGACCCGCACCTGGTCGAAGTCCACCCCGCGCCCGCGCAGCTTGGAGTGGTGCAGGCCCACCAGCGGGCTGCGCTGGCCGGGGCGGGAGAACAGCTGGATCTCGCGCACGCGGTGACGCATGTCGATCAGCTCGGACAGGCCGATGCGGATGCCGTGCTCGGCCAGGTGTGTGATGGGCATGTCGGTCAGGCGACGGCCACGACGTCGAGGATGCGCTGGACCACCCGGTCCTGGTCGACCCCTGCGGCCTCGGCCTCGAACGAGAGGATGATGCGGTGGCGCAGCACGTCGAACAGCACCGCCTGGATATCCTCGGGGCTGACGAAGTCGCGCCCGGCCAGCCAGGCGTGGGCGCGCGCGCAGCGATCCAGGGCGATCGAACCGCGCGGGCTGGCGCCGTAGGCGATCCAGTCGGCCAGTTCGCTGTCGAACTTGGCCGGGGTGCGGGTGGCCATCACCAGTTGCACCAGGTATTCCTCCACCGCATCGGCCATGTACAGGCCGAGGATCTCCTTACGCGCGGCGAAGATCGCCTGCTGGCTGACCCGACGCTCCGGCTTCACCTCGCCACCCAGTGCCTCGCCCCGCGCTTGCAGGAGGATGCGCCGTTCCACTGCGGCGTCAGGGAAGCCGATTTTCACGTGCATGAGGAAACGGTCGAGCTGGGCCTCGGGCAGCGGGTAGGTGCCTTCCTGCTCGATTGGGTTCTGCGTGGCCATCACCAGGAACAGCGGCGACAGCTCGTAGGTGCTGCGCCCGACGCTGACCTGGCGCTCGGCCATGGCCTCGAGCAGCGCCGACTGCACTTTGGCGGGGGCACGGTTGATTTCGTCGGCCAGCACCAGGTTGTGGAAGATCGGCCCCTGCTGGAACACGAAGCTGCCGGTTTCCGGGCGGTAGATTTCGGTGCCGGTGATGTCGGCGGGCAGCAGGTCGGGGGTGAACTGGATGCGATGGAACTGCGCCTCGATACCCTCGGCGAGCTCTTTGATGGCCTTGGTCTTGGCCAGGCCCGGTGCGCCTTCGACCAGCATGTGGCCGTCGGCCAGGAGCACGATCAGCAGGCGCTCGACCAGTTTCTCCTGGCCGAGGATCTGGGAAGAGAGAAAGGTGCGCAGCGCGATCAGCGCCTCACGGTGTTCCATCGTCGACGGTTCCTGGGAATGAGCCGGCGCAAACGGGTGGAAGCGACTGCCGGGCAAGGGCTGATACTTTAATCCATCCGGGGGGGCGGGGACCAATGGAGGTTTGCAAAAATCGTGTAAAGCAGGGGAGGGGGTGGTCTGGGAGGGGCGCAGTGGTTGGCGGGTGTTCGGCGAGAGCCTTGCAGCGCCCTTCAGATCGTGCGCCGCCCGCGCGGCGCATCGCGGATGAATCCGCTCCTAAGTCTGTTGCAACGTGCCGCACCTGTCAGGCCATGGTTGCCTGCCGAAATATCGCGTCGTACAAACAAGGCGAACAACCATGGCCTATCAGGCCGTGCACGCCCTAGCCCAGGTCACCGGCCACGATCCTGATGATGGTGTCGATCCACGAAGTCGAATCGCTGCGCGTGTTGCTTGAATCGGCGTTGATCCAGGTGCAGATGTCGGCGCAGCCGCAGGTACTGCACTAGGCCCTGGCTGGCCCTGTTCGCCGGCAAGCCGGCTCCTAAGAGGGGGCTGCGATTCACCTGTAGGAGCCAGCCTTACTGGCGAAAGGGCCTGCCCAGGCCCCACCACTCCCCGGCGGGATACTCGGTTAGTACTCCAGTCAGAGAGTTGTTTTTATCCGTTTCTCTGCATCGGCTAGCGCGAAAAATACTATTGATGGAAATAGGCTTTCTAATCCAGTGAGAACCCAAATCGATTTCATAGTGGTTTTTTGGAGGGTTGTTGGACTAAAAGCGCCGAGCGAGGATTGCTCTTCGTTCGGCGCATATGATGTGAAATCTTGTTATCCTTTATTGCTTTGGAATAAGTCTATGTAAGTATCATTGTCATAGTAGTAAACAAATGCATCTGCTAATTCGAAAGCGTTCGCCCGTGGTCGTTGTGCTTTGGCATTTTCGATAATGCTTTGTATGATATCGATGCCGAGCGCATAATACAGGTCATTGTCCAGTGCGAATTTTGGCCTGTCAGGGTTCGGCTCGTTTTCGAAGTCATCGGGATCAAGTGCGGCACAAAGTGTATCCTTGTTCCAAGGGGCTCCATGAGGCATGTAAAGCGCGAAGTCCCACGGTTGGTTGTCGATGTCTGCAAGCACGGATTCGAGTGTTTTGAGCTTCATCATCTAGTGTCCTGTCTCGAAATGCGTTATCTTTTGGCGAGTGGCTTTGGTGTTCGGCCAAGGCGCCACCAAAAGTGAACAGCTTATTTCCGAGACAGGAAACTAGCCAGAAAAAACGCCTCCCAAAAAATTAATTTGAGCTTGACTACAAATTAGTCAAATGCTTTAGGATGCCCGGGTATTCAGACGAAAATTCTTTCGATTTTATAAATGAAGTTGCAATTTTTCTTTCGTTGTCTGGTGATTTTTTTATATATTCAAGTAGTAGTTCAAAGTCGCCGTAATCAAGTTCAATGCCGACTAAGGTTGTTGCCCATTCTTTATTTGGGGCTCGTTTGATTATGCCATCAAGCGCTGCGATTAAAGCCGGGTAGAAGATGCGGCGATCAGCTGCCTCAAGTATATTTCGGGTGCGTTCCTGAATGCCGAAGTCATCGGCGTCAGAGAATGTCTGAAGAAGCGCTAATGCTACTTCGTAGCTCATATGCTCTTCGGCTTCACTTAGCAGAGTCAGGAATTTCTCATCATCCCCCTCGTTTTCGAATTTTTCACATGTGTGCAATCGTGTGCGCCAGTGATCAAAATTAAAAGTCATTGTCATTTCGCATTCTCACTTTGTCAGCATTTTCTGACACTTTGCATATGCAAGCATCTCTCGCATTGCGACATTGTACCGGCGCGGATCTCCAGCGTTACGTGCTACCAGGCTGAGGTACTCGATCGGGTCATAGTGCGGCTTACCGACCTTGGGCAGCGGGTAGTCGTGGCTGCGGCCGTCGCTGTCGTGGAACACCACGCCCTTGTCCACGACATCGAGGCAGGTGGTGAACTCGGTGATCCAGCGGGCGCCGAGGCTGCCGTCGTCCAGCTTGGCCAGCCGCGAGTTGTACACCCGCGTCCAGTTGACCGGGAACGGCCCGGACAGCGCGAAATCCTGGTGGGCCAGCGTCTCGTCACCGAGCACATGGCCGATGCTGAAGCCGGTGCAGGCGCAGGGGCCGTTCTTCTCGGGCTTGGGCTGCTTGTTGGCGCGGACCTGGCTGCGTACCACCTCGGTCGGCCCTTCCGCATGAACATGCCGGGCCTGATGAGTAACGCCGGGGCGGATGGCGACGGCCATGCCCGGGCGGCGCGGGTTGGCCAGCACGGTCTCGAGCAGGCGGGTCAGCAGCCAGGCGATGCTGTTTTCCATACCAGCGCTGCCCAGCGCTTCCAGGCGCCGGGGCACGACCTTGGCCAGGTCTTCGAGGGTGCGGATCAGTGGCCCGAGCAGAGTGTCCAGCTCGCCCTTGAAGTGGCGGGCGACGCTGTTGTAACCGTCCTTGAGGCTGCCCTCGGTGGCGTTGGCCAGGGCCGACAGGGCCAGGCGCCAGGCGTCGGTCTCCAAGGCTGAGTCGTACAGCGCCACCTGGGCCATCTGCGCGCGGGCCAGGCGGTGGCTGCTGGCGGCATCCAGCTTGCCACGGGCGGCGGCGGCAAGGGTCTTGGCCAAGGAAGTAAACAACAGGCGTGCGGTGTCGGCAGCGGCACTGAGCATGGCCGGCAGCTGAGCCAGGGCCTCGCGCACGTAATGCTCCAGGGCACCGCGGATATTGGCGTGCAGGTGGCCGTCGATGATCTCCAGGATCACCGCGCCGATGTGCGCGCCGGGGCGGCGGCGCAGGGTCTGGCGGGTCAGCTGCAGCACCGGGCGCAGCACCGTGCGGGCCCGGGATAGGCCAGGCGGATAGGGGACGATACCGATCAGGTTGATGCCCAGGCTGACCCACAGCAGCGGGTCGGGGGAAGGGTTTTCGACCAGTTCGAGGATGTCGATCAGCGCGTCCATGCAGGACAGGGCGTTGGCCATCAGCGGCACACTTTCGGCGGCCTGGCGCAGCAGTTGCAGGTCGACCAGGCCGTAGCTGATTTCCCGCAGCCAGTGGTCGACGGAAGCGGCGGCGGCGCCGAGGTCTTCGCTGAGGAGAGTGTCGAGGGGAGCGATGGCGATCTGGATTTCGCGCTCGCTGGGCGCGGGAACGGCGGGTGTAGCAGACAAAGTGAAAGGGCCTTCCTAGGCGGGGGACGTTGAGGTCCCGGGTGGTCCGTGAGGGCGAAATGATACTAAGGCAGGGGCGGTGCGGCCATGGGGGAAACCCTGAGGTGGGTGTGGGAATGCTGAGGGGGCAGCTGGCCTGTGTAGGAGCGGCTTCAGCCGCGATGCAAGCGGCGCGGTGCCTGACACCCGCTTCGCGGGTGATCGCGGCTGAAGCCGCTCCTACAGGGACTGTGCCGTTGCTGTAGGAGCGGAGAGTCTGTAACGGGGGCTCAGTTCTTCGCCTTCGAATGCCGCCACCCTTGGTCAAAGCACGCGAACACCACCACCAGCACCCCGGCCACCGCCAGGATCAACGCCACGCCATCGGTGGAGTGGGTCGCCGAGCCGGCCACCAGTGCCAGACCACCCAGCGGCGCCAGGCCGCCGGCCACGGCTGTGCCGATCTCGCGCCCGGTGCCGAAGCCGGACGAACGTGTCTGGGTCGGGAACTGCCGGCTGAGGAACGACCCCTGCGGGGCGAACATCATCGGCGCCAGGATCCCGGTGCCCACGGCGATGGCCACGTAGATCAGCGTCGGCTCGCCGGTCGACAGCAGTTGCAGGAACGGGAACGCGAACAGCGCCGACAACACCCCGCCCAGCATCAACACGGTCTTGCTGCTCCACCTGTCGCACAGCCAGCCGAAGAACGGCACGGCGAAGATCGCCACCAGGCTGGCCAGGGTCACCGACAGTGAGGTGACATGGGCCTCGACGCCCTTGAACTGGGTCAGGTACGCCAACGAGAAGGTCTTGAAGATGTAGCTCAGGGCGTTATAGCCCACGGCCACGAAGAACACCACGGCCAGGCCCTTGAGGTCGTTCCTGAACAGCAGCTTGAGCGGCGACACCTGCGGCGTGTCGTCGGCCTTGTCCAGCTCCTTGAAGTCCGGGGTCTCGGGAATGCTCTTGCGCACCCACAGCCCCACGGCCACCAGGACGATGCTGGCGATGAACGGGATGCGCCAGCCACCGGCGAGCAGGAACTCGTTGCCGTTCATGGTCAGCAGGTACACGGTCAGCGACGACAGCAGCAGGCCCAGGTTCAGCCCCAGCGCCGGCCAGGCACCCTGGCTGCCGCGCTTGCCTTCGCTGGCGTGCTCGTAGGAGGTCACCGCCGCGCCGGACAGTTCGGCGCCGGCGCCCAGGCCCTGGATGATGCGGATGACCACCAGCAGGATCGGCGCCCAGATGCCAATGGTGGCGTAACCCGGGATCAACCCGATCAGCGCGGTGCACACGCCCATCATGCAGAAGGTGATCACCAGTACTTGCTTGCGCCCGAAACGGTCGCCCAGGTAGCCGAACAGCACGCCGCCGAAGGGGCGGGCGATGAAGCCGATGGCGAAGGTGGAGAACGCCAGCAGCGAGGCCACCGCCGGGTTGCTCGGGTCGAAGAAGATCTTCGAGAAGACGATCGCTGCCATGGTGGCGTAGAGGTAGAAGTCGTACCACTCCAGCATCGAGCCGAAGATGGTCGCCGCCGCCACCTTGCGCAGGCGCTTGCGTTGTTGTTCGGGCGTTTCGGTCGCGGCCAGGGCCGCCTCGTGTACCGACATCGTAGTTTTCCTTATTGTCTTTGTAGTTGTGGGTGCAGCGGATGTTCAGCGGGCCTTGAGGATCTTCTCGGCGATCATTTGGCCGATGGGGATGGCCGAGGTGGCGGCCGGCGATGGGGCATTGCAGACATGGACCATGCGCGGGGTCTCGGCGAACAGGAAATCGTGCACCAGGGCGCCGTCGCGCAGCACCGCCTGGGCGCGGATGCCGGCCTCGCAGGGCAGCAGGTCCTCGACCTCGAGCGACGGGCAGTACTTGCGGCACTGCTCCAGGTAGCCGCGCTTGAACAGCGAGTTCTTCATCTCGGTGGTGCCGGAGCCCAGGTTGTTCCACAGGGTTTTCCAGAAACCGGGGAAGCGCACGTACTCGGCGACATCGCGCCAGTTCACCGAGAACTTTCGGTAGTTCTCCCGGCCGAAACCCAGCACCGCGTTGGGGCCGACGGTGACGCTGCCGTCGATCATCCGTGTCAGGTGCACGCCGAGGAACGGCAGCTCCGGGTCGGGAATCGGGTAGATCAGGTGGTTGACGATCTGGTTCTTGCTCGCCGGCAGGCGGTAGTACTCGCCACGGAAGGGGATGATCTGGTGGTCGATCCTGACCCCGGCCAGGCGCGCCAGGCGGTCGGACTGCAAACCGGCGCAGGCCACTAGCTGGCGGGCGCGCCAGGTATGGCTGTCGCTGGTGACGGCTACGTGGTCGGCATGCTCCTGGATGGCGCGCACCGTGGTGGACAGGCGCAGCTCGCCACCGGCCCGCTGGATCACCTTGGCCATGGCGTCGCACACCTGTTTGTAATCGACGATGCCGGTGGCATCGAGGAACAGCGCGCCCTTGCCGACGATGTTCGGCTCCCGCTCGCGCAGTGCGCCGGCATCCAGGCGCTCGACCTTCAAGCCATTCTGCTGCGAACGCTCATACAGCGCCTGCATGCGCTGCACTTCCAGATCGTTGGAAGCCACCAGCAGCTTGCCGCATACCTCGAAGGCGATGTCGTGCTCGTTGCAGAAGTCCTTGGTGGCCTGGGCGCCGCGCTTGCACAGGTTGGCCTTGAGGCTGCCGGGGGCGTAGTAGATACCGGCGTGGATCACGCCGCTGTTGTGGCCGGTCTGGTGGCGGCCGAGGCTGGCCTCTTTCTCAAGGAGCAGCAGCGAGGCGCCGGGGCGTTGCTCGAGCAGGGCCATGGCGGTGGCGAGGCCGACGATGCCGCCGCCGATGATGCAGTAGTCGTAGGTCATGCAGGTTTACCTTGGTGTTCTTGTCGGTGGATCTGCTTATCAGGTTGTCAGACTAACTAGTACGCGTGAAAACCTCGCCAGGTCGCGATGCGGTTCTCCGGGGTCAGTCGAGGGCGGGGAGGTCGAGTTTCAGGCGTTTGGCCGAGGCGCGCAGGTGGGCTTCGGCGCAGGCCGCAGCCGCCAGCCGGTCGCCGTCGGCGATGGCCAGGTACAGTACCCGGTGCTCGCGCAGGGCATCGGCCGCCCCCCCCACCGATGGGGTGGCGGAGTTTTCCCAGGCAGTACGGCGCGCGGCGGCCAGCTGGCCGCCGAGGAAATCGTGGAAGGCGACGAAGTAGTCGTTCTTGCTGGCTTCGGCGATGGCGCGGTGGAAGGCCACGTCGGCGGCCGAGGCGGTGGCGAAGTCGTTGCGTGGGTCTTCCATGGTCTGCAGGGCGGCGGCCATGCGCGCGAGGTCATCGTCGTCGCGGCGGCGGGCGGCGATGGCAGCGGCCTGGGTCTCGATCCACAGGCGCATCTCGAACATCTGCACCAGGTCCGGCGTGCGCCCCTGGCTGCCGGGGAAGCGGAACACGGTGCCGCTGGGTGTCTGCGAGATGTACGAGCCGAGCCCGCGGCGGGCGATCAGCACGCCGTCGGCCTTGAGCTGCGCCACGGCTTCGCGCACCACCGAGCGGCTGACGTTCAGCTGTTCGGCCAGTTGCTGTTCGGTGGGCAGGCGCGATTCGGCGGCCAGGCGGCCGGCATCGATTTCGCCGCGGATGGCGCTGACGACCCGTTCGACGAGGGTGTCGGGGCGCTGAAGCTCGAGCATGGACAGTGGTTTCTTATTGGTCAGGTTGTCAGACAATGCCTGTATCGATAGTGGCCTGTCAATGTTCTGGAGGCAGTCCACGCTGTGGGAGCGGCTTCAGATGTCGGACACGAACGTCCCGGTCCCGTCGAGGATATTGCGCAAGGTCAGCGCCACTTCCTCCAGGTCGCTGCCGGCAGACGTGAGGATGATTTCCAGCGACTCATCTCCTTTGAGCGCATCGCGATCCCCCGGCGCCACCTCGATCAGCAGCCGCTGCGCGCTCAGGGTCACCTTCAGCCCATCCAGCGTCGAAGGCTCGTCGTCCAGTGTGAGGTCGACGGTGTCTTCGTCCGGGTAGCGGGTCAGCAGGAACATCTGGCCCTTGTCGCTGTGGCAGCACAGGGTCGCCATGTTGTCTTCCTCGTCGTCGCAGGGGGTGGCGAAGAGCAGGGCGGTTTTCAGTTGCATAGGCGGCTCGGGTCAATGGAAATGAACGGGAATTCTGACAGCCTTGGCCGTTGCGATAAACGTAAAGTTACCGCCCCTTGACCGAATATGTCGCAGCGCTGCAAGCCGCGGTGACCGTTCAGTCGTTAAGCTCCCCAGTCGATGGACATGACGCTCATGTCCAACGCCTGGTTTTACCGTCCGGCTTGCCGCGGGTTGGCTATCGTTGATCCGTACGTGGCGGACGCACGCGACGCTTCACCTATAACAAAGCCCAAGCGGAGTACCACAGATGGCGTTTTTCACCGCAGCCAGCAAAGCCGACTTCCAGCATCAACTGCAGGCGGCCCTGGCGCAGCACATCAGCGAACAGTCCCTGCCACAAGTGGCGCTGTTCGCCGAACAGTTCTTCGGCATCATCTCTCTGGACGAACTCACCCAGCGCAGGCTGTCGGACCTGGCCGGCTGCACGCTGTCCGCCTGGCGCATCATCGAGCGCTTCGACCCCCAGTATCCGCAGGTGCGGGTCTACAACCCTGATTACGAACGCCACGGCTGGCAGTCCACGCATACCGTGGTCGAGGTGCTGCACCACGACCTGCCATTCCTGGTCGACTCGGTGCGCACCGAGCTCAACCGCCGTGGCTACAGCATCCACACGCTACAGACCACCGTGCTCAGCGTGCGCCGTGGCAGCAAGGGCGAACTGGTCGAACTGCTGCCCAAAGGCACCCAGGGCGAAGGCGTCAGCCACGAGTCGCTGATGTACCTGGAAATCGACCGCTGCGCCAACGCCGCCGAACTGACCACGCTGACCCAAGAGCTGGAGCAGGTGCTGGCCGAGGTGCGCGGCGTAGTCGCCGACTTCGAGCCGATGAAGGCCAAGATCCGCGAATTGCTGGAGCTGGTGGAGCAGAACGCCTTCGGCCCGGCGCAAAGCGACAAGGCCGAGGTGAAGAGCTTCCTGTCGTGGATGCTGGACAACCATTTCACCTTCCTCGGCTATGAAGAATTCACCGTCGCCTCCGACGCCACCGGCGGCCACCTGGTCTACGACGAGGGCTCGTTCCTCGGCCTGACGCGTCTGCTGCGGGCGGGCCTTGGCGCCGATGACCTGCGCATCGAGGACTACGCCGTCGCCTACCTGCGCGAGCCGCGCCTGCTGTCGTTCGCCAAGGCCTCGCAACCGAGCCGCGTGCACCGCCCGGCCTACCCGGACTACGTGTCGATCCGCCAGATCGACAAAGACGGCAACGTCGTCAAGGAATGCCGTTTCATGGGCCTGTACACCTCGTCGGTGTACGGCGAGAGCGTGCATACCATCCCCTACATCCGTGGCAAGGTCGCCGAAGTCGAGCGTCGTTCGCATTTCGACCCGAAAGCCCACCTGGGCAAGGAGCTGGCCCAGGTGCTCGAGGTGTTGCCGCGCGACGACCTGTTCCAGACCCCGGTCGACGAGCTGTTCAGCACCGCGATGTCGATCGTGCAGATCCAGGAGCGCAACAAGATCCGCGTGTTCCTGCGCAAGGACCCGTACGGCCGCTTCTGCTACTGCCTGGCCTATGTGCCGCGCGAGATCTACTCCACCGAAGTGCGGCAGAAGATCCAGCACGTGCTGATGGAGCGCCTGAAGGCCACTGACTGCGAGTTCTGGACCTTCTTCTCCGAGTCGGTACTGGCCCGGGTGCAACTGATTCTGCGCGTCGACCCGAAGAACCGCATCGACATCGACCTGCAGCAGCTGGAAAACGAAGTGATCCAGGCCTGCCGCTCGTGGCAGGACGACTTCTCCACGCTGGTGGTGGAGAACTTTGGCGAAGCCCACGGCACCAACATCCTCGCCGACTTCCCCAAAGGCTTCCCGGCCGGCTACCGCGAGCGTTTCGCCGCGCATTCGGCAGTGGTCGACATGCAGCACGTGCTCAACCTGTCGGAAACCAAACCGCTGGCCATGAGCTTCTACCAGCCGCTCACGCAGCTGGGCGAGCGCCAGTTGCACTGCAAGCTGTACCACGCCGATACACCCTTGGCGCTGTCGGACGTGCTGCCCATCCTGGAAAACCTCGGCCTGCGCGTGCTTGGTGAGTTCCCTTACCGCCTGCGTCACGCCAGCGGCCGCGAGTTCTGGATCCACGACTTCGCCTTCACCTACAGCGAAGGCCTGAACCTTGATATCCAGCAGCTCAACGACACCTTCCAGGACGCTTTCGTCCATATCGTCAAGGGCGACGCCGAGAACGACGCCTTCAACCGCCTGGTGCTGACCGCCGGCCTGCCATGGCGCGACGTGGCGCTGCTGCGCGCCTACGCCCGCTACCTCAAGCAGATCCGCCTGGGCTTCGACCTGGGCTACATCGCCAGCACCCTGAACAACCACACCGATATCGCCCGCGAACTGACCCGGTTGTTCAAGACCCGCTTCTACCTGGCGCGCAAGCTGACCCAGGACGACCTGGACGACAAGCAGCAGCGCCTGGAGCAGGCGATCCTCACCGCCCTGGACGATGTCCAGGTGCTCAACGAGGACCGCATCCTGCGCCGCTACCTGGACCTGATCAAGGCGACCTTGCGCACCAACTTCTACCAGCCTGACGCCAACGGCCAGAACAAGTCGTACTTCAGCTTCAAGTTCAACCCGAAACTGATCCCCGAACTGCCGAAACCGGTGCCCAAGTTCGAGATCTTCGTCTATTCGCCACGGGTCGAGGGCGTGCATCTGCGCTTCGGCAACGTCGCCCGCGGCGGCCTGCGCTGGTCGGACCGCGAAGAAGACTTCCGCACCGAAGTGCTTGGCCTGGTCAAGGCCCAGCAGGTGAAGAACTCGGTGATCGTACCGGTGGGCGCCAAGGGCGGCTTCCTGCCGCGCCGCCTGCCGCTGGGCGGCAGCCGCGACGAGATTGCCGCCGAAGGCGTGGCGTGCTACCGCATCTTCATCTCCGGCCTGCTCGACATCACCGACAACCTCAAGGACGGTGGCGTGGTACCGCCATTGAACGTTGTCCGTCACGATGACGACGACCCCTACCTGGTGGTGGCGGCGGACAAAGGCACCGCGACCTTCTCCGACATCGCCAACGGCATCGCCATCGACTACGGCTTCTGGCTGGGCGACGCCTTCGCCTCGGGCGGCTCGGCCGGCTACGACCACAAGAAGATGGGCATTACCGCCCGTGGCGCCTGGGTGGGCGTGCAGCGCCACTTCCGCGAGCGCGGCATCAACGTGCAGGAAGACCCGATCACCGTGGTCGGTGTCGGCGACATGGCCGGCGACGTGTTCGGCAACGGCCTGCTGATGTCCGACAAGCTGCAACTGGTGGCGGCGTTCAACCACCTGCATATCTTCATCGATCCGAACCCGGACCCAGCCACCAGCTTCGTCGAGCGCAAGCGCCTGTTCGACCTGCCGCGCTCGGCCTGGAGCGACTACGACACCAGCATCATGTCCGAAGGCGGCGGGATCTTCCCGCGCAGCGCCAAGAGCATCGCCATCAGCCCGCAGATGAAGGAACGCTTCGCCATCGAAGCCGACCGCCTGACGCCGACCGAGCTGCTGCACGCGCTGCTGCAGGCGCCGGTCGACCTGCTGTGGAACGGCGGTATCGGCACCTACGTCAAGGCCAGCACTGAAAGCCACGCCGACGTCGGCGACAAGGCCAACGACGCCCTGCGCGTCAACGGCAACGAGCTGCGCTGCAAGGTGGTGGGCGAGGGCGGCAACCTGGGCATGACCCAGCTGGGCCGCGTCGAGTTCGGCCTGAACGGCGGTGCCACCAACACCGACTTCATCGACAACGCCGGTGGTGTGGACTGCTCCGACCACGAGGTCAACATCAAGATCCTGCTCAACGAAGTTGTGCAGGGTGGCGACATGACCGAGAAGCAGCGCAACCAGCTGCTGGGCAGCATGACCGACGAAGTCGCCGGCCTGGTGCTGGGCAACAACTACAAGCAGACGCAAGCGCTGTCGCTGGCGGCCCGCCGTGCCCGCGAACGAATCGCCGAGTACAAACGCCTGATGGCCGACCTTGAGGCCCGTGGCAAGCTGGACCGCGCCATCGAGTTCCTGCCCACCGAAGAGCAGCTGGCCGAGCGCCTGGCGGCAGGCCAGGGCTTGACCCGTGCCGAGCTGTCGGTGCTGATCTCGTACAGCAAGATCGACCTCAAGGAGCAGTTGCTCAAGTCGCTGGTGCCGGACGATGACTATCTGACGCGTGACATGGAAACGGCTTTCCCACCATCACTGGTGAGCAAGTTCGCCGATTCGATGCGCCGTCACCGCCTGAAGCGCGAGATCGTCAGCACCCAGATCGCCAACGACCTGGTCAACAACATGGGCATCACCTTCGTGCAGCGCCTGAAGGAGTCCACCGGCATGAGCCCGGCGAACGTGGCCGGCGCCTATGTGATCGTGCGCGACATCTTCCACCTGCCGCACTGGTTCCGCCAGATCGAGGCGCTGGACTATCAAGTCCCGGCCGAGATCCAGCTGACGCTGATGGACGAACTGATGCGCCTGGGCCGCCGCGCCACCCGTTGGTTCCTGCGCAGCCGGCGCAACGAGCAGGACGCAGGTCGCGATGTCGCTCACTTCGGGCCGGTACTCGCGCAGCTGGGGCTCAAGCTCGATGAACTGCTGGAAGGGCCGACCCGCGAGCGCTGGATGGTCCGCTACCAGAGCTTCGTCGAGGCCGGCGTGCCGGAGCTGCTGGCGCGCATGGTCGCGGGTACCACCCACCTGTACACCCTGCTGCCGATCATCGAGGCCTCGGACGTCACCGGCCACGACCCGGCGCAAGTGGCCAAGGCGTTCTTCGCCGTGGGCAGTTCGCTGGACCTGACCTGGTACTTGCAGGAAATCAGCAACCTGCCGGTGGACAACAACTGGCAGGCCCTGGCTCGCGAGGCGTTCCGCGACGATATCGACCTGCAGCAGCGGGCGATCACCATCTCCGTGTTGCAGATGGCCGATGCGCCGGACGACATGGACGCCCGCGTCGCGCTGTGGTGCGAGCAGCACCGGGTGATGGTCGAGCGCTGGCGCGCCATGCTCGATGACCTGCGCAACGCCACCGGTACCGACTATGCGATGTATGCGGTGGCCAACCGCGAGCTGGTCGACCTGGCGATGAGCGGGCAGGCGGTGGTGATTCCGTCCTGAGCCCTGCATTGAGGTAAAAGAAAGCCCCGGCAGCGATGCCGGGGCTTTTTCATTCAACCTGTAGGAGCCAGCTTTGCTGGCGAACCAGTCGCCACGGTGGATGGCACCGGCTGCACCGGTGTTCGCCGGCAAGGCCGGCTCCTACGGCGGCCGTGTAACCTATTTGAACCGGCGTTCCACGCCTTTCTCCACGAGGATTTTCGCCGAAATCTCCTCCACCGAGAAATGCGTGGAGTTGATGTTGGGAATGTTCTCCTTGCGGAACAGGTTCTCCACTTCGCGTACCTCGAACTCGCACTGGGCGAAGCTCGAATAGCGGCTGTTGGGCTTGCGCTCGTGGCGGATGGCGGTCAGGCGGTCGGGGTCGATGGTCAGGCCGAACAGCTTGTTGTGGTGCTTCTTCAGCACCGCCGGCAGCTGCAAGCGCTCCATGTCGTCCTCGGTCAACGGGTAGTTGGCGGCGCGGATGCCGAACTGCATGGCCATGTACAGGCAGGTCGGGGTCTTGCCGCAACGCGACACGCCCACCAGTATCAGGTCGGCCTTGTCGTAGTAGTGGGTGCGTGCGCCATCATCGTTGTCGAGGGCGAAGTTGACCGCCTCGATGCGTTCCATGTAGTTCGAATTGCCGCCGATCGAGTGGGACTTACCCACGGAATACGACGAATGAGCGGTCAATTCCTGCTCGAGCGGGGATAAAAACGTCGAGAAGATGTCGATCATGAAGCCATTGGATGTGGCCATGACCTCGCGGATGTCCTGGTTGACGATGGTGTCGAAGATGATCGGGCGCACCCCGTCGCGCTCGGCAGCGGCATTGATTTGCTGGACCATGGCGCGAGCCTTGTCCAGCGTGTCGATGTAGGGGCGTGTGAATTTGTTGAACGGAATGCTCTCGAATTGAGCGAGCAAGCTCTGGCCCAGCGTTTCTGCGGTGATGCCGGTACCGTCGGAGATGAAGAACGCAGTTCGTTTCATTTGCACCTGAGGCCTTAAGCTGCCGAATGTTTCTGGATATGATAGGTTCGGTTTGCCGAACAGGGTTGTTTGGCATTCTCACTTATTTTCCAGGTCCAGGCCACAAGCGTCCCGGCCCAGTCGCAAAGCCGGCAGGCGGGCGCCCTTGAGCTTTTCCAATACAGTTAGTGGAGAGATCACCTTGGTAGAGTACGTAGTTTCCCTCGATAAGCTCGGCGTCCATGATGTGGAGCATGTGGGGGGCAAGAACGCATCCCTCGGCGAGATGATCAGTAACCTCGCCGGTGCCGGCGTCTCGGTGCCGGGCGGCTTTGCCACTACGGCCCAGGCGTACCGCGACTTTCTCGAACAAAGTGGCCTGAACGAGCGCATCCATTCGGCGCTCGACGCGCTGGATGTGGACGATGTCAACGCCCTGGCCAAGACCGGCGCGCAGATCCGCCAGTGGGTGATGGAAGCGGAATTCCCGGCTCGCCTGGATTCGGAAATCCGAACCGCCTTCGCGCAGATGTCCAAGGGCAACGACAACATGGCTGTGGCCGTGCGTTCCTCTGCCACCGCCGAAGACCTGCCGGATGCCTCCTTCGCCGGCCAGCAGGAGACCTTCCTCAACATCCGTGGCGTCGACAACGTCATCCGCGCCGCCAAGGAAGTCTTCGCCTCGCTGTTCAACGACCGTGCCATTGCCTACCGCGTGCACCAGGGCTTCGACCACAAGCTGGTCGCCCTGTCTGCCGGCGTGCAGCGCATGGTCCGCTCCGAAACCGGCACCGCCGGTGTGATGTTCACCCTCGATACCGAATCGGGCTTCCGCGACGTGGTGTTCATCACCGGCGCCTACGGCCTGGGTGAAACCGTCGTGCAGGGTGCGGTCAACCCCGACGAATTCTATGTCCACAAGCAGACGCTGCAGGCCGGCCGCCCGGCCATCCTGCGTCGCAACCTGGGCAGCAAGGCGATCAAGATGGTCTACGGCGACGAAGCCAAGGCCGGCCGTTCGGTCAAGACCGTCGAAGTCGACCGTGCTGATCGCGCGCGCTTCTGCCTGAGCGACGACGAAGTCAACGAACTGGCCAAGCAGGCCATGATCATCGAGCAGCACTACCAGCGCCCGATGGACATCGAGTGGGCCAAGGACGGTGACGACGGCAAGCTGTACATCGTCCAGGCCCGCCCTGAGACCGTGAAGAGCCGTGCCAGCGCCAATGTCATGGAGCGCTACCTGCTGAAAGAGAAGGGCACCGTGCTGGTCGAAGGCCGCGCCATCGGCCAGCGCATCGGCGCAGGCAAGGTCCGCGTGATCCACGACGTCTCGGAAATGGACAAGGTCCAGCCGGGCGACGTGCTGGTCTCGGACATGACCGACCCGGACTGGGAACCGGTGATGAAACGCGCCAGCGCCATCGTCACCAACCGCGGCGGCCGTACCTGCCACGCGGCGATCATTGCGCGTGAACTGGGCATCCCGGCGGTCGTCGGTTGCGGCAACGCCACCCAGGTGCTGAAAGATGGCCAGGGTGTCACCGTCTCTTGCGCCGAAGGCGACACCGGCTTCATCTTCGAAGGCGAGCTGGGCTTCGACATCAAGCAGAACTCGGTGGACGCCATGCCCGAGCTGCCGTTCAAGATCATGATGAACGTCGGCAACCCGGATCGCGCCTTCGACTTCGCCCAGCTGCCTAACGCCGGTGTCGGCTTGGCACGCCTGGAGTTCATCATCAACCGCATGATCGGCGTGCACCCCAAGGCGCTGCTCAACTACGCCGGCCTGCCGCCGGAACTGAAGGACAGCGTCGACAAGCGTATCGCCGGCTACGACGACCCGGTTGGCTTCTATGTCGAAAAACTGGTCGAGGGCATCAGCACCCTGGCCGCGGCCTTCTACCCGAAAAAGGTCATCGTGCGCCTGTCGGACTTCAAGTCCAACGAGTACGCCAACCTGATCGGCGGCAAGCTGTACGAGCCGGAAGAAGAGAACCCGATGCTGGGCTTCCGTGGCGCCTCGCGCTACATCAGCGAATCGTTCCGTGACTGCTTCGAGCTCGAGTGCCGCGCGCTCAAGCGCGTGCGCAATGACATGGGCCTGACCAACGTCGAGATCATGGTGCCGTTCGTGCGCACCCTGGGCGAGGCCAGCCAGGTCGTCGACCTGCTCGCCGAGAACGGCCTGGCCCGTGGCGACAACGGTCTGCGCGTGATCATGATGTGCGAGCTGCCGTCCAACGCGCTGCTGGCCGACGAGTTCCTCGAATACTTCGACGGCTTCTCCATCGGCTCCAACGACCTCACTCAGCTGACGCTGGGCCTGGACCGTGACTCCGGTATCATCGCCCACCTGTTCGACGAGCGTAACCCGGCTGTGAAGAAGCTGCTGGCCAACGCCATCCAGGCGTGCAACAAGGCCGGCAAGTACATCGGCATCTGCGGCCAGGGCCCGTCGGACCACCCGGACCTCGCCAAATGGCTGATGGAGCAGGGTATCGAGAGCGTGTCGCTGAACCCGGACTCGGTGCTCGAAACCTGGTTCTTCCTGGCCGAAGGCCAGGGCGCGGCCTGATGCAATACCTGCGGGGGCGCCGCTGCGCTCCTGCATGAAACCTGTGGGAGCGGGCTTGCCCCGCGATAGCGCCAGCCAGGACAGCACTGTCCGTCGGCCTGGTTCAATCGCGGGGCAAGCCCGCTCCCACGTTCATGTCCTTAGTTTGTTCGTGAAACCATGCAAAGCAGCAGCACCCTTTTCCCCGTCGCGTTGCTCAGTGCCGAGCGCCGCGGCGACCTCAGCGAAGACGTCTATCGGATCAAGGCCGGTAACAGCCCGGACCCGAGCGTCGAACTGGCAGTCACCCGTCTGGGGCTGGCTGATCAACGGCGCGCCCAGGGTGTGCCGGTCATTCTGCTGCACGGCAGTTTTTCCAACCGACGGTTCTGGTTCTCGCCCAAGGGCGTCGGTTTGGGCGCCTTCCTCGCGCGCGCCGGTTTCGACGTGTGGGTCCCGGAAATGCGCGGCCACGGCCTGTCGCCACGCAATCGCGACTGGCGCCACAACCGGGTGGCGGACTACGCCCGCTACGACTTGCCGGTGATCGGCGCGTTCGTTCATGAACAGACCGGCCAGGCGCCGCACTGGGTGGGGCACTCGCTGGGCGGTACCACCCTGGCCGCCGCTCTGGGGAGTGGATACCTGGAGGCCGGGCTGGTGGCCAGCGCGGCGTTCTTCGGGACCCAGGTCAGCCGGATCTACTGGCCGTTGAAGGTGCCACCGGTGGAGTGGGGCGCGCGCCTGCTGATCAAGCGTTTTGCGCAGATATCCGGCTCGCGCCTCAAGCGCGGCCCGGAAGACGAGCCTATCGGGCTGGCCCTGGAAAGCCTGCGCTGGAATGGCCTGTTCGGGCGCTTTGGTGACAAGGAGCAGGACTGGTGGGCGGGGCTGGCGGACGTCGAATTGCCAGTGCTGGCGGTGGCGGGTGCGGCGGACTTCCAGGACCCTGTATGGGCCTGCCGCAAGCTGTTCGAGCAGTTCGGCGGCGACAGCAAGCAGTTCCTGCGCCTGGGGCGCGAGGAGGGCTTCGAGGCCTTCGGGCATGTCGACATGCTGGTCAGCAAGGCGGCGCAGGCGCAGGTGTGGCCGCTGGTGGAGCGCTGGTTGAGGGATCCGCTGGTAGCGGTGCATGCCTCGACGGTGGCGGCTGAGCCGGTACCGGCAGCAGCAAACTGACTGACCGGTCCCGGATGACTGCCATGCCGTCCAAGGTGTAGCCTTGAGGCCACCTTCGCTTTCGTTGTGACTGACAGGAGTTTCCCATGCAGCATTACGTAACGCCCGACCTGTGCGACGCCTACCCGGACCTGGTCCAGGTGCTCGAACCCATGTTCAGCAATTTCGGTGGCCGCGACTCGTTCGGTGGCCAGATCGTCACCATCAAGTGTTTCGAGGACAACTCGCTGGTCAAGGAGCAAGTCGACCTCGATGGCAAGGGCAAGGTCCTGGTGGTCGATGGCGGCGGCTCGCTGCGCCGCGCGCTGCTGGGTGACATGCTCGCCGAGAAGGCCGCGAAGAACGGCTGGGAAGGCCTGGTGATCTACGGCTGCGTGCGTGACGTCGATGTGCTGGTGCAGACCGACGTCGGCGTGCAGGCCCTGGCCAGCCACCCGATGAAGACCGACAAGCGCGGCATCGGCGACCTCAACGTCGTGGTCACGTTTGCCGGCGTGACCTTCCGTCCGGGTGAGTACGTGTACGCCGACAACAATGGCGTGATCGTCTCGCCAAGCCCGCTGAAGATGCCGGAGTGACGCGCCGCGGGCGCTGATGGAGCATTGATGTTCGAGGAAGACAACGCGCAGTGGGGCCTGGTGCATGCCCTGGTGCTCGATGGCAAGGGTGGCGCGCGTTCGATCGCCCGGACCGAGCTGGACGATCTGCAGTTGAATGCTCAGGAGAGCCTGTGGCTGCATTGGGATCGCAGCCACCCGCAGACCCGCACCTGGCTGCAGCAGGACAGTGGCCTGAGCGAATTCGCCTGCGACCTGCTGCTGGAAGAGAATACCCGCCCACGCCTGTTGCAACTGGCCAACGAGCAGATGCTTCTGTTTTTGCGCGGCGTCAATCTCAACCCGGGCGCGGAGCCTGAAGACATGGTGTCGGTGCGCATCTTCGCCGAAGCGCGCCGGGTCATCTCGTTGCGCCTGCGCCCTTTGCGCGCCAGTGACGAAGTTCTCCAACAGCTGGACGAGGGCAGGGGGCCGAAATCGGCCTCTGAACTGCTTCTGCTGATGGGTGAACTGCTCACGGAAAAGGTCCAAGCGCTGGTCAGCGACCTGTCGGAGGCCGTCGATCTCGAGGAAGAGAAGGTGGAATCCGACGAACGGTATGCGCCAGAGCAGGGCAGCCTGCAGCAGACCCGCCGTCGTGCCGCCGGCCTGCGTCGTTTTCTTGCCCCGCAACGGGACATCTACGCCCAGTTGTCGCGCAACAAGTGCAGCTGGTTCGCCGACCCTGACGCAGACTACTGGAACGAGTTGAACAACAGCCTGATCCGTTATCTGGAAGAGCTGGAGCTGGCCCGCGAGCGCGCGGCTCTGGTGCTGGAGAGCGAGGACCGACGGCGCAGCGAGCGGATGAACCGGACCATGTATCGCTTTGGCATCATCACCTGCATCTTCCTGCCCATGAGTTTCGTCACCGGGCTGTTGGGTATCAACGTCGGCGGTATTCCGGGCTCCAACAGCCCCTACGGCTTCCTGTTCGCCAGCCTGATCGTACTGGGGTTGGCGGTGGGGCAGTGGCTGTTGTTCCGGCGGCTGAGGTGGGTGTGATGCGTTCCATTGTGGTGCAAGTCGGGTGCAATTTTCATTTTGAAACATTCGTCCCACATTCATGTGTGACCCATCGGGCGGCGCCCTCGTCTTTGACTCACATTGCGCGAGGTGCCCATGCACGATCCGTTTGAAGAATCCCTGCGCGACCTGCTCAAGGCGTCGCCGTCCGGCCAGGACCGTGACGATGCCGCCTGCCTGGGTCGCGTGCTCAAGACCGCCAACCGCCAGGTTGGCGCGGGCGATCTGTTCAGCTTGCTTGGCCGCTGGAGCCAGGCGCTGCTGATCGCCGTGAACAATGGCTCGGCGCATGTCGCGCCGGTCCGTCGCAACTCTACCCGCAACGCTGCCGCTGGCAGGCACGCAGATAAGGCCGATTGAATATGGAACTCGATCTCTGGACCCAGAGCCTGGTCACCGCCATGACCGCCCTTTGGACCAAGGTGGCGAACTTCATCCCCAACCTGTTCGGCGCACTGGTCGTGGTGCTGCTTGGTTTCGTCGTGGCCAAGCTGCTCGACACCTTGCTCTCCAAGTTGCTCGCCAAGTTCGGCCTCGACCGCCTGATGAGCGGCACCGGGTTGACCAAGATGCTGGCCCGGGTCGGCATCCAGGTGCCGATCTCGACGCTGATCGGCAAGATCGTCTACTGGTTCGTGTTGCTGATCTTCCTGGTTTCGGCCGCTGAATCGCTTGGGCTCGAGCGGGTCTCGGCAACCCTCGACATGCTCGCCCTGTACCTGCCCAAAGTGTTCGGCGCGGCACTGGTGATGCTGGCCGGTGTGCTGCTGGCGCAACTGGCCAACGGCCTGGTGCGTGGCGCCGCCGAGGGTATCGGCCTGGAGTACGCCGCGGGCGTCGGGCGTATCGTCCAGGGCCTGGTGATCATCATCAGTATCTCAGTGGCCATCAGCCAGCTCGAGGTCAAGACCGACCTGCTGAACCACGTGATCGTCATCGGTTTGATTACCGTTGGTCTGGCAGTTGCGCTGGCGATGGGCCTGGGCAGCCGTGAAATCGCCGGGCAAATCCTGGCCGGAATCTATGTGCGTGAGCTGTTCCAGGTAGGCCAGCAGGTGCGTATTGGCGAGGTCGAAGGGCATATCGAGGAGATCGGTACGGTCAAGACGACGCTGCTCACGGATGATGGCGAATTAGTGTCGTTTTCCAATCGCGTGCTGCTCGAGCAGCGTGTGAATAGCCGCTAACCGCACAAAAGCTGTTAATGTATGCCGCCGCGAAATCGGCCCACGTGGGCCGAGCGGCGACATTGACCTGACTGTCGGCCAGATTCGTTTTGAATAAAGTTCATTCGCCGCCCATGCGCTATGACCCCCGGGAGCTCACCGACGAGGAGTTGGTGGCGCGTTCGCATGAGGAGCTGTTTCACGTTACCCGCGCCTATGAAGAGCTCATGCGGCGCTACCAGCGGACGCTGTTCAACGTCTGCGCACGCTACCTGGGGAACGATCGGGATGCCGACGATGTCTGTCAGGAGGTGATGTTGAAGGTGCTGTACGGGCTGAAGAACTTCGAGGGTAAATCGAAGTTCAAGACCTGGCTCTACAGCATCACTTACAACGAATGCATCACCCAGTACCGCAAGGAGCGTCGCAAACGAAGGCTGATGGATGCCCTGAGCCTGGACCCTGTCGAAGAGGCGTCCGAGGACACGGCACCGAAGCCTGAAGAGAAGGGCGGGCTGGATAAATGGCTGGTGCATGTGAACCCGATCGACCGGGAAATCCTGGTGCTGCGATTTGTCGCAGAGCTGGAATTCCAGGAGATCGCGGACATCATGCACATGGGCCTGAGCGCCACGAAAATGCGCTACAAGCGCGCGCTCGACAAGCTTAGAGAGAAATTTGCAGGCCTGGCTGAAACTTAGTCGGCTGCAAATACCTCTAACCAACCGGCAAGTTCTGCTAGACTAGCCGTCGAGTTGTCCCCCGGATGTTGGTGGGACTGCTTAACTATCACCAGATGGGGATTTAACGGATGAAATTGAAAAACACCTTGGGCTTGGCCATTGGTACTCTCGTAGCCGCTACTTCGCTCGGTGCTCTGGCACAGGGCCAAGGCGCGGTCGAAATCGAAGGCAACGTCACCAAGCAGTTCTACGATAGCGAGCGCAACTTCAAGAACGACGGCACCAACCCTGGTGTTCGCCTCGGTTACTTCCTGACCGACGACGTCTCCCTTGACCTGGGCTACAACGAAACTCACAACGCGCGTGGCGAAGTCTTCAACAAAGACATCAAAGGCTCGAAAACCAAGCTGGACGCCACCTACCACTTCGGTACCGTCGGCGATGCACTGCGTCCGTACGTTTCCGCTGGTTTCGCTCACGAGAGCCTGGGCCAGGCCACTCGCAGTGGCCGTGACCACTCCACCTTCGCCAACGTTGGCGCTGGCGCCAAGTGGTACATCACCGACATGTTCTTCGCCCGTGCCGGCGTCGAAGCCATGTACAACATCGACAACGGCAACACCGAGTGGGGTCCGACCGTTGGTCTGGGTCTGAACTTCGGTGGCAGCGGTGGCCAGAAAGCCGCTCCTGCGCCGGCTCCAGTTGCCGAAGTCTGCTCCGACAGCGACAACGACGGCGTCTGCGACAACGTCGACAAGTGCCCTGACACCCCAGCCAACGTTACCGTTGACGCTGATGGCTGCCCGGCTGTTGCCGAAGTCGTTCGCGTTGAGCTGGACGTCAAGTTCGACTTCGACAAGTCGGTCGTCAAGCCAAACAGCTACGGCGACATCAAGAACCTGGCTGACTTCATGAAGCAGTACCCACAGACCACCACCACCGTGGAAGGTCACACTGACTCCGTCGGCCCAGACGCTTACAACCAGAAGCTGTCCGAGCGTCGTGCCAACGCTGTCAAGCAGGTCCTGACCCAGCAGTACGGCGTAGAATCGAGCCGTGTTAGCTCGGTTGGCTACGGTGAGACCCGTCCGGTCGCCGACAACGCCACCGAAGCTGGCCGCGCCGTCAACCGTCGCGTAGAAGCTCAGGTAGAAGCCCAGGCCAAGTAATTGGTTTGACGCTTCACGAAAAACCCGGCCTTGGCCGGGTTTTTCTTTGCCTGGCGTTCAAGGGCGCCAGATCGCCCGGCCCCTTGTGCTGCGCTGGCGCGCGGGGAACAGGGTTATCTGTAGGGGCAGCTTCAGCCGCGAAGCAGGTAGCGCGGTGCCTGCTACCCGCTTCGCGGGTGATCGCGGCTAAAGCCGCTCCTGCAGGTGGCACGCCAAATCAATGGGCTATGAGAGCCGCCTTGGTTCATCCCTTGAGCAGGGCGAGCAGCACCACCAGGTTGAATAGCAGGGACAGTAGCGCCACCGTTCGCCATACCTTCAGCGGCTCACGCTCCAGCAGCGGACGTGGTCGGTCGGGCAGTTCCTGTCGATCCCCGCGCTCAAGCAGCAACAACCACTGTTCAGCCGTCTCGAAACGGTGTGCTGGATTGACGGCCACCGCCTGCTCCAGATTGCGCTGCAACCACTCAGGCAAGTCGGGGCGATACCGAGCGGCACTGACTGGAACGCCGAAACGCGGCCGCTGGAAGGCTTCGATTTCACCGTAGGGGTAGTGCCCTGTCAGCAGGTGGTACAGCGTCACACCCACCGCGTAGAGGTCCTGACGTGGGCTGGGTGGCTGGCCATCGAAGGCTTCCGGAGCGATGTACGACGGCGTGCCGGGCAGGGTGTGGGGCAAGTTCTCGGACAAGCCTGGGCAGTAGGCCAGGCCGAAGTCCAGCACACGCAACTGACCGTCGCTACCCAGATGCAGATTTTCCGGCTTGATGTCGCGATGCAGCAGATTGCGCCGATGCAGTATGCCGACCGCCTGTAACAGCTGGCGAGCGACCTCCAGCCACTGTGGCAGGGGCAAAGGGCCGTGGTTGGCAAGCAGGGTGGCGAGGGTCGTACCTGGATACTCGCGCATCAGGTAGTACAGGTGTCGGCGCTGGCTGGCCGGGTGCGTCTCGGGGAAGTGCCGGCCGGCGACCCGGCGCAGGAACCACTCTTCCAGCAGCAGGCTCTGGGTCGCCTTGAGCTCCACCTCGCGGGTTTCGGGCAACGTCTTGAGCAACCAGGCCTGGCCGTGGTCATCCCGCACGCGATAGAGCAGCGACTGACGGCTTTGGCTGAGCATTCCTTCGACCACCCAGCCATCGACCATTTGCCCGCTGCGCAAGGCGCCTGGCAGCGGCCATTGTTGCGACTGCGCCAGTGTATCGGCGAGGTTGGCCGAGCCCAGCGCATCGACGCGGACCAGCAAGGCGCTGGCGTTGTCCTGGCTACCGCAAAGATGAGCCGAGGCCACCAATGTATCGACGGCTTCCTGCAGATCTGGCTGTTCACGCAGGATCGCCTGGATATGCGTGTCTCCCAGACTGGCCCAGACGCCATCGCTTAGTAGCAGGAAGCACTCGCCTTCGTGCAGGTCACCCTCCAGGTAGTCCACCAGCAACTGCTGATCCAGCCCCAAGGCGCGCTTGAGCACGTGCTGCATGCCTGGCTGATCCCAGACATGGTCCTCGCTCAGGCATTGCAGGCGGTCCCCATGCCAGTGGTACAGGCGGCAATCGCCGACATGGGCGAGGGTGAAGCGTCGCCCGCGCAATATCAGGGCGCTGAGGGTGGTCAGCAGGGGCTGGCCATTGCCCTGGGCGCGTAGCCAGCGGTTCTGTGCCAGCAGCAGGCGATCCAGGGCCTGGGTCACGCTCCAGGTGGCGGGTGTGGCGTAGTAGTCCAGCGCCAGCGCCTGGAGGCTGGCCCGCGCCGCCAGGCCGCCGTCGGCGCAATGGCTGACGCCGTCGGCGAGGGCAAACAGGTAGCCCTTGCTGGCGGCCAGCTCCGGCGCGGGGGTGACCAGGCGCAAGGCGTCCTGGTTTTCCTCCCGTGGCCCGATGGCGCTGGCCTGGGCGAAACTCAGGCGCAGGCTCATACCCGTGCCGCGGTGACCGCCGCCGAGCCCCAGGTAGTACGCCAGCGCAGCTTGACGCCATGCAGGCCGAACCAGGCCAGCAAGCCGAGGCTGGCGAACAACCACAAGCCCAGCTGGTAGTCGCCGGTATGTTGCTTGATGGCGCCCAATCCGGCTGCGAGCAGGAAGCCGCCGATACCACCGGCCATGCCGATCAGCCCGGTCATCACCCCGATCTCCTGGCGGAAGCGTTGCGGCACCAGTTGAAACACCGCGCCATTGCCGGCGCCCAACCCCAGCATGGCGCTGACGAACAGTGCCAGTGCGGCGGCCGCGCTGGGCAGGTTGAAGCCGACCGCGGCAATGCACACGGCCGCCACGCCGTACATGCCCAGCAAGGTGCGGATGCCGCCGAAGCGATCGGCCAGGGCTCCGCCCAGCGGGCGCATCAGGCTGCCGGCGAACACGCAGGCGGCGGTGTAGTAGCCAGCGGTGACCGGGCTCAGGGCGTACTGGTCGCTGAAGTAGCCGGGTAGGGCGCTGGCCAGGCCGATGAAGCCGCCGAAGGTGACGCTGTAGAAGAACATGAACCACCAGCTGTCGCGGTCGCCCAGGGCCCTGAGGTAGTCGGCCATGGCCTTCGGTTTGGGTCGCGCTGGGGCGTTGCGCGCCAGCAGGGCGAACAGCACCAGGGTCAGCAACAGTGGCAGCAGGGCAAAGCCGAATACATTGTTCCAGCCAAAGCCAGCCGCCAGGGCGGGCGCCAGCAGGGCGGCGAACACCGTGCCGGAGTTGCCGGCGCCGGCGATGCCCATGGCTTTGCCCTGGTGCTGCGGTGGATACCACTGCGAGGCTAGTGGCAAGGAGACGGCGAACGAGGCTCCGGCGAAACCGAGGAACACGCCGAGCAACAGCGCCTGTTCATAGCTGTGCACGCCCAGGTGCCAGGCGCAGGCCAGGGCGACGATCACCACCACCTGGCCGATGAGGCCGGCGGTCTTCGGTGACAGGCGGTCGACCAGCAGGCCCATGGCGAAGCGCAGCAGCGCGCCGGCCAGGATCGGCGTGGCTACCATCAGGCCCCGTTGCTGGGCACTGAGTTGCAAGTCGGCGGCGATTTGCACCGCCAGAGGGCCGAGCAGGTACCAGACCATGAAACTCAGGTCGAAGTAGAGGAAGGCGGCAAACAGGGTGGGCAGATGCCCGGATTTCCAGAAGCTCTTATTCATCGAACACCTCGTTGGGCGCACAACACAGGGGCGGAAACGCAAAGACGCCGCTGCCCGGTCCACGGTTGTGGAGAGGGGAGCGACGTCTTTGTCGGGGTTTGGCGGCAACCGCCGTTGGCTACCTGAATCTTCAATGAGCAAGAGGCGGGCCAGGTTCTTGTGCGGGTGAATGGTGGCGCCTGGTTCGCCAGCAAGCTGGCTCTTACAGTGTGTCGGAGTGTTCAGCCGAGCATTTCGGACAGGGCGATGATCTGTTCCGCCACCTGGATCAGCTTCTGCTGGCGGCTCATGGCCTGGCGGCGCATCAGGGTGTAGGCCTGCTCTTCGTTGCAGTCCTTCATCTTCATCAGCAGCCCCTTGGCCTGCTCGATACGCTTGCGTTCAGCCAGCTGCTGGTCGCGGGCCTGCAGTTGGGCGCGCAATGCCTGGTCGCTCTCGAAGCGTGCCATGGCTACATCGAGGATGGGCTGCAGGCGTGCCGCGTGGATGCCTTCGATGATGTAGGCGCTGACGCCGGCCTGGATCGCCTGGCGCATCACCCCGGGATCGTGCTCGTCGGTGAACAGCACGATGGGCCTTGGGTGGTCGCGGCTGACCAGCACCATCTGCTCCAGTACATCCCGGCCGGGTGACTCGGTATCGATCAGCACCACGTCCGGGCGCACCGTTTCAACGCAGCCGGGCAGGTCGATGGTCAGGCCGCCGGCCTCGATCACCTCGAAGCCCGCCTCGCTCAATGCGGCCTTGAGGCGGCCAACCTTCTTTTCGGTGTCGTCGATCAGCAGGATACGCAACATGATCGTCCCTCAGCGTCCGACGCGCGCGCCGGGCGCCACGTCCAGGGCGTGCAGGCTGAAGCTGCGCGCATAACCATGGGGGTCGCTGCCGTCCCAGCGGTTGCCGTCGATCAGCAGGCTGCTGCGCATCGGTAGCTCGGCGCAGGGCACGTGCAAGGCTTCGGCGGCCTCACGGTACAAGGCCAGTTGCTGGACCTGGCGTGCCACCGCGAGGTAATCCGGGTCTTCGCGCAGGATGCCCCAGCGACGGAACTGGGTCATGAACCACATGCCGTCTGAGAGGTAAGGCAGGTTGGCGCGACCCTGGTCGAACAGGCGCAGTGCGTGGCGGTCCTGCCAGCGGTTGCCCAGGCCGTCCTGGTAATCGCCAAGCAGGCGCGGTTCGATGCTGCTCACCGGGATGCCCAGGTAGCTGTCGCCACTGAGCAACTGCGCGGCGCCACGGCGATTCTCGAGGTTCTGCTCGATGAACCGGCTGGCGGCGAGGATCGCCTTGATCAGCGCCCGGGCGCTGTTGGGGTACTGTTCGACGAAGCCGCGAGCGCAGGCCAGCACCTTTTCCGGGTGGTCCGGCCACACCGCCTGGCTGGTAGCCAGGGTGAAGCCCTGGCCTTTGGCAATGGCGTCGGCCGACCAGGGCTCGCCGACGCAGAAGCCGTCGATACGCCCGGCCTGCAGGTGGGCGACCATCTGCGCGGGGGGGACCACCACGCTGTCGACGTCGCGCAGCGGGTGAATGCCCTGGCTGGCCAGCCAGTAGTACAGCCACATGGCATGGGTACCCGTGGGGAAGGTCTGGGCGAAGGTCAGCCGTGCGCCATGCTGGTGCACCAACCGGGCCAGTGCCTCGGGGCTGGTCACGCCCTTGCGTTGCAGTGCCGGGGAGAGGTTGATGGCCTGGGCGTTCTGGTTCAGGCCCATGAGCACCGCCATGTCCCTGGCCGGGCCGCCGCCCACGCCCAGCTGTATGGCATAGACCAACCCGTACAGGCAGTGGGCAGCGTCCAGCTCGCCCCGGGTCAGCTTGTCGCGCAGGCCGGCCCAGGAGGCCTGGCGGTGCAGGTTGAGGGTCAGGCCCTGCTGCTGGGCGAAGCCCTGGGTGGCGGCCACGATCACCGAGGCGCAGTCGGTCAGGGCCATGAAACCGATGTCCAGGCAGGTCTTCTCGGGGGCATCGCTGCCGTTGACCCAGGCCAGGGGCATTGTCGGGAGAGCTGTATTCACGGGGATCCTCGGCGGGCGGCGCAGTTGCGTGGGGCAGAAGAAGCAACCCATGTGCCAGGGCCCTGTCGCCATGGCGGCGCGCTGGCTATAATCGCCCCCTCACACACCGCGAGTCCGCCTGCCCATGTATACCCTGGCCCGCCAGCTGCTGTTCAAGCTTTCCCCGGAAACCTCCCACGACCTCTCGCTGGACCTGATCGGCGCCGGTGGCCGCCTCGGGCTCAATGGCCTGCTGTGCAAGCAGCCAGCGGCGTTGCCGGTGAGCGTCATGGGCTTGAACTTCGCCAACCCGGTCGGCCTGGCCGCGGGCCTGGACAAGAACGGCGCGGCCATCGATGGCTTCGCCCAGCTGGGTTTCGGCTTCGTCGAGATCGGCACCGTGACGCCGCGTCCGCAACCGGGCAACCCCAAGCCACGCTTGTTCCGCCTGCCCGAGGCCACCGCGATCATCAACCGCATGGGCTTCAACAACCTGGGTGTCGACAACCTGCTGGCGCGGGTGCGGGCCTCGAAATACACCGGCGTGCTGGGTATCAACATCGGCAAGAACTTCGACACCCCGGTCGAGCGTGCCCAGGATGACTACCTGATCTGCCTGGAGAAGGTCTACAACGACGCCAGCTACATCACCGTCAACGTCAGTTCGCCCAACACGCCGGGCCTGCGCAGCCTGCAGTTTGGCGATTCGCTCAAGCAATTGCTCGATGCCCTGGCCGAGCGCCGCGAGCGATTGGCGGTGAGCAATGGCAAGCGCGTGCCGCTGGCGATCAAGATCGCCCCGGACATGAGCGACGAGGAAACCGCCCTGGTGGCAGCGGCACTGATGGCGTCGGGGATGGACGCGGTGATCGCCACCAACACCACCCTTGGCCGCGAAGGTGTCGAGGGGCTGCCGTTCGGGGGCGAGGCGGGTGGGCTTTCGGGGGCGCCGGTGCTGGAGAAGAGCACTCACACAGTGAAGGTGTTGGCGGGTGAGTTGGGTGGCAAGCTGCCGATCATTGCCGCAGGTGGTATCACCGAAGGCCGTCATGCGGCTGAGAAGATCGCTGCGGGTGCGAGCCTGGTGCAGATCTATTCGGGTTTCATCTATAAAGGCCCGGCGCTGATTCGCGAGGCGGTGGACGCGATTGCCGCGATGCCGAGGTGAGCCCATCGCGGATTAATCCGCGAGGAGGCACATTGATTCAGGGCCATAAAAAAGGGCCCCTCAAAAGGGGCCCCTGGGCCGCAGCCCGCCGCCCGGATAGGGCGCGCATGGTAACTCGAATTCAGTGTCCTCGTTCAGCCAACGGCGTGATTTTCGTTGAGTCTATGAATGCCAGCGGTACCGGTCATGCCGTCCCAATTGTCGCCGCGACCTTCGCGCCAGCCGTTGATCCAGGCCTGGCGAACGGATGGCAGGTTGAAGGGGCAAAGTTCGCGGGATTTGCCGGTGACCCCATACTGGTAGCCACGTGAATATGCTCTTTCCAACGGATCACGCTTAAGTCTTCTCATAGGGTGTTGCCCTCACTTGTTGACTGTAATGTCCCGTCGGCCTCTCCGAGGCCGGGCAGAATCGTTCTGCCGGTGTGCGCCCGCTGCCGGCGTGGCGGGCTGAAAGTGCCGTCCCGTTGCGAGACGACCTAAGGCCAGTTCTAACGAATGCAGGTCACAGTGTGAATGATCGATTTGTCATAAGGACGTAACCTTTTCGAGGGTGAGGGGATAAGTAAATAAATGCGACTGAACCTTGTTTGCCGTTGAGCCCGCTATGATCAGGGTTTAACCAACATTGACGTCAATTGGCCAGCGTTGCTGGATGATGATCGTCATACTTGCTGATGCGACGAAGGGTCGCCCTTGCACCCGCTGTCCAGGAAATTTTCATACTGCTTGACGATCAAAGCTGCTCTCGCTGATGGCGTGGTGGTGATGCGTCGGGCGGCCCGGTCTTGCAGGTTGTCTGCAAGGCCACCCGGGCGCCTGTTGGAAGGCGTGCGGGCAAACAGCGGCAGGTCGCGCGGCGGCCTGTCATCTACCTAGCCAAAGGCTCTGGAATAATCATGTCGGACCGTTTCGAACTCTACCTCACCTGCCCCAAGGGCCTCGAAGGCCTGCTCGCCGAAGAGGCGAACCACCTGGGCCTGACCGAAGTGCGTGAACACACTTCGGCCATCCGCGGCTCGGCCGACATGGAAACCGCCTATCGCCTGTGCCTCTGGTCGCGCCTGGCGAACCGTGTGTTGCTGGTGCTCAAGCGCTTTTCGATGAAGAACGCCGACGATCTGTACGATGGCGTGCATGCCGTCGACTGGGCCGAACATCTGGAAGCCGATGGCACCCTCGCGGTGGAATTCAGCGGCCATGGCTCGGGCATCGACAACACCCACTTCGGCGCCCTGAAAGTGAAGGACGCCATCGTCGACAAGCTGCGCAACCGCGAGGGCCTGCGTCCGTCGGTGGACAAGCTCGACCCCGACCTGCGCGTGCACCTGCGTCTGGACCGTGGCGAGGCGATCCTGTCCCTCGACCTGTCCGGCCACAGCCTGCACCAGCGTGGTTACCGCTTGCAGCAAGGCGCCGCGCCGCTGAAGGAAAACCTGGCGGCGGCAGTGCTGATCCGTGCCGGTTGGCCACGCATCGCCGCCGAAGGCGGCGCCCTGGCCGACCCGATGTGCGGCGTGGGCACCTTCCTGGTCGAGGCGGCGATGATCGCTGCCGACATCGCGCCCAACCTCAAGCGCGAGCGCTGGGGCTTCAGCGCCTGGCTCGGCCATGTGCCGGCACTGTGGCGCAAGCTGCACGACGAGGCCCAGGCCCGTGCCCAGGCTGGCCTGGCCAAGCCACCGTTGTGGATTCGCGGCTACGAGGCCGACCCACGCCTGATCCAGCCGGGGCGCAACAACGTCGAACGCGCAGGCCTGGGTGACTGGGTGAAGATCTACCAGGGCGAGGTGGCCAGTTTCGAGCCGCGCCCTGACCAGAACCAGAAAGGCCTGGTGATCAGCAACCCGCCCTACGGCGAGCGGCTGGGTGACGAAGCCAGCCTGCTGTACCTCTATCAGAACCTGGGCGAGCGCCTGCGCCAGGCCTGCATGGGCTGGGAGGCCGCGGTGTTCACCGGCGCGCCCGAACTGGGCAAGCGCATGGGCATCCGCAGCCACAAGCAGTATGCGTTCTGGAACGGCGCGTTGCCGTGCAAGCTGCTGCTGTTCAAGGTCCAGCCCGACCAGTTCGTCACCGGTGAACGTCGCCAGGCCGCAGTTGAAGAGGGCGAGACCCGTCGCCAGGCCCCGGTGGCCAGCGAACCGGCACGCCTGTCCGAGGGGGCGCAGATGTTCGCCAACCGCCTGCAGAAGAACTTCAAGCAGTTGGGCAAGTGGGCCCGTCGCGAGCAGGTCGATTGCTATCGCGTCTACGATGCCGACATGCCCGAGTATGCCCTGGCGGTGGATCTGTACCAGGACTGGGTGCACGTCCAGGAATACGCCGCGCCCCGTTCGGTCGATCCGGACAAGGCCCAGGTGCGTCTGCTCGATGCCCTGGCGGCAATCCCCCAGGCGCTGGGCGTCGACCCACAGCGCGTGGTACTCAAGCGCCGCGAACGTCAGAGCGGCACCCGCCAGTACGAGCGCCAGGCTACCGAAGGCCGCTTCCAGGAAGTGACCGAGGGCGGTGTCAAACTGCTGGTCAACCTCACCGACTACCTGGACACCGGCCTGTTCCTCGACCATCGCCCGATGCGCATGCGCATCCAGCGCGAGGCCGCCGGCAAACGCTTCCTCAACCTGTTCTGCTACACCGCCACAGCCACCGTGCACGCGGCCAAGGGGGGCGCGCGCAGCACCACCAGCGTCGACCTGTCCAAGACCTACCTGGACTGGGCCCGTCGCAACCTGTCGCTCAATGGTTTCTCCGAGCGCAACCGCCTGGAGCAGAGTGACGTGATGGCCTGGCTGCAGAATGCCCAGGACAGCTTCGACCTGATCTTCATCGACCCGCCGACCTTCTCCAACTCCAAGCGCATGGAAGGCGTGTTCGATGTGCAGCGTGACCACGTGGAACTGCTTGACCTGGCCATGGCGCGCCTGGCCCCAGGTGGGGTGCTGTATTTCTCCAACAATTTCCGCAAGTTCCAGCTCGATGAGCACCTGAGCGCGCGGTATGCCGTGGAAGAGATCAGCGCCCAGACCCTGGACCCGGACTTCGCCCGTAACAACCGTATCCACCGGGCCTGGCAACTACGCCTGCGCTGAGTCGCGGGACTGCTGGCATGGCTTCTTGCTATTAGCTATAAAGTAGTAGGGGTGGAGCCATTCGCAGGACGCTGACGTTGACGAGAGTTATCCATGTCGAACCCAGGCGTACCTGCGAAGCTGCCCGGCCGGCTCGGCGACGAGCTGTCCGCCTGGGGTGTGGCCCTGGCAGCACTGGTCGTCGGCTGCCTGCTCACGGCCGCGCTGGCCACCGCCACCCATGCCTTCTACAAGCAGCAGTTGCGCCAGCGTTTTGAACTGCTGGCCAGCGAGCGCCATAGCCGCATCGCCGAACGTTTCGATGAGCAGGAGCGACGCCTGGACGGGTTGCGCCGTTTCGTCGGTTACTCCCGTGAAATTACCCCCCGCGAATTCGATGGTTACGCCCGGCCACTGCTGCACCGCACCCAGGCCTACTCCTGGGCGCCACGGGTGGCGGCCAACCAGCGTGAAGCGTTCGAGCAGCATGCTGGCGACTTGCTTGCGCAACCCTATCGCATCCGTGACCGGGATGCCTTGGGGGGCTGGCAGGATGCTCCGCCCCGCGCGTTCTACTACCCCGTGCTGTATACCCAGGCCGCGAGCCAGCAGGATCAACCCTATGGCTTCGACCTACGCGGCCAGCCCCAACGTGAGGCCACCCTGGCCCGGGCCTCCCGCCCGGGAAGCATGGCGGTGTCCGAGCCGCTGGACATGCTGAACGTGGAGCCTGCCTACACCCGTGGCCTGCTGATGGTCGCGCCGGTGTTCACCGATGCGGCGCCGCAGGATGGCCCGCCCGGCGGCTATGTCATGGCCTTGCTGAGCCTGCACCAGTTGATCGCCGAAAGCCTGCCGACGGCCGTTGACGACAGTTTGGTGGTACGCATCCTCGACCTGTCGACCGAAGACAATCATGAGGTGCTGTTCGACTCGGGCAACAGGCCCGCGCAGATCGGGCTGGCCAGCAGCTTCCTGTTGCGCCTGGCCGATCATCAGTACCAGCTCGATATCCGACCGAGCCTGGGCTTCCTGGTTGCCAACCGTTCCTCTGCGGTCCTGGTGGTCAGCCTGTTGGGTGGCTTGCTCAGCGTGTTACTGGCGACGTTGCTGTTCAGTCTGTTCAGCCAGCGTCAACGTGCCCTTGGGTTGGTTGCCCGACGCACCGCCGAGTTGCGGGTCAGCGAGCAGTCACTCAGGGAAACCCACAACCAGCTGCGCAGTGTGCTGGATGCCGCGACCCAGGTCGCGATCATCGCCACCAGCCTGCGCGGGGTGATCGGCACCTTCAATGCCGGTGCCGAGCGCATGCTGGGTTATGCGGCCGATGAGGCGCTGGGGCACCTCACCCTCGAGGACCTGGTCCAGCCCGAGGAGCTGCACCGCCGCGCCCACGCCTTGAGCGTGCGCTATGGCCGCGAGGTCGGCGCGGGCCAGGCGATGTTCGCCGAAACCGTGCAGGAGGCGGGAGGCGAGCCGGTCGAATGGACACTGGTGCGCAAGGATGGCAGCCATTTGCTGGCCAACATGCTGGTGACTGCCGTGCTCGACGAACAGGGGCTGTGGGTCGGTTACCTGGCGATCTGTATCGATGTCACCGAGCGGCGGCGAGTGCATGAGGCACTGGCGGCCCGTGACCGGTTGCTGGAAAAGCTCAGTGCGGAGGTGCCGGGGGGGATCTATCAATATCGCCTGGATGCCGACGGCCACTCGTGTTTTCCCTACGCCAGCGCGGGGCTGCATGACATCTACGAGGTCGAGCTGGCCGAGTTGCGCCGGGACGCCAGCGCCGTGTTCGAGCGCATCCACCCCGACGATCTGGAGCAGGTGCGGCGCTCGGTACTGTATTCGGCCGAGCACCTGACACCCTGGCGCGAAGAATACCGGGTGTGTCTGCCGCGGGCAGGGTTGCGCTGGGTCCGGGGGGAGGCGACGCCGGAGATCGGTGACCATGGTTGTACGTTGTGGCATGGCTACCTGACGGATATTTCTGATCTCAAGCGGGTGGAGGAGGAACTGCGTGCACTGTCGATCACCGATTCTCTTACGGGGATCCACAATCGGCGGTACTTCCAGGAGCGCCTGCGCATCGAGCTGGACCGTGCCCAGCGGGATGGGCTGGGGTTGGCGGTGATCATGCTCGACATCGACCACTTCAAGCGCATCAACGATCAGTTCGGGCATGCGGTGGGGGATCGGGTGCTGCGCAATCTGTGCCAGCGGATCGGTCAGCGGTTGCGGCGTACCGATGTGTTCTGCCGGCTGGGTGGCGAGGAGTTCATGGTGCTGTGCCCGGGGAACAACGCCGAACAGGCGCGGTTGTTGGCGCTGGAGTTGTGGCAGGGAGTGCGAAGCGTGCCGATAGAGGGGGTGGGGCGGGTGACGGCGAGTTTTGGCGTGGCCGGGTGGCGGGCGGGGGAGGGAGCGGATGCATTGTTGTTGCGGGCGGATGCGGGCGTGTATGCGGCGAAGCAGGGGGGCAGGGATCGGGTGGAGGCAGAGTTGGGGTGAGATAGGTTCCGGCGGCCGGGCGCTGCCCGTGCGGCGCATCGCGGATGAATCCGCTCCTACAGGCCGGTGGGGTGGCAGCGCCGGCCAAAATGGCCATGTTGCAACCGGTATAGGAAGCGGATTCATCCGTGATGCGCCGCGCAGGCGGCGCGTCGATCTTAGAGGCGCTGCAGCAGTCCAGGCCTCATCTCAAAGAAACACGAACTTGGCAATGAAGATCACGCACAACACCCAGAGGCTCGCGGAAATCTCCTTGTACTTGCCAGTCCCCGCCTTCAACGCCACATAGCTGATGAACCCCAGGGCAATCCCGTCCGCCACGGAGAACGTCAACGGCATCATGATCACCGTGACGATCGCCGGAATGCTGTCGGTGGCCTCGTCCCAGTTGATGTGCGCCATGCTGCCCATCATCAGCATCGCCACATAGATCAGCGCGCCGGCCGTTGCATAAGCCGGGATCATCCCCGCCAGTGGTGCGAAGAACATCGCGGCGACGAACAGCAGGCCGACCACCACGGCGGTGAGCCCGGTGCGGCCACCGGCTGCCACGCCCGCGGCACTTTCCACGTAGCTGGTCACCGGGGGCACGCCCACCGCCGCGCCAAACACGCTGGAGGCACTGTCGGCCTTCAATGCCCGTGACAGGTTCTCGATACGCCCGTCAGGTGCCACCAGCCCGGCCCGCTGGGCAACGCCCATCAATGTGCCGGCGGTATCGAACATGTGCACGAACAGGAACGCCAGTACCACGCTGATCATGCTGACGTTGAACACCCCTGCGACGTCCATGGCCATCCAGGTCGGCGCCAGGCTCGGCGGCAGCGAGAACACCCCGCCATACTGCACCAGGCCCAAGCCCCAGCCGGCGAGGGTGACGCTGATGATGCTGATGAGGATGGCACCGAATACCCGGTGGTAGCTGAGCACGGCAATCATCAGGAAGCAGATCGCCGCCAACAGCGGGCCGGGCTCATGCAGCGAGCCGAGCTTGATCAAGGTGGCCGGGCTGTCGACTACGATACCGGCGGTCTTCAGGCCGATCAGCCCGAGGAACAGGCCCACGCCAGCGCCCATCGCGTGGCGCAGGCTCACTGGAATGCTGTTGAGCAGCCATTCGCGCACCCGCGACAACGTCAGGAACATGAACAGCACGCCCGAGATGAACACAGCCCCCAGCGCGGCCTGCCAGGTGTAGCCCATGGTCCCGACCACGGTGTAGGTGAAGAAGGCGTTGAGCCCCATGCCCGGTGCCAGGCCGACCGGCCAGTTGGCGTACAGGCCCATCAGCAGGCAGCCCAGCGCGGCGGCGATGCAGGTGGCGACGAAGGCCGCCCCGTGGTCGATGCCGGCGTCGGCCATGATGTTGGGGTTGACGAAGATGATGTAGGCCATGGTGATGAAGGTGGTCACCCCGGCGATCAGTTCGGTCCTGACGGTGGTGCCATGTCGCTTGAGTTTGAAAATCCGCTCCAGCCAGCTCGTTTCGAGCGGTGGGGCGAGATCCAGCGTAGGGGCTTCGGATTTGCGGCTTTCCACAGCGATTACTCCTCAAGTCGTTCTTGTTGTTCGAAGCCTGGTCCTGAGCCAATGCACTTGGGGGCTTCGCGAGGGAGGGTGTGGCAGACGTCCGACCATTTTGTTGACTTATGGGTCAGGAAGTTGCTCGCAGGATTATGCTTTTGTGTACAAAGAATGCAAATAATGTTTTATCTTTCGTGCGCACAAACGGCCGTACAACGGCTATATAGGGTGTAGGCCACCTGCAGAAACGGGTCAGCCTGTGTACAATGGCGCCATACCTTGGTCCTTCATCTTTTTCCCGGACTCGCCCCACCCGCTGACAGGTACTACAGTCACGGTCCGACAGGCAGATCCTTCGTGCTCGAGAGCCCATGAACGAACAGTTGCAACCTCTGAAAAAACCTGCGCGCCCTGGCAAGGCCGGCCGCAGTGGTACCCAGGACGACATCGTCTATGCGCACATCTTCGAGGCAATCCTCGAGCAACGCCTCGCGCCGGGCACCAAGTTGAGCGAGGAAGCGCTGGGCGAAATCTTCGGCGTCAGCCGCACCATCATCCGTCGCGCCTTGTCGCGCCTGGCCCATGAGAGCGTGGTGCTGCTGCGGCCCAATCGCGGCGCGGTGGTGGCCAGCCCGACGGTCGAGGAGGCGCGCCAGGTGTTCTTTTCCCGGCGGATGGTCGAGCGCGCCATCACCGAGCTGGCGGTACAGCACGCTACCGTCGAGCAGCTCAACGAACTGCGCCAGATGGTCCGCGAGGAGCGTGACAGCTTCTCCCGTGGCGACCGTGGCGCGGGTATTCGCCTCTCCGGCGAGTTCCACCTCAAGTTGGCCGAGGCCGCTGGCAACGCGCCGCTGGTCAGCTTCCAGCGCAGCTTGGTGTCACAGACCTCGCTGATCATCGCCCAGTACGAAAGCGGCAACCGCTCGCACTGCTCCTACGACGAGCATATGCAGTTGATCGACGCCATCGAGGCGCGTGACGCGCAGCAGGCGGTGAGCCTGATGATGCATCACATGGATCACATCGACAGCAAGCTCAACCTCGACGAGGAAAGCGCCTCGGACGACCTCCACGCGGTGTTCTCGCACCTGCTACAGAAAAAGCCCAAGGTTTCGGCCAAGGGTTGATCGTTTGCCTCGGTAGGCAAGCCATTGGGGCCGCTTCGCAGCCCATCGCCAGCACGCTGCCCCTGTATGGGCCGGCGTGCTGGCGATGGGCTGCGAAGCGGCCCTTGTCATGACTGGCCTTCGGCCAGATACCTGATAAATTTACTAGTTGCAGACCCCTGAAAAATGTAGTTGGGCTTGCGCAGCTGTTGCGTTCAACTACGTGAGGAAGGGTTCATGACTACATCCCTCGGTGTGCGCATGGGTGCCGAGCTGGTCGGCACTTTCTGGCTGGTGCTGGGTGGTTGCGGCAGCGCGGTGCTGGCCGCCAGCTCACCTGTCGGCATCGGTGTCCTTGGTGTCGCCTTCGCTTTTGGCCTGACTGTCCTGACCATGGCCTTCGCCATCGGCCATATCTCCGGTTGCCACCTCAACCCCGCCGTGTCGTTCGGGCTGGTGGTAGGCGGGCGTTTTCCCGCCAAGGAGCTGCTGCCCTACGTGATTGCCCAGGTGATCGGGGCGATCATCGCGGCGGCGGTGATCTACTTCATCGCCAGCGGCAAGGCGGGCTTCGAGCTGTCTAACGGGCTGGCGTCCAATGGCTACGCCGAGCATTCGCCAGGCGGTTATACGCTGGCGGCCGGTTTCGTCAGTGAAGTGGTGATGACGGCGATGTTCCTGGTGGTGATCATGGGCGCCACCGACGCGCGTGCGCCGGCAGGCTTCGCACCGATCGCCATCGGCCTGGCCCTGACTCTGATCCACCTGATCTCGATCCCGGTGACCAATACCTCAGTGAACCCCGCGCGCAGCACGGGGCCCGCTTTGTTCGTCGGAGGCTGGGCCTTGCAACAGCTGTGGCTGTTCTGGGTGGCGCCACTGATCGGGGCGGCGATCGGCGGCGGGCTGTACCGGGGGCTGGCTAAACAGCCTTAGTGCTTGAGGCGCTTTGCGGCCAATCGCGGGGCGAGCCCGCTCCCACGCCTCTACCTGCATGGGAGCAGGTCTGCCCACAGTTGCTGTCAGCGTTGGTGTACGCGGCGCCCGGCAGCATAGGTTTCACGAACGGTACGGTCGTCACCCAGGGTGGTGAGCACGAACAGGGTTTCTTCGATGCTGTTGGATTGCTGGATGCGGTAGTCCAGCAGCGGTGTGGCCTTGTAGTCGAGCACCACGAAGTCGGCATCGTTGCCCGGGCGCAGGCTGCCGATGCGGTCGTCCAGGCGCAGGGCGCGGGCGCCGCCGAGGGTGGCCAGGTACAGCGACTTGAACGGGTGCAGGCGCGCGCCTTGCAGCTGCATCACCTTGTAGGCCTCGTTCAGGGTGTTGAGCAGCGAGAAGCTGGTGCCGGCGCCTACGTCGGTGCCCAGGCCCACGTTGACCTTGAATCGCTCTGCCTGAGGCAGGTTGAACAGGCCGCTGCCCAGGAACAGGTTGGACGTCGGGCAGAAGGCGATGGCCGAGCCGGTTTCAGCCAGGCGCTTGCACTCGTCATCGCACAGGTGCACGCCGTGGGCGAACACCGAGCGCTCGCCAAGCAGTTCGAAGTGGTCGTAGACATCCAGGTAGCCGTTCTGCTCGGGGAACAGCGCCTTGACCCACTCGATCTCCTTGAGGTTCTCGGACAGGTGGGTGTGCATGTACACGCCCGGATGCTCCTTGAGCAGTTGGCCGGCCAGGGCCAGTTGCTCCGGGGTGCTGGTGGGGGCGAAGCGCGGCGTCACCGCATAGTGCAGGCGCCCCTTGCCGTGCCAGCGCTCGATCAGCGCCTTGCTCTGGGTGTAGCCGGATTCGGCCGTGTCGGTCAGGTAGTCGGGGGCGTTGCGGTCCATCATCACCTTGCCGGCGATCAGGCGCAGGTCCAGGCGCTCGGCTTCCTCGAACAGGGCGTTGACCGACTCGGGGTGCACGCTGCCGAACACCAGGGCAGTGGTGGTGCCGTTGCGCAGCAGCTCCTTCAGGAAGATCTTCGCCACCTTGTCGGCATGGGCCTTGTCGGCGAACTGCTTCTCGCACGGGAAGGTGTAGGTGTTCAGCCAATCCAGCAGTTGCTCGCCGTAGGAGCCGATCATGCCGGTCTGCGGGAAGTGGATGTGGGTATCGATGAAGCCTGGGGTGATCAGGGTGTCTGGGTAGTGCACCACCTCGATGTCGTCATCCAGGGTCGGCAGCAGGTCGCAGGCGTGGCCGAGGGCCTTGATGCGGCCGTTGTCGACCACCAGCAGGCCATCCTCGAAGTACTCCTGGGAGGCTTCCAGGCCAACCTCGGCCGGGTCGGCGATGCTGTGCAGGATGGCGGCGCGGTAGGCTTTGCGTGTTGCGGTCATGGGTACGCTCGTCAGTGGGTCTGGCTGCGCCGGGAGGGCGGCAGCAATTGGGCGATCGGGCCTGCGTTCACGGCAGCGTCGTGCTGGCCGAAGCAGGCGTTGTAGGTGGCAATGATTTCGGCGGCAATGGACACGGCGATCTCGATCGGCAGCTTGCCCTTCACTTCAGCCAGGCCCATCGGGCAGCGCATCCGCGCCAGCAGCGCGTCGTCGAAGCCGCGTTCGCGCAGGCGGTGTTCGAACTTGACCCGCTTGGTCTTCGAACCGATCAGGCCGAACCAGGTGAAATCATTGCGTTTGAGAATGGCGGCGGTCAGTTCCAGGTCGAGCTGGTGGTTGTGGGTCATGACGATGCAGTAGCTGCCGGCGGGCAAGTCCGCGACTTCGTCGACCGGATCCTCGCTGACCACTTTGCTTACCCCGTTGGGGATCTGCTCGGGGAACTCCTGCTCGCGCGAATCGATCCAGCGCACCCGGCAGGGCAACGCGGCGAGCAAGGGTACCAGAGCGCGGCCAACATGGCCCGCGCCGAACACCGCGATCTGCGCCTGCACGCCGGTCATCGGTTCGAACAGCAGCACGGTGGCGCCGCCGCAGCACTGGCCGAGGCTGGCGCCCAGGCTGAAGCGCTCCAGGTGCGGCGTGCTGCGGTGTTCCTCGAGCATCTGCCGGGCGATGTGCAGCGCCTTGAACTCCAGGTGGCCGCCGCCGATGGTGTCGTACAGGCTGCTGGCGCTGACCACCATCTTCGAGCCGGCGTTGCGTGGCGTGGAGCCGCGCTCCTCGATGATGGTCACCAGGACGCAGGGCTCGCCACGGGCCTGATGGTCGGCGAGGGCGTTGATCCATTGGTGCATGATTCAGATCCTCGTTTCTGGGTCGCCTGTCAGGGCCTCTTCGCCAGCAAGCTGGCTCCTACAGGTTTTTCGTAGGAACCGGCTTGCCGGCGAAAGGGCCCGAAAGCCCCCTCCAAACCTCAGTGAGTAACGCTTTCAAGTGCCTGCTCGGCAGGCTGCGTGGCGGTCACCGCCTTGCGCATCTGCTCGCAGCCCCACAGCACCCGCTCCGGTGTCGATGGCGCGTCGATGTCCGGTTGCACGCGGTAGTCGGCGATGCTCGCCACGGCGTCCTTGATCGCGCACCAGGCGGCGATCCCCAGCATGAACGGCGGCTCGCCCACGGCCTTGGAGTGGAACACCGTGTCCTCGGGGTTCTTGCGGTTCTCCACCAGCTTCACGCGCATGTCCACCGGCATGTCGGCGATGGCCGGGATCTTGTAGCTGGCCGGGCCGTTGGTCATCAGCTTGCCCTTGTTGTTCCACACCAGTTCTTCGGTGGTCAGCCAGCCCATGCCCTGGACGAAGCCGCCTTCCACCTGGCCGATGTCGATGGCTGGGTTCAGCGAGTCGCCGACGTCGTGCAGGATGTCGGCGCGCAGCATCTTGTATTCGCCGGTCAGGGTGTCGACGATCACTTCCACGCAGGCGGCGCCGAAGGCGAAGTAGTAGAACGGCCGGCCACGGGCCTGGGAGCGGTCGTAGAAGATCTTCGGCGTGCGGTAGAAACCGGTGGTCGACAGCGACACCTGGGCGAAGTACGCCTGCTGCACCAGTTGCTCGAAGCTGACGATCTGGTCGCGTACCCGCACATGGCCGTTGCGGAACTCGACGTCTTCCTCGGTCACGTTGTAGTGCCGCGCGGCGAATTCGGTCAGGCGCGTCTTCAGGATCTCGGCGGCGTTCTGCGCGGCCTTGCCGTTCAGGTCGGCGCCGCTGGAGGCAGCGGTCGGCGAGGTGTTGGGCACCTTGTCGGTGTTGGTGGCGGTGATCTGGATACGGTTGAAGTCGACCTGGAACACTTGCGCCACTACCTGCGCGACCTTGGTATTGAGGCCCTGGCCCATCTCGGTGCCGCCGTGGTTGAGGTGGATGCTGCCGTCGGTATAGATGTGGATCAGCGCGCCGGCCTGGTTGAGAAAGGTGGCGGTGAACGAGATGCCGAACTTCACAGGCGTCAGCGCCAGGCCCTTCTTCAGCACCGGGCTGTTGGCGTTGAAGCGGCGGATCGATTCGCGGCGCTCGTGGTAGTCGCTGCTGGCCTCGATCTCGGCGGTCATCTCTTCGAGCATGTTGTGCTCGACGGTTTGGTAGTAATGGGTGACGTTACGCTCGGTCTTGCCGTAGTAGTTGGCTTTGCGCACGGCCAGCGGGTCGAGCGCCAAGTGGCGGGCGATATGGTCCATCACCTGCTCGATGGCGACCATCCCCTGTGGGCCGCCAAAGCCACGGTAGGCGGTGTTGGAGGCGGTGTTGGTCTTGCAGCGGTGGCCGTGCACCGTGGCATCGCCCAGGTAATAGGCGTTGTCGGAGTGGAACATGGCGCGGTCGACGATCGAGCCGGACAGGTCGGGCGAGTAGCCGCAATTGCCGGCCAGGTCGAAGTTGATCCCGTGCAGGCGGCCGCTGTCATCGAAACCGACGTCGTACTCCACGTAGAACGGGTGGCGCTTGCCGGTCATCATCATGTCTTCGACGCGGGGCAGGCGCATCTTGGTTGGCTGGCCGGTCAGGCGCGCGATCACCGCGCACAGGCAGGCGGGGCTGGCGGCCTGGGTTTCCTTGCCACCGAAGCCGCCGCCCATGCGGCGCATGTCGACGACGATCTTGTGCATCGGCACGTCGAGCACTTCGGCGACCAGTTTCTGCACCTCGGTGGGGTTCTGCGTGGAGCAGTAGACGATCATGCCGCCATCTTCGCTGGGCATCACCGAACTGATCTGTGTCTCCAGGTAGAAGTGTTCCTGGCCACCAATGTGCAGGCTGCCCTGGATGCGGTGTGGCGCACTGGCCAGGGCCGCGGCCGAATCGCCGCGCTGGTGGGTGTGGCTGTCGAGCACAAAGTGCTTCTTGCGTAGCGCCTCGACCACGTCCAGCACCGGTTCCAGGTCTTCGTACTCGATGATCGCCGCCATCGCCGCGCGGCGGGCGGTGTCCAGGTCGCGGGCGGCCACGGCGAGCACCGGCTGGCCGAAGAACTCGACCTTGTCGATGGCCAGCAGCGGGTCGCCGGCGACCACCGGGCCGATGTCTTTCAGCCCTGGGATGTCCTCGTGGGTGATGGCGATGCGCACGCCCTCGAACTGGTAGCAGGGGGTGGTGTCGATGCGCAGGATGCGCGCATGGGCGCGGTCCGCGGTGCGCGCGTAGACGTGCAACTGGTTGGGGAATTCCAGGCGGTCATCGATGTACACCGCCTCGCCCGCCACATGCTTGTCGGCGCTGTCGTGCTTGAGGCTGCGGCCGACCCCAGTGGTCAGATCCTGGCTGAACAGTGCGGCCATCTCGGCCTGGCTCTTGACGGCGTGATGGTTAGACATAGGCGGTCACCCGGGTTTCGATGTGCGGCGATTGCAGTTCGATGAAGTACTTGCGCAGCAGGTTCTGCGCGGTCAGCAGGCGGTACTCGCGGCTGGCGCGGAAGTCGCTGAGCGGGGTGAAATCCTCGGCCAGGGCCTGGCAGGCGCGCTCGACGCTGGCCTGGTTCCAGGGTTTGCCGCGCAGGGCGGCTTCGCAGGCGCGGGCGCGCTTGGGGATCGCCGCCATGCCGCCGAAGGCGATGCGCACGCCGCTGACCACACCGTTCTCGATGCTCAGGTTGAAGGCTGCGCAGACTGCGGAGATATCATCGTCCAGGCGCTTGGACACTTTGTAGGCGCGGAACGTCCAGTCATTGCTGGCGCGCGGCACGATGATCTTCTCGATGAACTCGCTGTCCTGGCGCGCGGTGATGCGGTAGTCGATGAAATAGTCCTCCAGCGCCAGGGCGCGCTGGCGCTCGCCCTGGCGCAGGACGATCTGTGCATCCAGGGCGATCAGCAGGGGTGGTGAATCGCCGATCGGCGAGGCGTTGCCGATGTTGCCGCCCAAGGTGCCCTGGTTGCGGATCTGCAGCGAGGCGAAGCGGTGCAGCAGGTCGCCGAAGTCGGGGTATTCCTCGTTGAGCGCGGTGTAGCAGTCGGTCAGTGGTGTGGCGGCACCGATCTCCAGGTGCGTGGCGGTCTTGTCGATGCGCTTGAGCTCGGCGACGTGGCCGACGTAGATCATCACGGGCAAGGTGCGGTGGAACTGGGTGACCTCCAGCGCCAGGTCGGTGCCGCCGGCCAGCAGACGCGCCTCGGGGTGCGAGCTGTAGAGGTCGGCCAGGTCGGCCACGGTCAGCGGTACCAGGCAGCGTTTGTCGCCGCTGTTGAGCTCACCGGTGTGTTGCGGGGCAATCGCCTTGAGGCGGGCGATGGTCTGCGCCTGTTGCGCGTCGAACTGGTCGCGGCAGGGCCGGGCGCAGCTCTGCTCGGCGGCGGCGAGGATCGGCCGGTAGCCGGTGCAGCGGCACAGGTTGCCGGCCAGGGCTTCCTGGGCCTGATGCAGGTCGTGGCCTTCACTGTTCTTTTGCAGGGCGAACAGTGACATGACGAAACCGGGGGTACAGAAGCCGCACTGCGAGCCATGGCAATCGGCCATGGCTTTTTGCACGCTGTGCAGCTCGCCCTGGTGCTTGAGACCTTCGACGCTGATCAGTTGCTTGCCATGCAGGGAGGAGACGAACGTCAGGCACGAGTTGAGGCTGCGGTAGCGGATGCTGTCGCCGCCGTGCGGGTCCTGGACGAGTTCGCCCACGACCACGGTGCAGGCGCCGCAGTCGCCGCTGGCGCAGCCTTCCTTGGTGCCGGGCTTGCCCAGGTGCTCGCGCAGGTATTGCAGCACCGTCATGTTCGGGTCCAGGGCGTGTTCGCTGTGCAGCTCCTGGTTGACGAGAAACTGGATCACGGGGGAGGGCCTCGCAATGATTTTATTGTTGTTCGGGCGGACTCTAAGCAACGGCTGACCTTGTGGTCAATAAATTTCTGACCTTTGGGTCAAGAATTTGCTCGAGCAGTACCGAACGACCTCGATGAGCCTTTCCCCAAGCATAGTTCGCGCCGGTCACACCGGCTGACCGACAAGTCGCACAAAGCCCCATGTTCCGCTGCGCGCAGGCCGGGCAAGTGCGCTACAATCGCGCCCTTGTGCACAGCTATCCAGACTGCGAAGGAAAACCATGACGTTCAAGGCGCCGGACAGCCTCTCCGAGCAAATTGCCCACTACCTGGCCGAGCGGATCATCCGCGGCGAACTCGCGCCCGGGGAGCGCATTCAGGAGCTGAAGGTCACCCAGGCACTGAATGTCAGTCGTGGTTCGGTGCGCGAGGCGCTGCTCATCCTCGAGCGTCGCCACCTGGTGGCGATCCTGCCGCGCCGTGGCGCCCATGTGACCGAACTGGACGAAAACAGCGTGCGCAGCCTGTGCGAACTGATGGGCGAGTTCTACATCCTGCTGGGCAACGCCGTCGCCCAGCATTGGCGCACCGAAAGCGACCTGCGCCCGTTCCTCGATATTCAGCAGCGCCTGCAGCAGGCCCACGCCGGTCGGGACATCAAATCGTTCGTCGCCGACAGTTTTGCGGTGATGCGCGCCGCCTACCCATTCGCCAACAACCCCTATTTGCAGGAAACCGTCGAGAACCTGCAGCCGGCCATGAGCCGCGCCTACTATCTCGCCCTCGACCAGCGCCAGGCCAACATGGTCGACTACCTCGACCTGTTCGCCAGCCTGCTCGGTGCCGTGGTCGCCCGCGACCTGCCGCGCATCCGCGAGGTGCTCACCGCGTATTGCCAGCGCAGTTGCGAGCTGGTGCTGGCGGCGTTGGCGCGGACCTGACCGATGCGCCTGAAGTGCATTCGCCTGGCTGGGTTCAAGTCGTTCGTCGATCCGACCACGGTCAACTTCCCCAGCAACATGGCGGCCGTGGTCGGCCCCAACGGTTGCGGCAAATCCAACATCATCGACGCGGTGCGCTGGGTGATGGGCGAGAGTTCGGCGAAGAACCTGCGTGGCGAATCGATGACCGACGTCATCTTCAATGGCTCCACCAGCCGCAAGCCGGTCAGCCAGGCCAGCATCGAGCTGGTGTTCGACAACAGCGACAACACGCTGGTGGGCGAGTACGCCGCCTACGCCGAGATTTCCATTCGCCGCAAGGTCACCCGCGACGGGCAGAACACCTACTTCCTCAACGGCGCCAAATGCCGGCGCCGTGATATCACCGACATCTTCCTCGGCACCGGCCTGGGGCCGCGCAGCTATTCGATCATCGAGCAGGGCATGATCAGCAAGCTGATCGAGGCCAAGCCCGAAGAGCTGCGCAACTTCATCGAGGAGGCGGCAGGTATCTCCAAGTACAAGGAGCGCCGCCGCGAGACCGAGAACCGCATTCGCCGTACACAAGAGAACCTCGCGCGCCTGACCGACCTGCGCGAGGAGCTTGAGCGCCAGCTCGAGCGCCTGCACCGCCAGGCCCAGGCCGCCGAAAAATACCGCGAGTACAAGGCCCAGGAGCGTCAGCTCAAGGCGTGCCTGTCCGCCCTGCGCTGGCGTGACCTGGATGCGCGCGTGCGCCAGCGCGAGACGGTCATCGGCGACCAGGAGATCGCCTTCGAGGCGCTGGTGGCCGAGCAGCGCAACGCCGATGCCAGCATCGAGCGCCTGCGCGACGGCCACCATGAGCTGTCCGAACGGTTCAACCAGGTGCAGGGGCGCTTCTATTCGGTGGCCGGTGATATCGCCCGGATCGAGCAGAGTATCCAGCATGGGCAGCAACGCTTGCGCCAGTTGCAGGACGACTTGAAGGAAGCCGAACGCACCCGCCTGGAAACCGAGTCTCACCTGGGCCATGACCGCACGCTGCTGGCCACGCTCGGCGAAGAGCTGGCGATGCTCGAGCCGGAGCAGGAACTCACGCTGGCCGCGGCTGAAGAGGCCGCCGCGACGCTCGAGGAAGCCGAGCTGGGCATGCACGGCTGGCAGGAGCAGTGGGACAGTTTCAACACCCGCTCCGCCGAGCCGCGCCGCCAGGCGGAAGTGCAGCAGGCGCGCCTGGCGCAGCTCGAATCCAGCCTGGAGCGCCTGGCCGAGCGCCAGCGAAAGCTGGGCGAGGAACGCGACCAGTTGGGCGCCGACCCGCAGGATGTCGAGATGGCCGACCTCACCGAACAGGTGGCCAGCAGTGAGCTGCTGCTCGAAGACCTGCAGCTTCAAGAGCGCCAGGTGGTCGAGCAGCTCGACGCGGTTCGCGAGCAGTTGCAGCAGGCCAGCCAGGCCCAGCAACAGCAGCAGGGCGATCTGCAACGCCTGGGTGGTCGTCTGGCTTCGTTGGAAGCCTTGCAACAGGCCGCGCTGGAACCTGGCGCCGATGCCGCCGACTGGCTGCGCGGGCAAGGGCTGGCACAGCGCCCTCGGTTGGCGGAAGGCCTGCGGGTCGAGCCAGGCTGGGAGCTGGCGGTGGAAACGGTGCTGGGCGCCGACCTGCAGGCCGTGTTGCTCGACGATTTCGACAACCTCGACTTCGGCTCCCTGGAACAGGGTGAACTGCGCCTGCTGCTGGGCGGGGGCGATGGCGCGCGGATCCCGGGCAGCCTGCTCGACAAGGTCGAGGGGCGCACCGACCTGTCGCCCTGGCTCGGCCAGGTCAAACCGATGGAAAACCTTGAACAGGCGTTGGCCTTGCGGGCCTCGCTTGTCGATGGCCAGAGCCTGGTCAGCCGCGATGGCTATTGGGTTGGGCGCCATTTCCTGCGTATCAGCCGAGGGGGGGAGGCCCAGGACGGCGTGCTTGCCCGTGGCCAGGAAATCGAACGCCTTGGCCAGGAACAGCTGGAGCAGGAGGCGCTCCTCGAACAGCTGGACGAGCAGTTGCAGCGCCTGCGTGAGCAGCAACTCGACTATGAAGAACAGCGCGAGCAATTGCGCCGACGCAGTCAGGACGAAAGCCGCCAGCATGGCGAGCTCAAGGCCCGGCTGTCGGCCGGTCGTGCCCGTGCCGAACAGCTCGAGTTGCGTCTGCGCAGGTTGCAGGAAGAGCTGGCCGAGGTGCAGGAACAACGCGCCCTGGAGCATGAGCAGTTGGGGGAGGCGCGGCTGCTGTTGCAAGAATCCCTGGACCTGATGGCCCAGGACACCGAGCTGCGCGAGCAGTTGATGGCGCGTCGCGACACCCTGCGCGAGGGCCTCGACCGCGTTCGCCAGGAAGCTCGCCAGCACAAGGACCATGCCCACCAACTGGCCGTACGCATGGGTTCCCTGCGTGCCCAGCATGATTCCACTCGCCAGGCGCTGGAGCGCCTGGAGCAACAGGCCGCGCGCCTGAGCGAGCGCCAGGAGCAACTGAACCTGAACCTGGAGGAAGGGGAGGCGCCGCAGGAAGAGTTGCGCCTGAAGCTCGAGGAGCTGCTCGAGCGGCGCATGAACGTCGACGAGGAAATGCGCCAGGCCCGCCTGCACATGGACGAGGCCGACCGCGAGCTGCGCGATGCCGAGCGGCGCCGCACCCAGGCCGAACAGCAGGCCCAGCTGCTGCGCGGCCAATTGGAGCAGCAGCGCCTGGAGTCGCAAGGGCTGGACGTGCGCCGCAACACCTTGCAGGAACAACTGCTGAGCGACGGCTACGATCTTCAGGGCGTGCTCGCGACGCTTGACGCAGAGGCCAGCGAGCAGGGCACCGAACAGGAACTCGAGCAGGTCGAGGCGCGCATCCAACGCCTTGGGGCGATCAACCTGGCGGCCATCGAAGAGTACGAGCAACAGTCCGAACGCAAGCGTTATCTCGATGCCCAGGACGCCGACCTGGTCGAGGCGCTGGAGACCCTGGAAAACGTCATCCGCAAGATCGACAAGGAAACCCGCAACCGCTTCAAGGATACCTTTGATCAGATAAATGCCGGATTGCAGGCACTTTTCCCAAAAGTTTTCGGTGGCGGCAGCGCTTATCTGGAACTGACGGGCGAAGATCTACTCGATACAGGGGTGACGATCATGGCGCGCCCGCCGGGCAAGAAGAACAGCACCATCCATCTGCTGTCCGGTGGCGAGAAGGCGTTGACCGCCCTTGCGCTGGTGTTCGCCATCTTCAAGTTGAACCCGGCACCGTTCTGCATGCTCGACGAGGTCGACGCGCCGCTGGACGATGCCAACGTGGGGCGCTACGCGCGCCTGGTAAAGGAAATGAGCGAAAGCGTGCAGTTCATCTATATCACCCATAACAAGATCGCCATGGAAATGGCCGATCAATTGATGGGGGTGACCATGCACGAGCCGGGCTGTTCACGCCTGGTCGCCGTCGATGTGGAGGAGGCGATGGCCATGGTCGACGCCTGATGAGCGAAGATGGGGTGTGAACCTGTGGGCAAAACCCCCAGCAGGTGCGACAGACGGTGTAAAGTTGCCTTTGGTCGTGCTAGCTTAATGTCACTTGTTTTTTGCGTGGGTAAAACGCCTGTCAGAACATAGAGTTGGCGCCACGTGTTAAAGGCCTTTGAAGCCTTTGTTTTCAAGCATATTTTTATAGAGGCACGGGATTACATGGAAATCGGTCTGCGCGAGTGGCTGATCCTCATCGGCATCATTGTCATCGCCGGTATTCTTTTCGACGGCTGGCGGCGCATGCGCGGCGGCAAGGGCAAGCTGAAGTTCCGCCTGGATCGTAGCTATGCAAACGCGCCGGACGACGAGGGCGGCGCCGAGGTGCTCGGCCCTGCACGCGTGCTGGAAACACACAAAGAGCCCGAGCTGGACGAGTCCGACCTTCCCTCGGTCAGCGCACCTGCGCGTGAGCGTGAGCGCGAACCCAAGCCGGCCAAAGCCTCCAAGCGTGGCAAGCGCAACCAGGGCGAGCCGCAGCAGGGTGACCTGAACCTGGCCGCCGAAGCCCGTGAGCCGGACCTGTTCGCCGACGACAAGGACGACTTTGCCGCCGGCAACAGCCGCCATGGTGCTGCTGCAACCAGCACACCGGTCAAGGAGCTGCCACCGGCCGAGGAAGTGCTGGTGATCAGCGTCATCTCCCGTGACGAAGGGGGCTTCAAGGGCCCGGCGCTGCTGCAGAACATCCTGGAAAGCGGCCTGCGCTTCGGTGAAATGGACATCTTCCACCGCCACGAAAGCATGGCCGGCCACGGCGAAGTGCTGTTCTCCATGGCCAATGCGGTCAAGCCGGGCGTGTTCGACCTGGACGACATCGACCACTTCAGCACCCGTGCGGTGAGTTTCTTCCTGGGCTTGCCCGGCCCACGTCACCCGAAGCAGGCCTTCGACGTGATGGTCGCCGCCGCCCGCAAGCTCGCCCACGAGCTCGATGGCGAGCTCAAGGACGACCAGCGCAGCGTGCTGACTGCCCAGACCATCGAGCACTATCGCCAGCGTATCGTCGAGTTCGAGCGCCGCGCGCTCACGCAGAAACGCTGATGTAACCGAGCGGGTGGGCCTTGCCTCGGTCCATGCCGCGATGATTCAAGCAAAAGAGCAGCCTGGGGCTGCTCTTTTGCTTTGCAAGAGAAGACGAAGAATGAACGCCGAATCCCGAATCCATGCATTGCGCGCTGAACTCGACCAGCACAACTATCGCTACTACGTGCTCGACGAACCCAGCGTGCCCGACGCCGAGTATGATCGCCTGTTCAACGAGCTCAAGGCCCTGGAAGCCGAGCATCCGCACCTGGTGACCGCCGATTCGCCGACCCAGCGGGTCGGTGGCGCGGCGCTGGCGGCGTTCAGCCAGGTGCGCCACGAAGTGCCGATGCTCAGCCTGGGCAACGCCTTCGAGGAGGATGACCTGCGCGATTTCGACCGTCGCGTGGTCGAGGGCCTGGACCTGCCGGGCGGCGACCTGTTCGCCGCCCGGGCCGCCGTGGACTACAGCTGCGAACCCAAGCTCGATGGCCTGGCGGTCAGCCTGCTGTACCGCGATGGCCTGCTGGTCCAGGGCGCCACGCGGGGTGATGGCACCACCGGCGAGGACATCAGCGCCAACGTGCGCACCGTGCGCAACATCCCACTCAAGCTGCAGGGCGAGGGGTGGCCGGCGGTGCTGGAAGTGCGGGGTGAGGTGTACATGAGCAAGGCCGGTTTCGACCGGCTCAACGCGGCCCAGGCCGAAGCCGGTGGCAAGACCTTCGCCAACCCGCGCAATGCCGCGGCGGGCAGCCTGCGCCAACTGGACTCCAAGATCACTGCCAGCCGTCCGCTGGAGTTCTGCAGCTATGGCGTAGGCCAGGTATCCGAGCCGTTCGGTGATAGCCATATCGGCATCCTTGAAAAGCTCAAGACCTGGGGCCTGCCGATCAGCCGCGAGCTCAGGCACGCTGCCGGTATCGAAGAATGCCTGGCTTACTACCGTGATATCGGGGCGCGCCGTAACGACCTGCCCTATGAGATCGATGGCGTGGTGTTCAAGGTCAACAGCCTGGCGTCGCAGCGTGAGCTGGGTTTCCGCGCCCGCGAGCCACGTTGGGCGATCGCCCACAAGTTTCCGGCCATGGAAGAGCTCACCGAAGTGCTCGACGTCGAGTTCCAGGTCGGGCGCACCGGCGCGGTCACGCCCGTGGCGCGCTTGAAGCCGGTCAAGGTGGCCGGTGTGACGGTCTCCAACGCCACCCTGCACAACATGGACGAGGTTGCGCGCCTTGGCTTGCGCGTCGGTGATACGGTGATCATCCGCCGTGCCGGCGATGTGATCCCGCAGGTGATGCAGGTGGTGCTCGAGCGCCGCCCGGAGAACGCCCGGCCGGTGGCGGTGCCCACGGCATGCCCGGTGTGCGGCTCGCAGGTCGAGCGCACCCAGCTGGTCAAACGCAGCAAGGGCAAGGAAACCACCAGCGAGGGCGCGGTGTACCGTTGCGTCGGGCGCCTGAGCTGCGCCGCCCAGCTCAAGCAGGCGATCATCCACTATGTGTCGCGTCGCGCCATGGATATCGACGGGCTGGGCGAGAAGAGCGTCGAGCAACTGGTCGATGAAGGCCTGATCCGCTCGCCGGCCGACCTCTACACGCTCACGTTCGAGCAGGTGGTCGCGCTCGAAGGTTTCGCCGAGGTGTCCAGCCGCAAGCTGCTGGAGGCCATCGAGGCCAGCAAACGCCCGAGCCTGGCTCGCTTCATCTATGCCTTGGGCATCCCCGATGTGGGCGAGGAGACCGCCAAGGTGCTGGCGCGCTCGCTGGGCAGTCTGGCGCGGGTACAGGTGGCGCTGCCGCAGGTGCTCACCTACTTGCCGGACATCGGCCTGGAGGTCGCCTACGAGATCCACAACTTCTTCGAGGATGGGCACAACCGCGACGTCATCGCGCAGCTGCTGGCCAGAGGCATGCAGTTGCAGGAGGAGGGCGAACTGGGGGCCGAGTTCGCTGCCAGTACCACGCTCGCTGGCATGCTGGCCAAGCTCGACATTCCTTCGGTCGGCCCGACTGGCGCGGAAAAGCTGGTGGACAAGTTGGGCACCCTGGACAAGATTATCGCCGCCGATGGCATCGATCTGCGCCAGGCCTTGAACACCAAGCAGGCCGAAGGCGTGCGCGAGTTCTTCAAGGACGAGGCCAACCAGCGCCTGGCCCGTGCCATCGAGGCCCAATTGCTGGACTTCGGCATGCACTGGTCCTGCGAGAAGAAATCCGCGGAGGGCCTGCCCCTGGCCGGCCAGACCTGGGTGCTGACCGGAACTTTGGAACGCATGAGCCGTGACGTCGCCAAGGAGAAGCTGGAAAGCCTGGGCGCCAAGGTGGCCGGGTCGGTGTCCGGCAAGACCCACTGCGTGGTCGCCGGGCCGGGCGCCGGTTCCAAGCTGACCAAGGCCAATGAGCTGGGGGTCAAGGTGCTGGATGAAGAGCAGTTCGTGGCCTTCATGGCCGAGCAGGGCATCACCCTCTGACCCTAACCTGCTGACAAGCTGGAAGCACTGTAGGAGCGGCTTCAGCCGCGATCACCCGCGAAGCGGGTGCCAGGCTACGCGGCGTCTGTTTCGCGGCTGAAGCCGCTCCTACAAGGTTCGGGTCGACACCGCTATGGCGTCATGCCCACAAGTCCTTGAGAAATGATGGTTTTTTCTCGCTCAAAGGTTGTAACTTCTTCCCGGCGCTGTACAATGGTGCGGCTCGTCACATGGCGAGCCGTCGTGGTGGCCCCATCGGTCCCCCCGCATTGATTACCCGTTAACCTGGTCAGGCCCGGAAGGGAGCAGCCATAGCGGGAACATCGAGTGCCGGGGTGTGGCTGGTGGGGCCGCCTCCATTTTGGGCGTAGGCTTTTTCCCGCCCGCTCTCGTTTCATCCCCGCCTTCACATCCAAACACGCCTTTACGCCTGCACAATCCTGCGCGGCGCCTTATCATGCACCCATCGTGTCAGACCGTTCGGCCAGGAGAGAGCGACCGTGGAACATGTCGACGAGATTACCCGTCACAAGATCCGGGAGTGGCAGATGCGCCGCCTGGAGATCAAGGACCAGATGATCGCCCACCCGGAGCGGGTGCTGGAGCTGTCACAGGTGCTCGACCAGATGGAAGAGGAGCATGAGCGCATCCTGGGCGAGGCGACCCCGCCAGCCACCGAAGTGCAGCCGGCACTCGAACTGCAGGTGAGTGTATCGGCCGGCAATGCACGGGACCTGCGCAAGTTGCTGGAGCTGGCGTTGCACGAACTCGACAGTGCACTGGACGAACAGGCACCTGGCACCACCTATCCGGGTGAGATGTCGGGCTCGTTGGGTGCCTACCGCTTCGAGCTGGTGGTCGGGCAGGGGCCCGACGCAAGCCCTAAATGATCCTCCGCACCTGGACCACGAACGACGATGCAACCTGAACACTTCGACTTTTCCCGCCCGGTGTTCCTGCCGATCACTGCAGAGTGCTGCCAGGGCTTGCTGCAGGCCGAGGGGGTGCCGCTGCTCGATGGCTTGAGCGACCCCGAGCTGGCTGCGCTGCTGGTGATCCAGAACCTGGCCCAGACCTCGGGCAGGGTCGATGCGTTGGCGGCAGAAAAGATCCTCGGCAAGTTGCTGGCATGGGCTGTCGACGGCCCCCACGCCGAGGATGTCGGGTTGTTGTCGGAGGCGTATCGATTGTTCGATGCGCGCAAGTTGTATTTCGGGCTCGAGGTGATCAAGGGGTCGAAACTTCACCTGCTCGACGCGCAAGACGTGAAAAGCCGGGAGTACCTGCTGGCCGATGGCAAATGGGACTTCGACTACCGCATTCGTCGGCACCTTCAGGACAACCCCTTCAGCCAGCACGTGGTCACCGGTTTCGACAAGGAGCGCTGGCTGACGGTCGAACAGGACAAGCTGCTCAAGGTCGTACGCGCCAACCTCGACGAGGACCTGCATGTTCAGGGCTATGCCGGCATCGGCAAGAGCTACCTGCTGGGTGCGCTCATGGATTGCCTGCCGCGCGGCCGGGTGCTGCCCCTGGCGCGTACCCCGGCCAAGCTGGCGACGCTACGCCAGCGCATGGGCCTGGACGCGCAGGCGAAGGTCGGCATGACCTTTGGCCAGTTCGCCCAGGCGCTGCTCAGGGATCGCGCGGCGGCGCCTGCCAGGGCGACCGCTCGAGGGCCGGGCAAGCGCAAGCTGGCCGAGGAGCTGGGGGTCCTCGGTGTGCGCCAGTACGACGCCGAGCATACCTTCGAAATCTGCCTGGAAGTGCTGCACAACTACTGCGAATCACGGGATTACAGCCTGTCGAGTCGGCATCTGCCGTTCTTCCGTCAGGCGCTGTCGAACCTGGATGCCCAGGTGTTGCTCGAGTACGCCAGCCGCCTGTGGCGCTATGTCGAAGCGCACCCGGCGTGGGCGGCGCAGACCGGGTTCGAGGCGTTGCTGCTGATCAAGCGCGCCAGCCTCGCCGGGTGCAGTGTGCCCGGGCGCTTCAGCCACGTCATCATCGATGAAAGCCAGGATCTGCCGGCCGCGCTGTTGCAGGTCATCGAGCGCGGCCGCCAGGTGCTGATCACCCTGGGCGACGAATATCAAAAGGCTTCGGGGGCCGTGGTTCGGCGCGAGCGTCAGGTGCGCCAGAAGGATATCGCCTTCGCCGTGCGTTCCGGGCCCAAGGTCGAGCGCCTGATCAACCCATTGATCGGTGTGCACTCGCAGAAGTCGAAGGTGGCTTTCGAGGCTGCGCGCAGTGTCGATGTGGGCATCGAACATTACCCTGAGGGCTTTGTCCCGCCCGAGGGATGTGTGGTGTTGACCGCCTCGCGCTGGGACAGCATGCGCTGGGCAATGGAGATGGCCGAGTCGAACTGCTTGCTGAAGTTTCCCGACTGGGCCGACATGCGACGCTTCATGACCACGGCGGTAGGCCTGTTCAGGGCGGGGTTCTATGCCCCTGGGCAGGATGCCGAGGGCGCGCATCCGCACTTTGCCCATCTGCTTGATTGGCAACAAGTGCGTGAGGCGGAGCGCTTCGATGCTTCCTTCCGCTGGGTCGAGGCGCGACTCGAAGCTGGTTACAAGCTGGCCGACCTGACCGTGCTTGCAGCGCGGGTGGCGGATCATCGCGCCAGCCTCACCCTGATGATGGCGGAACAGGCCGGGGGGCTCGAGTTCGACCATGTGCTGCTCACGCCGGAGCTGATGGCCACTGATCGCTTCAAGGATGCCTACGCTTTCGATGCACGGATCTGCGCCGTGTATATCGCATTGTCGCGGGCGCGCCGGCAGCTGTACCTGCCGTTCGATGTGGAAGAGTGGGTCAACTACCACAAGGGCCAGCCGTTTCGCGAACTACACGGCCATTGAGCGATGGTTCGCCTGCGGTGGGCGCCGGCTTTCAATGATCCATGGCACCGGCCTTGTCGGTGTTCGCCGGCAAGGCCGGCCCCTTCAGGTGTTTGCGTCGTTTGCCCTGGGTGGCGGACACCTGTATCAAGCGCTGGAATGTCGGGCACTGCAGGTGGTTCTCTTGCGGGCATGCCGCCGCATGGCGCAACCCTTTGCTCATTGCCTGCAGGCGCTTCACGCGTCGGTCGATCTCGTCAGCTTTGGCCAGCAGCATCTGCCGGTCGACCTGTTGCGCCACCAGCATCGCCGCCACTTCGTCCAGCGAAAATCCGGCTGCCTGGCCCAGGGCGATCAAAGCCAGGCGCTCGGGCGTGTCGGCGGGAAACTGCCGCCGCTGGCCGCGTATGGACAATGACCTGAGCAAGCCCTCGTTGGCGTAGTAGCGCAGTGTGGACGCCGGTACTCCCGTGCGCCTGGCGACATCGGCGATGTCCATCCCTGCTCCCTTGACTTGAAGTTGACTTCAACTTGCATGCTGCGCGGCATGGACTTTTCCGTCAATCCAACAAGGGCATTCATCATGATATCTATCCCGCTGAGTCTCTCCATCCTGTCGATAGGTGTCGGCGCCACGCTGGTCATGGACCTGTGGACGTTCGTGCTCCGTCGCCTGGGTGTCACCACCCTGAACTACGCCATGATTGGGCGTTGGGCCGGGCATCTGCTCGAGGGCCGCTGGCGGCACTCGGCAATCAGCCAGGCAGCCCCGGTCGATGGTGAGTTGATAGGGGGTTGGCTGATCCACTATGCCACCGGCTTGTTGTTCGCCGGGCTTTTGGTTGGGGTGGTCGGGCAGGGTTGGCTGCTCGACCCGACACCCTGGCCCGCGTTGCTTTTTGGGGGTGTGTCGGTGCTGGTGCCGCTGTGCGTGGTCCAGCCTGCATTGGGGGCGGGCTACTTCGCCGCGAACACGCCTGCGCCGCTGAAGAGCTGCCTGCGCAGCCTGGCCACCCATGGTGTGTTTGGTCTTGGTCTGTACCTGGCTGCGCTCGGTGTGGCCTGGGTGACAGGCTAGGTTCCGTCGGCCTCGGCCTGGTTTCGTTGTAGGCGCTCATGGGTATAGCGCTCGATGATCCGCTCGATCTCCCCGGACTGCTTCAGCCGCACCAGGGCCCTCAGCAGCGCCTGGGTCGGTAGTGCCGGGTCGTTGCGTACCAAGCAGCCCAGCGCCTGCTCCTGCAGCACGGCCAGGCCGCGCAGCCGTTGCGCCGCCGGCAGCTGGCGATTGAACCACTGCAGTGACAGCTGGTTGCTCACAGTATGGCGATAGCGCCCGGCCTGGAGCTTCTGCAGGGCCAGCAGCTGGTTGCGGCTGTCCTCGCGTTGCAGGCGGCCGCTGCTGAACAGCGGTTCGAGGGTGGGGTAGGTGTAGCCCAGCACGGTGCCGATGGCTTGGGGGGCCAGGTCTTCCGGGCGGGACGGGCCACTGTCGCCGGCATGGCCGACCAGCAGGTCGCGCTGTTCGATCAGCGGGACGCTCCACAGATAGTCGCCAGGGCGGTCGCTCAGCCACTGAGGGGAGACGTAGCAGCGCACGTCGATATCGCCGTTTTGCATGGCCTCTTGCAGGCGCAGGCGGGCCATCACATGGTACTGCGGGCGCACGCCTACCTCGCGGGCGAGGGCCTGGATCAGGTCGAACAGGATGCCCTCCACCGGTTGCTCTTGCTCGGTGCGCATCAACGGCATGCTCCAGCTTTCGGCGATGGAGAAGCGCAGCACTGGCTGCTCGGCCAGGCTCTGGGTGGTCCACAACAACAGCAAGGCCAGGACTCGGCGCACGTCACATCCTCCCTGATCTGTCTGGCCGTGTACCCGTCACTGAGCTTAGACGAGATCGGCAGGGTGCAATTTCGGCCCCGCTCCGCTAGCATTAGCGCTCTTTCCGCCCGCTCCGGTCACGATGGTTTTTTGATGAGTTATCAGGTTCTTGCACGTAAATGGCGTCCGCGCTCGTTCCGCGAAATGGTCGGCCAGACCCATGTGCTCAAGGCTTTGATCAACGCCCTGGACAACCAGCGCCTGCACCACGCCTACCTGTTCACCGGCACCCGCGGGGTGGGCAAGACCACCATCGCGCGGATCATCGCCAAGTGCCTGAACTGCGAGACCGGCATCACCTCCACACCTTGCGGCACCTGCTCGGTATGCCGGGAGATCGACGAGGGGCGTTTCGTCGACCTGATCGAGATCGACGCTGCCAGCCGCACCAAGGTCGAGGACACCCGCGAACTGCTCGACAACGTGCAATACGCGCCCAGCCGCGGGCGCTTCAAGGTCTACCTGATCGACGAAGTGCACATGCTCTCGACGCACTCGTTCAACGCCTTGCTCAAGACGCTGGAAGAGCCGCCGCCCTACGTCAAGTTCATCCTGGCCACCACCGACCCGCAGAAACTGCCAGCGACCATCCTGTCGCGCTGCCTGCAGTTCTCGCTGAAGAACATGAGCCCGGAGCGGGTGGTCGAGCACCTCAGTCACGTGCTGGGCGCCGAAAATGTGCCGTTCGAGGACGATGCCCTGTGGTTGCTCGGGCGTGCCGCCGATGGCTCCATGCGCGATGCCATGAGCCTGACCGACCAGGCCATCGCCTTCGGCGAAGGCAAGGTGCTGGCTGCCGATGTGCGGGCGATGCTTGGCACCCTTGATCACGGCCAGGTCTATGGCGTGCTGCAGGCGCTACTGGAGGGCGATGCCCGGGCGCTCCTGGAGGCGGTACGCACGCTTGCCGAGCAAGGGCCGGACTGGAACGGCGTGCTTTCGGAAATGCTCAACGTGCTGCACCGCGTGGCCATCGCCCAGGCGTTGCCCGAAGCCGTCGATAACGGCCAGGGCGACCGTGATCGTGTGCTGGCCCTGGCCCAGGCGCTGCCGGCTGAAGACGTGCAGTTCTATTACCAGATGGGGCTGATCGGCCGTCGCGACCTGCCGTTGGCGCCAGACCCACGTGGCGGCTTCGAGATGGTGCTGCTGCGCATGCTGGCGTTCCGCCCGGCCGACAACGACGATGCGCCGAAACCGGTACTAAAGCCGGTGGGGATCAGCCAGGCCACAGCTGATCCGGCCCAACCGGTGGCAGTGGCGGCGGTTGCCGTCGAGAGGCCCGTTACCGAACCCGCCGTTCAAGTCGCCGAGCAAGCGCCTGCACCTGCCGAGCGCCCGCCTGAACCGGTCGCCGAACCTGTAGTGCAAGCCGCCCCGGTGGTGGCGCCCGAGCCAGTGCCTGAGCCTGAGCCTGAGCCACAGCCGGCCGAGGAGGTGCTCGACCTGCCGTGGGAGGAGCCTTCCGCGCCTGCTACGCCGGTCGTCGAGCCGCAGCCGGAAGCCGCCCGGACGCCGGTGGCCAAGCCTGTCTCCGGCCCACCTGAGTATGACGAACCGCCGTTCGATCCGTCCGCTTACGGCGCGGCCGGGATGGAGCGTGACGATGAGTTGCCAGCCGACGATGACTACTATGTCACGGACAGCGACCCCGCCAGCTTCAGCTATCTCGACGAGTTGGCGGAGCATGTGCAGGAAGAACAGCCGGTCAAAGCCCCGGAACCCCTGCCTGCATCCAAGCCGGCCACTGGCCTGGCCCTGCAATGGCTGGAATTATTCCCACAGTTGCCTGTCTCTGGTATGACAGGCAACATCGCCGCGAACTGTACGCTGATCGCTGCCGACGGTGACGATTGGCTGCTGCACCTGGACCCAGGGCAAGGCGCGCTGTTCAACAGCACGCAACAGCGCCGCCTCAACGAGGCGCTCAACCAGCAGCTCGGGCGTGAGATACGCCTGAAGATCGAGCTGATCCGCCCGGAGCAGGAAACGCCAGCCCAGGCCGCCGCGCGCAAGCGCTCGGAGCGCCAGCACGAGGCCGTGGTGTCGATCGAGCAGGACCCGCTCATCCAGCAGATGATCCAGCAGTTCGGCGCGACGGTGAGGCAGGATACTATTGAGCCTGTGGACGCCCTGGCAAGCCCGGGGCAGTGAACGAATAACCATGCGGCCCGCCCCGTGCCGGGCCGCATCACATGACCCAATCGAGGTATACCCCCATGATGAAAGGTGGCATGGCCGGCCTGATGAAGCAGGCCCAGCAGATGCAGGAAAAGATGCAGAAGATGCAGGAAGAGCTGGCCAACGCCGAAGTCACCGGCCAGTCCGGTGGCGGCCTGGTAAGCGTGGTGATGACCGGTCGCCATGACGTCAAGCGCGTCAGCATCGATCAAAGCCTGATGTCGACCGACGCCGACGACAAGGAAGTGCTCGAGGATCTGATCGCCGCCGCACTCAACGACGCGGTGCGCAAGATCGAGCAGAACAGCCAGGACAAGATGGGCAGCATGACCGCTGGTATGCAGCTGCCGCCTGGTTTCAAAATGCCGTTCTAATCGGCCTCTTGCTTCAAATGGGGAGCAACGACCCGGCGGTCGTTGCTCCCTTGTTCATTCTGATTCCTGAATTGGCAGGCCTGCACACATGAGCTTCAGCCCCCTGATCCGCCAACTGATCGACGCCCTGCGTATCCTGCCCGGTGTCGGCCAGAAAACCGCCCAGCGCATGGCCCTGCAGCTACTGGAGCGCGACCGCAGCGGCGGCACGCGCCTGGCCCAGGCCCTGAGCCAGGCCATGGAGGGCGTCGGCCACTGCCGCCAATGCCGCACGCTGACCGAGCAGGAGCTCTGCCCGCAGTGTGCCGACCCGCGCCGTGACGACACGCAACTGTGCGTGGTCGAGGGGCCGGTGGACGTGTATGCGGTGGAGCAGACCGGTTATCGTGGCCGTTACTTCGTGCTCAAGGGCCATCTATCGCCGCTGGACGGCCTGGGGCCGGAGGCTATCGGTATTCCGCAACTGATGGCGCGGATCGACGAACAGGGCACCTTCAGCGAGGTGATCCTGGCCACCAACCCCACGGTGGAAGGGGAGGCTACGGCCCACTACATCGCCCAGCTGCTGGCCGAGAAGGGCCTGATCGCTACGCGCATCGCCCATGGCGTACCGCTGGGGGGGGAGCTGGAGCTGGTGGATGGTGGGACGCTGGCCCATGCCTTCGCGGGGCGCCGGCCTATATCGCTGTGAGTGGGTTCGCCGGCAAGCCGGTTCCTACAGGTTCACCGCGCACCACTGTAGGGGCCGGCTTGCCGGCGAACAACTGACTCAGTACTCGCTGAGAGAAAACTCGGTCAGGCAGAAGGTCGGGACCCCGGCCGCCTGCAGGCGGCGCGAGCCTTCAAGTTCTGGCAGGTCGATGATTGCCGCTGCTTCGAATACTTTCGCCCCAGTGCGACGTACCAGGTTCGCCGCGGCCAGCAGGGTACCGCCGGTGGCGATCAGGTCATCGAAGATCAGCACCGAGTCGCCGTCGCAGAGGCTGTCGGCGTGCACTTCCAGGAAGGCTTCGCCGTACTCGGTCTGGTAACCCTCCGACAGCACATCGGCCGGCAGCTTGCCCTGCTTGCGGAACAGGATCAGCGGCTTGTTCAGCTGGTGGGCGATGATCGAGCCGATCAGGAAGCCCCGTGCGTCCATGGCGCCGATGTGGCTGAAGTCGGCTTCGACATAGCGCTCGATGAACTGGTCGGCGACATAGCGCAGCCCGCGTGGCGATTGGAAAAGCGGGGTGATGTCGCGGAAGATCACGCCCGGCTTGGGGAAGTCCACTACCGGGCGGATCAAGGCTTTGAGGTCGAAGGTGTCGCTGTGCATGGGCGGGTATCCTGGAAAAACTCGGCGCCAGTATACCCTGTTCACATGGCCATCAGGCTTCGAGTGCGCCACCGGCCAGCGCGCACAGCTGGATCGGGTCGAGGATGTGCACTTCCTTGCCCTCGGCCTTGAGCAGGCCGTTCTGCTGGAAGCGGGTGAACACGCGGGACACGGTTTCCACGGCCAGGCCCAGGTAGTTGCCGATCTCGTTGCGCGACATGCTCAGGCGGAACTGGTTGGCCGAGTAGCCACGGGCGCGGAAGCGCGCGGACAGGTTGACCAGGAAGGTGGCGATGCGCTCGTCGGCGGTCTTTTTCGACAGCAGCAGCATCATCTGCTGGTCGTCGCGGATTTCGCGGCTCATCACCCGCATCAACTGGCGGCGCAGCTGCGGCAGCTGGACCGAGAGTTCGTCGAGGCGCTCGAAGGGGATCTCGCACACGGAAGTGGTTTCCTGGGCCTGGGCCGATACCGGGTAGGCTTCGGTGTCCATGCCGGATAGGCCGACCAGTTCGCTGGGCAGGTGGAAGCCGGTGATCTGCTCTTCGCCCGCATCGCTGAGGCTAAAGGTTTTCAGGGCGCCGGAGCGGACCGCATAGACCGAGCCGAAATTGTCACCCTGGCGGAACAGGAACTCGCCCTTCTTCAGCGGGCGGCCGCGTTTGACGATTTCATCCAGTGCGTCCATGTCTTCCAGGTTCAGGGACAGGGGCAGGCACAGGGGGGCCAGGCTGCAATCCTTGCAGTGGGCCTGGTTGTGTGGGCGCAGTTTTACTGGCTCGGACATTTCTTTCGATCCTTGTGGGAAAGCACACATAAGCCGTAAGGATAACCTGCGGCATGGGCTGTAGGCCAGTGTGCGCATTTTGGGTGCACGCTAGCAGCGGGCCGGAAGGGGTGTTCCGGCACCGTTCGACTGTCCATAGTGTGCCTCGAAAGGCGGGCTGTCCATGCGGTGAAACGACTCAATATCCTCAGATCACCCGCGAAAAACGCTGGCGATTGTGCTGGGCCAGGTAGCCATCGAAGACCATGCACACCGAGCGTACCAGCAGGCGTCCGGCCGGCAGGACGCGGATGCCCTTTTTATCCAGGCTGATCAGTCCGTCGCGTTGCATGGTCAGCAGTTCCGGCCACTGATCATTGAAGTACCCACGGAAATCGATGGTGAAGGCTTGTTCGATCGCTTCGAAGTCCAGTTCGAAGTGGCAGATCAACTGCTGGATCACCGCCCGGCGCAGGCGGTCGTCCTGGTTGCACAGCAAGCCGCGCTGGGTGGCCAGCTGGGCGCTGGAAAGGGTGTCCTGGTAGGTGTTCAGGTCGCTGCTGTTCTGGCAGTACAGGTCGCCGATCTGGCTGATCGCCGAGACGCCCAGGCCGATCAGGTCGCAATGGCCGTGGGTGGTGTAACCCTGGAAGTTGCGCTGCAGGGTGCCTTCTTCCTGGGCGATGGCGAGCTCGTCGTCGGGCAGGGCGAAGTGGTCCATGCCGATGTAGCGGTAGCCGGCGGCGGTGAGCTGGTCGATGGTGGCGTGGAGCATTTCCAGCTTGGCGGCCGGTGCCGGCAGGTCGTTGCTGTCGATGCGCCGCTGGGGCATGAACCGTTCGGGCAGATGGGCGTAGTTGAATACCGACAGGCGGTCGGGCTGCAGGCGGATGACTTCCTCCACGGTGCGGGCGAAGCCTTCCGGGGTCTGCTTGGGCAGGCCGTAGATCAGGTCCAGGTTGATCGAGCGGAACTGCAGGGTCCGCGCGGCCTCGATCAGGGTGCGGGTCTGCTCCAGGCTCTGCAGGCGGTTCACCGCGCGCTGCACGGCCGGGTCAAGGTCCTGCACGCCAAGGCTGACACGGTTGAAGCCCAGTTCGCGGAGCAGACCCATGGTCGACCAGTCGGCCTCGCGTGGGTCGATCTCGATGCCGTAGTCGCCCGAATCATCGTCCAGCAGGTTGAAGTGCTGGCGCAGGGTCGCCATCAGCTGGCGCAGTTCCACGTGGCTGAGGAAGGTCGGTGTGCCGCCGCCGAAGTGCAGTTGCTCGACCCGCTGCTTGGGGTCCAGGTGGCAGGCGATCAGCTGGATTTCCTGCTCCAGGCGTTGCAGGTACGGTGCGGCGCGGGCGCGGTCCTTGGTGATGACCTTGTTGCAGGCGCAGTAGTAGCAGATGTTGGCGCAGAACGGCACATGCACGTACAGCGACAGGGGGCGGGTGGCGCGGCGGCTTTCACGCAGGGCGTGGAGCAGGTCGAACGAACCCACTTCGCCGTGCAGTTGCACGGCGGTCGGATAGGAGGTGTAGCGTGGCCCGGCCAGATCGTAGCGACGAATCAGGTCGGCGTCCCAGCGTAGGTCGTCGAGCATGTGGGTGGTCCCCGGATAGAGCTGCAGTGTCCGGAGTCTAGGGGCGCAAGGGCTGGGGCGTGTTGATTTGTATCAAGGGCGTTCGCCGGCAAGGCCGGCAGTCCAGAGGCTGGCGCGGAACCTGTTGGAGCCGGCCTTGCCGGCGAACCGCGTTGCTCAGTGCCCCATGAGCCAATGCTGGTGAGGTCCAGGCAACGTCCATACGCCAAACAGGATAACCAGCACACCGCCTGCCATTCGCACCCCACGCTTGCGCAACAGTGCGCCAACCCGCTCGGCTGCCAGCCCCGTGGCCAGCAGCACCGGCCAGGTGCCCACGCCGAAGGCCAGCATCAACGCTGCACTGTGCAGCGCATCGCCCTGGCTCGCCGCCCACAGCAGGGTGCTGTATACCAGCCCGCAGGGTAGCCAGCCCCACAGGGCACCGAGCAACAGAGCGCGAGGCAGGCTGGACACCGGCAGCAGCCGCGTGGCCAGCGGTTGCACGTGCCGCCACAGGCCGCGGCCGAGGGTTTCGATGCGGGTCAGGCCGCTCCACCAGCCCGCCAGGTACAGGCCCATGCTGATCAGCAACAGCGCCGCGACTACTCGCAAGCCGATGGCCAGCGGACTGCTGGCCAGGGCCACGCCGGCCACGCCTAGCAGCAAGCCGGCGCAGGCGTAGCTGAGCACGCGCCCGAGGTTGTAGGCCAGCAGCAAGCGCAGGCGGCGGCCGCGTTGCTCTGGGGGGATGGCGAGAGTCAGGGCGCCCATCAGGCCGCCGCACATGCCCAGGCAGTGGCCGCCACCCAGCAGGCCCAGGACCAGCGCCGAGCCGAGCAGGGGAAGCAGTTCAGGCACGCGGGGTCGAGTCCTTGTCTTCGGGCTGGTCTGGTTCCGGCTTGGCGGCCGCTTGGTGTCGCGGATCCTGGTCGTCGAACAGGATGCTGTGGGCCGGGCCTTCGAGGTCATCGTACTGGCCGCTGTCCACCGCCCAGAAGAAGATGTACACGGCGACGCCGACCAGCAGCAGGGCGGCGGGGATCATCACATAGAGGGCGGGCATAGGTTGGTCCTTCCGGGCTGGGTCGCCTCGTTCGCGGGCTTGCCCGCGCCCACGGGCAGGCGGGTCAGGCGCAGGGCATTGAGCACGACGATCAGCGAGCTGACCGACATGCCGACCGCCGCCCAGACCGGGGTAATCCAGCCCAGCGCGGCGAACGGCAACATCAGGCCATTGTACAGCGTCGCCCAGAGCAGGTTCTCGACAATGTTACGGCGGGTGCGGCGGGCCAGGTCGAAAGCCTGCGCCAGCGCCTGCAAGCGGTTGGACAGCAGCACCGCGTCGGCGCTGGTCTTGGCGAGGTCCGTGGCGCTGCCCATGGCGATACTGATGTCGGCGGCGGCCAGCACCGGCACGTCGTTCACCCCGTCGCCCAGCATCAGCACCTTGCGGCCCTCGGCCTGCAAGGCTTTGAGGCGGGCCAGCTTGTCGTCCGGGCGCAGGCCGCCGACGGCCGTGTCGATGCCCAGCTGGGCGGCGACTTCGTTAACCATTGGCGAGCTGTCGCCGGACAGCAGCAGGGTCTGCCAGCCACGCGCCTTGCAGGCCGCAACCAGGTCCGGGGCGTCGTCGCGCAGGCGGTCGTCGAGGCCGAACCAGGCCAGCGGGCCGCGACGATCACCCAGCAGCAGCCATTGTCCGCGCGGTTCGGGCACGGCAGGCACCTCGGCACCGCTCAGGGCACAGACGAAGGTGGCTTGGCCGATGCGCAGGCGCTGGCCGTCCATCTCACCCTCCAGGCCCAGGCCGGGGACGGCGTTGACCTCTTCGGCGGGCCGCGCAGCGCGGCCGAACGCACGGGCGATGGGATGTTCGGAACGGTTTTCCAGGGCGGCGGCCAGCGCCAGGCACTTGTCACTGTCCAGCCGCCCCAGCGGGCGAATGCTGCGCAGGGCCAGACGGCCTTCGGTGAGGGTGCCGGTCTTGTCGAAGATCACCGTATCGATCTGGTTCAGGCCTTCCAGCACATGGCCGCGAGTGATCAGCAGGCCGAGCTTGTGCAGGGTGCCGGTGGCGGCGGTGAGGGCGGTGGGGGTGGCCAGCGACAGGGCACAGGGGCAGGTGGCGACCAGCATTGCCAGGACGATCCAGAACGCCCGCGAGGAATCGAGCTGCCACCAGGCCAGGCCGATGACTGCTGCGGCCACCAGGCTGAACAGCAGGAACCATTGCGAGGCGCGGTCGGCAATTTCGGCCAGGCGCGGCTTCTCCAGTTGCGCCCGTTCCAGCAGGCGAACGATGGCCGATAGTCGCGAGTCCTGGCCCAGGGCCTGGACTTCGACGGTCAGGGTGCTCTCGACGTTGAGTGTGCCGCCGGTCACCGGGTCGCCGCTGCGCCGCGGCAGGGGCAGGTATTCGCCGGTGAGCAGCGACTCGTCGACACTGGAGCGGCCCTCGAGGATGCGGCCGTCGGCCGGGATCACCGCGCCGGGCAGCACCTGGACACGGTCGCCACAGCGAAGCTCGCCCAGCAGGATGCGCTCGGCCTGGCCGTTTGAATCCAGGCGCAGGCACGAGGCGGGCAGCAGGTTGACCAGCTGCGCGGTGGCCGCCGCCGTGCGTTCGCGGGCGCGGCGCTCCAGGTAGCGGCCGGTGAGCAGGAACAGCGCGAACATGCCCACGGTGTCGAAGTACAGTTCCCCGTGGCCGGTGATCGCCGTCCAGATCCCGGCGCAGAAGGCCAGGCCGATGGCCAGCGACACCGAAACGTCCATGGTCAGGTGGCGGGTGCGCAGGTCGCGGGCGGCGCCCTTGAAGAACGGCGCGCAGCTGTAGAACACGATGGGGATGGTGAGAAACAGCGCGACCCAGCGCAGGATGGTGTGCAGCTCGGGGGACAGGTCGATGTTGAACTCCGGCCAGGTAGCCATGGTCGCCATCATCGCCTGGAACCACAGCAGCCCGGCCACGCCGAGGCGGCGCAGGGCGCTGCGGTTTTCCCGGGCCAGTTGCTCGGCGGCCTGGTCGGGTTGGTAGGGGTGGGCGGCATAGCCAATCTGGCGCAGCTCGGCGAGCAGTTTCGACAATGGCAGCTGGCTGTCGGCCCAGGTGACCAGCAGGCGGTGGTTGGACAGGTTCAGGCGCGCCTCGGCGACGCCGGGCAGATTGCGCAGGTGCTTGTCGATCAACCAGCCGCAGGCGGCGCAGCTGATACCTTCGACCATGAGGGTGGTTTCGGCCAGTTCGCCTTCATGGCGCACGAAGGACTGCTGCACATCGCTGCGGTCGTACAGGGCCAACTCGTCCTGCAACTGGCGGGGCAGGGCTTCGGGGTTGGCACTGGTGTCGCTGCGGTGCTGGTAGTAGTGCTCCAGGCCACCGGCGACGATGGACTCGGCCACTGCCTGGCAGCCGGGGCAGCAGAACGGCCGGGGCTCGCCGAGGACCACGGCGGTGAAGCGGCTGCCGGCGGGGACGGGCAGGGCGCAGTGGTAGCAGGCGGTGGGTTGGGTCATCGACATCTCTTCTGGCTGGCGCGGACCTTGTAGGGGCGGCTTCAGCCGCGATCACCCGCTTGGCGGGTGCCACACACCGCGTAGCCTGCATCGCGGCCGAAGCCGCTCCTACAGAAGGTTCAATGTTGGCGAGGCAGCCCCGCCAACAGGGTGTTACTGATGCTCGGCACCTTGCAGTGCTTCATCCCCCAGTTGCAAGGTCACGCCATGCTCGACCTTCTCCTCTTCGAACAACCGCCACACATGGTTGTCCTGGCTGCCTAGCAACTCGACGAAGCGCCGGCCCTCGACCTTGTCCACGAGCTGGCCGACATAGCGCCCAGGCTCGCTGCGTGCCAGCTGGACCTTGCGATCCTTGTCCGGCTGGGTCGGCGAGATCAGGTTCAGTTCCAGGGCCTCCGGGCTGCTGTTGCCAGTCAGGCGCACCTCGACTTCGCCGGTCAGTTCGTCCAGGTGCACGCTGGCCTTGAGGTTGAGGGTCTGGGCCAGCAGTTCGCGGTCCAGCGAGCGGTTGATGCCCTTGCCGGCCTCGTAGTAGTTGTCGTTGACCAGATTGTCCGGGTTGCGCACGGCGATGCTGACCATGGTCAGGCTCAGGCACACCGAGGTGGCCAGGATACCGATGATGATCCAGGGCCAGAGGTGCTTGTACCAGGGGCTGGCGGCGGTGGCGGCAGGCATTGATCGTTTTCTCTCTCAGCGGATCTGTGGGCCGATGAAACGGCTCTTGGCTTCAACCTGGCTGGCGCTGTCGTCGGCGTCCTTGAGGATGAAGGTGATTTCGTTGGTGGTCGAGGGCAGTTTTTCCGGGGCGACCGACAACTGCACCGGCAGGTTGACGATATCGCCGGCGGCGACACGGATCTCGCGATGGCCTTCGAGCTGTAGGTCGGGCAGGCCGGCGGCGTCGAGCACGTAGACGTGGTCGCGCTGGTCCTTGTTCATCACCTTCAGGCTGTAGACGTTCTCGATCCGGCCTTGTGCGTTCTCGCGGTACAGCACGCGGTCCTTGGCCACGTCGAAGCCCACCAGCGAGCGGGTGGCGAAGGCGGTGGCCAGGGCGCCGATCATCACCAGCAGCACCAGGGCGTAGCCGATCAGGCGCGGGCGCAGCATGTGGGTCTTCTGCCCGGACAGGTTGTGCTCGGTGGTGTAGCTGATCAGCCCTTTGGGGTAGTTCATCTTGTCCATGATGCTGTCGCAGGCGTCGATGCAGGCGGCGCAGCCGATGCACTCGATCTGCAGGCCGTCGCGGATGTCGATGCCGGTGGGGCAGACCTGCACGCACATGGTGCAGTCGATGCAGTCGCCCAGGCCCTTGGCCTTGTAGTCGATGTCTTTCTTGCGCGGGCCACGGGTTTCGCCGCGGCGCGGGTCGTAGGAGACGATCAGGGTATCCTTGTCGAACATCACGCTCTGGAAGCGCGCGTAGGGGCACATGTAGATGCACACTTGTTCGCGCAGCCAGCCGGCGTTGCCGTAGGTGGCCAGGGTGAAGAAGCCGACCCAGAAATAGGCCCAGCCGTCGGCCTGCCCGGTGAAGAACTCGATGGCCAGCTCGCGGATCGGCGAGAAGTAACCGACGAAGGTCATGCCGGTAACAAAACCGATCAGCAGCCACAGGCTGTGCTTGGCCAGCTTGCGCAGGAACTTGTTCGCGCTCATGGGCGCCTTGTCCAGCTTCATGCGCTGGTTGCGGTCACCCTCGGTGACTTTCTCGCACCACATGAACACCCAGGTCCACACGCTCTGCGGGCAGGTGTAGCCGCACCAGACCCGGCCGGCGTACACGGTGATGAAGAACAGGCCGAAGGCGGCGACGATCAGGATGCCCGAGAGCAGAATGAAGTCCTGGGGCCAGATGGTGGCGCCGAAGATGTAGAACTTGCGCTCGGGCAGGTTCCACCAGACGGCCTGGTGGCCGCCCCAGCTCAGCCAGACTGTGCCGAAGTACAGCAGGAACAGTGCCGCGCCGCCGACCATCCGCAGCCTGCGGAAGATGCCGGTGAAGGCGCGGGTATAGATTTTTTCACGCGAGGCGTAGAGGTCGACGGAATCCTTTCCCTTGTTGGCAGGCGGGGTGACGTCATGTACCGGAATTTGCTTGCTCATCATCAAGTCCCACGGCAGTGGAGAAACGCCGCGGCCAGTGCGTGCCGGCCGCAGTCTCGCGCGTTCTGCTAGCGCTCTGCGGCCCATGATACGCCTGTGATGGCGCGTGCGGGGCGCGCTGCGACCTTTAGTCGCGTTGGGTTCGTGGTGTGAATCGTGTTATGGCGGGTGTCAATTGATCCAGGTCAGCTGGTGCTGAGTTTGCCGGCCTCATCGCGGACTCATCCGCGATGAGGTTTGGCTTGGCTTACTCAGCCTTGGCCGGCTCCGCCTGATGCGACAGGCTGTACACATAAGCGGCCAGCAGGTGAACCTTGTCGTTGCCCTGCATCTGCGCCTGGGCCGGCATCTGGCCCTGGCGACCGTAGCGGATGGTCTGTTGCAGTTGGGCGAAGCTCGAGCCGTAGATGAACGCCTGCGGGTGCGTGAGGTTCGGCGCGCCCATGGCCGGGGTGCCCTTGCCTTCGGGGCCGTGGCAGGCCACGCAGTTGGTGGCGAAGATCTGCTGGCCCTTGACCGGGTCGGCCTTGGCGTCCTCGGGCAGTTTGCGGCCGTCGAGGTTGGTCAGCACGAAGGCCGCCACGTCCGCCACGCCTTGCTCGCCGATCACCGTCGCCCAACCCGGCATCACGCCGTGGCGACCATTCATGATGGTGGTCTTGATGGTCTCCGGTTCGCCGCCCCAGCGCCAGTCGTTGTCGGTCAGGTTGGGGAAACCGTAGGCGCCTCGGGCGTCGGAGCCATGGCACACCGAACAGTTGGACGCGAACAGGCGTGCGCCCATCTTCAGTGCCTGCGGGTCCTTGGCCACTTCCTCGACGGGCATGGCGGCGAACTTGGCGAAGATCGGCCCGAAGCGGGCATTGGCCTTGGCCATCTCCTTTTCCCACTCGTGCACGCCGGTCCAGCCGGCCTGGCCGTTGGAAAACTCGGTCTTCTTGTCGTTGTCCACGTACGCGTAACCGGGGAGCAGGCCTTTCCAGTTGCCCAGGCCCGGGTACAGCACCAGGTAGCCGAGGGCGAAGACGACGGTGCCGACGAACAGCCAGAACCACCACTTTGGTAGCGGGTTGTCGTATTCCTCGATGCCGTCGAAGGCGTGGCCGACGACTTCGTCGGTGATCTCTTCGCGCTGGCCCTTGCGGGTCGACAGCAGCAGCCAGGTCAAGGCGAAGATGGTGCCCAGGGTCAGGACGGTGACGTACAGACTCCAGAAGGTTGTCATTGTTGTTTGCTCCTAGACGCTTGTGCTTGCTCGACGTGTCGGGTGGCCTCGGGGTCGTCGGCGAACGGCAACTGCGTTGCCTCGTCGAATTCCTGCTTGCGCCGCGGGCTGAACACCCACAGCGCCAGGCCCACGAAGGCCACCAGCACCACGACGGTGCCCAGGCCGCGAATCGTGCCGATATCCATCAGGGTCACCGTTTGCTCTTGATGAGGGTGCCAAGGCCTTGCAGGTACGCGACGAGGGCGTCCATCTCGGTCTTGCCCTTGACCGCGTCGCGGGCGCCGGCGATGTCCTCGTCGGTGTACGGCGTGCCCAGGGTGCGCAGGACCTCCATCTTCTTGGCGGTGTCCTTGCCGTCGAGCTTGTTCTCGACCAGCCACGGGTACGACGGCATCTTCGACTCGGGCACCACGTTGCGCGGGTTGTACAAGTGCGCGCGGTGCCAGTCGTCCGAGTAGCGGCCACCCACGCGGGCTAGATCCGGCCCGGTGCGCTTGGAGCCCCACAGGAACGGGTGGTCCCACACGCTCTCGCCAGCCACCGAGTAGTGGCCGTAGCGTTCGGTTTCGGCGCGGAACGGGCGGATCATCTGCGAGTGGCAGCCCACGCAGCCCTCGCGGATGTAGATGTCGCGGCCTTCGAGCTCCAGCGCGGTGCGCGGCTTCATGCCCTCGACCGGCTTGTTGGTGACGTCCTGGAAGAACAGCGGGACGATTTGCGTGAGGCCACCGACGCTGACGGCGATGACCATGAAGAAGGCCATCAGGCCGATATTCTTCTCGACTGCTTCATGCTTCATCAGTGGGCTCCCACGACGACGATCTTGGCGGCTTCCTCAGCCTGTACCGGGTTGGCGGCACGCACGGTGCGCAACACGTTGTAGGCCATCAGCAGCATGCCGGAGGCGAAGAACGCACCGCCCAGGGCGCGGACGATGAAGCCCGGGTGGCTGGCCTGCAGCGCTTCGACGAAGGAGTAGGTGAGGGTGCCGTCGTCGTTGATGGCGCGCCACATCAGGCCCTGGGTGATGCCGTTGACCCACATCGAGGCGATGTACAGCACGGTGCCGATGGTGGCCAGCCAGAAGTGCGCGTTGATCAGCCCGACACTGTGCATCTGCTCGCGGCCGTAGAGTTTCGGGATCATGTGGTAGACCGCGCCGATGGAGATCATCGCCACCCAACCCAGGGCGCCGGCATGGACGTGGCCGATGGTCCAGTCGGTGTAGTGCGACAGCGAGTTGACCGTCTTGATGGCCATCATCGGGCCTTCGAAGGTGGACATGCCGTAGAACGCCAGCGACACGACGAGGAAGCGCAGGATCGGGTCGGTGCGCAGCTTATGCCAGGCCCCCGACAGGGTCATCATGCCGTTGATCATGCCGCCCCAGCTTGGGGCGAGCAGGATGATCGACATCACCATGCCCAGCGACTGCGCCCAGTCCGGCAGGGCGGTGTAGTGCAGGTGGTGGGGGCCGGCCCAGATGTACAGGGTGATCAACGCCCAGAAGTGCACGATGGACAGGCGATACGAGTAGATCGGGCGTTCGGCCTGCTTCGGTACGAAGTAGTACATCATCCCCAGGAAACCGGTGGTGAGGAAGAAGCCCACGGCGTTGTGGCCGTACCACCACTGGATCATCGCGTCGGTGGCGCCGGCGTAGGCCGAGTACGACTTGAACAGGCTCACCGGCAGCGAGATGTGGTTGACGATGTGCAGCATCGCGGTGACCACGATGAAGGCGCCGTAGAACCAGTTGCCGACGTAGATGTGCTTGGTCTTGCGCTTGACGATGGTGCCGAAGAACACCAGGGCGTAGGTGACCCAGACGATGGCCAGCAGGATCGCCAGCGGCCACTCGAGCTCGGCGTACTCCTTGGTGGTGGTGAAGCCCATGGGTAGCGTGATCAGCGCGCCGACGATCACCGCCTGCCAGCCCCAGAAGGTGAAGGCGGCCATGCTGTCGGAGATCAGGCGGGTCTGGCAGGTGCGCTGCACCACGTAGTAGCTGGTGCCGAACAGGGCGCAGCCACCGAAGGCGAAGATCACCAGGTTGGTGTGCAGCGGGCGTAGGCGGCCGAAGCTCGTCCATGGCAGGTCCAGGTTGAGCTGGGGCCAGACCAGTTGCGAGGCGATGAAGACGCCGAGCCCCATGCCAAGGATCCCCCAGACCACCGTCATGATGGCGAACTGGCGGACGACCTTATAGTTATAAGCAGTCGGACTGATTGCAGTGCTCATTCTAAGGTTCCACGGTTTGGGTGTTCTTGTTGGTTGGTAAATCGGCGCCAGTATCGATAACCACCAGGGTTATGGCAACGCAAGGAGACTTGCGCCGACCCGTGTCCAGGCCCTTTCCGCCACCGTCCCGTGGCGTGTGGGCTGAACGATTGTACACAAATAAATATTTGTAATGTGTACCGTTTTCCATGTTTTTCTGATCGTTCGGTCAAGCTTTTTAGTCGGGGACGGGCACGCAAGGCGTCATCCCAAAGCCGCAGGCTCGTGCGCGTGGAGTCGATGCGTGATGTCAGGCTGTGCACCACGTCTGTTCCGGTCGCTGCGAGCGAAGCCACTGTGGCAACAAGCTTAGTTGCGTTCGGAGGGGGTGCAAGGAAGGGGGGGAGGGTGGGGCTGCTTTGCAGCCCTTTCGCCGGCAAGCTGGCTCCTACCTGAAGGGCGCAGGGCCCGTAGGAGCCGGCTTGCCGGCGAAGAGGGGGGTTACTTGGCGGTGACGGTTTCCGGCACTTGTTCCTGCGACAGGCTATACACATAGGCCGCCAGCAGGTGGACCTTGTCGTTGCCCTGGATGTCATGCTGCGCAGGCATCTGGCCCTGACGGCCATAACGGATGGTCTGCTGCAACTGGGCGAAGCTCGAACCGTAGATGAATGCCTGTGGGTGAGTCAGGTTGGGCGCGCCCATGGCTGGGGTGCCCTTGCCCTCAGGGCCGTGGCAGGCCACGCAGTTGGTGGCGAACAACTCCTTGCCCTTGGCCGGGTCGGCCTTGGCGTCTGCCGGCAGGGTGCGGCCGTCGAGGTTGGTCAGCACGAATGCCGCCACATCGGCCACGCCCTGCTCGCCGATCACCGTGGCCCAGCCCGGCATGATGCCGTGGCGGCCGTTCATGATCGACGCCTTGATGGTCTCCGGCTCGCCGCCCCAGCGCCAGTCCTTGTCGGTCAGGTTGGGGAAGCCGTAGGAGCCCTTGGCGTCCGAGCCGTGGCATACCGAGCAGTTGGAGGCAAACAGCCGGCTGCCCATCTTCAGCGCCTGCGGGTCCTTGGCCACGTCCTCCACCGGCATGGCGGCGTACTTGGCGAAGATCGGCCCGAACTTGGCATCGGCCTTGTCCATCTCTTTCTGCCACTCGTCCACCTGGGTCCAGCCATTCTCGTAGCCGGGCAGGATGCCTTTCCAGTTGCCCAGGCCCGGGTAGAGGATCAGGTAGCCCACCGAAAACACCAGGGTGCCGACGAACAGCCAGAACCACCATTTTGGCAGCGGGTTGTCGTACTCCTCGATGCCATCGAAGCTGTGGCCCATGGTCTGGTCGGTGGTGTCGCTGCTCTGGCCCTTGCGGGTGGCGAGCAGCAGCCAGGTCAAGCCGATCAGGCTGCCGAGGGTCAGTACGCTGATATACGTACTCCAGAAGGTGGTCATTGCCGAGTACTCCTCATGGCAGCAGGTTCCTGCCCGGCAGGGGGCAGGCGGTCGTCGACGAAGGGCAGCAGGCGCGCTTCGGCGAAATCACGGTCGCGGCGACGGTTGAACACCCAGAGCGAGAGGCCGATGAAGGCGATCATCACCACCAAGGTGCCCAGGCCGCGGATCATGCCGATGTCGATGTCCATCGCATTCACCTCTTGTTCTTGATCGCGGTGCCGAGCACCTGCAGGTAGGCCACGAGCGCGTCCATCTCGGTCTTGCCTTTGACGGCGTCCTTGGCACCGGCGATGTCGTCGTCGGTGTAAGGCACACCCAAGGTGCGCAGGGCGCGCATCTTGACGTCGGTGTGGCTGTTGTCGACCTGGCTGGCCACCAGCCACGGGTAGGACGGCATCTTCGACTCGGGCACCACGTTGCGCGGGTTGTACAGGTGCGCGCGGTGCCAGTCGTCCGAGTAGCGGCCACCGACGCGGGCCAGGTCCGGCCCGGTGCGCTTGGAGCCCCACAGGAACGGGTGGTCCCACACGCTCTCGCCAGCCACCGAGTAGTGGCCGTAGCGCTCGGTCTCGGCGCGGAACGGCCGGACCATCTGCGAATGGCAGCCCACGCAGCCCTCGCGGATGTAGATGTCGCGGCCTTCGAGCTGCAGGGCGGTGTAGGGTTTCATGCCTTCGACCGGCTTGTTGGTGACGTCCTGGAAGAACAGCGGGACAATCTGCGTCAGGCCGCCGATGCTGACGGCGAACACCATCAGCAGGGCCATCAGGCCTATGTTTTTCTCAACGACTTCATGGTTCATCAGGCTCTACTCCTCAAGCCAGCTGGGCGTTGGCGGTGGCTTGCTCGGCGGCGGGGGCACGCACGGTGCGCCAGGTGTTCCAGGCCATCAGGAACATGCCGCTGAGGAAGATCGCGCCGCCGACGAAGCGCACGACGAAGCCGGGGTGGCTGGCCACCAGGGTTTCGACGAACGAGTAGGTCAGCGTGCCGTCGCTGTTGACTGCGCGCCACATCAGGCCTTGGGCAATGCCGTTGACCCACATCGAGGCGATGTAAAGCACGGTGCCGATGGTGGCCAGCCAGAAGTGCGCGTTGATCAGCCCGAGGCTGTACATGCGCTCCTTGCCGAACACTTTGGGGATGGTGTGGTACAGCGCGCCGATGGAGATCATCGCCACCCAACCCAGGGCACCGGCGTGGACGTGGCCGATGGTCCAGTCGGTGTAGTGGGACAGGGCGTTGACGGTCTTGATGGCCATCATCGGGCCTTCGAAGGTGGACATGCCGTAGAACGCCAGCGACACCACCAGGAAGCGCAGGATCGGGTCGCTGCGCAGCTTATGCCAGGCCCCCGACAGGGTCATCATGCCGTTGATCATGCCGCCCCAGCTCGGGGCCAGCAGCACCAGCGACATGATCATGCCCAGCGACTGCGCCCAGTCCGGCAGGGCGGTGTAGTGCAGGTGGTGGGGGCCGGCCCAGATGTACAGGGTGATCAGTGCCCAGAAGTGCACGATCGACAGGCGATACGAATACACCGGGCGTTCGGCCTGTTTCGGTACGTAGTAGTACATCATCCCCAGGAAGCCAGCGGTGAGGAAGAAGCCCACGGCGTTGTGGCCGTACCACCATTGCACCATGGCGTCGGTGGCGCCGGCGTAGACCGAGTAGGACTTGGTCAGGCTGACCGGTATTTCCAGGTTGTTGACGATATGCAGGATCGCCACGGTCAGGATGAAGGCGCCAAAGAACCAGTTGCCCACATAGATGTGCTTGGTGTTGCGCTTCATCAGCGTACCGAAGAACACCACGGCATAGGCCACCCAGACGATGGTGATCAGGATGTCGATCGGCCATTCCAGTTCGGCGTATTCCTTGGTGCTGGTGTAGCCCAGCGGCAGGCTGATCGCCGCCAGCAGGATCACCAGTTGCCAGCCCCAGAAGGTGAACGCGGCCAGGCGCGGCGCGAACAGGGTGGTCTGGCAGGTGCGTTGCACCGAATAATACGAGGTGGCGAACAGGGCACAGCCGCCGAAGGCGAAGATCACCGCGTTGGTGTGCAAGGGTCGCAGGCGGCCGAAGCTGGTCCACGGCAGGTCGAGGTTGAGGGCGGGCCAGGCGAGCTGGGCGGCAATGAAGACGCCGAGCCCCATCCCGACGATGCCCCACACCACCGTCATGATGGCGAATTGGCGGACCACCTGGTAGTTGTAGGCGGTACTGCTGGTTGTGTTCATGTATGGGTTCCCATCCACGGTTATAGGCAGGCTAAACAGCGAGGCAAGCATGAGTAATGGGCAAAGTGCCGGTATTGACGGGGATCAATGGGCGAAGATCGCAAATGTCCCAGGCTTGCGCTGCGATCCTCCACGAATCTCGGCCGATCGCGGTTACCGCGGTTGCCTGATCCTGGCCCACGGCGCGGGTGCGCCGATGGACAGCGGGTTCATGGAGGACATCGCGCAAAGGCTGGCGGGGCAAGGGGTAGGGGTGGTGCGCTTCGAGTTTCCGTACATGGCCCAGCGCCGTGTCGACGGCGGCAGGCGGCCGCCCAATCCGCAGAAGGTATTGTTGGAATGCTGGCGCGCTGTGTATGAACAGGTGCGACCATTGGTCGCAGGCCCGGTAGCCATTGGCGGCAAGTCCATGGGCGGGCGCATGGCCAGTCTTCTGGTCGATGAACTGGGGGCCGATGCCCTGGTATGCCTGGGCTATCCGTTCTACGCGGTGGGCAAGCCGGAGAAACCACGGGTCGAGCACCTGGCGGGGTTGCGCACGCGCACGCTGATCGTCCAGGGGGAACGCGATGCCCTGGGCAATCGTGAGACGGTGGAGGGGTACGTATTATCGCCCGCGATAGAGGTGAGTTGGCTGGTGGCGGCGGATCATGACCTGAAGCCGCTGAAGGTTTCCGGGTTCAGCCATGAGCAGCATCTGCAGGCGGCGGCGGAGCGGGTGGCGGGGTTTCTCTCATGAAGAGAACCGTGCTGGCACTACCCCTGTAGGAGCGGCTTCAGCCGCGATCACCCGCATAGCGGGTGCCAGGCTTCGTGTTGCCTGCATCGCGGCTAAAGCCCTACCCGCAAGTGGCGTAGGAGCGGGCTCACTTAGTCGCGGTATTCGCACAGGTAGGCGGTGTCTACTGCCACCTTCAGTTGGAACTTGCTGTCAGCCGGCACGTTGAACTGGCTGCCTGCCGCGAACTTCTCCCAGTTGTCGCTGCCCGGCAGCTTGACGGTCAGGGCACCGCAGACCACGTGCATGATCTCGCGCTTGGCGGTGCCGAACTCATATTCGCCCGGCGCCATCACGCCCACGGTGGCCGGACCTTCCTGGCTTTCGAAGGCGATCGACTTGACGGTGCCATCGAAGTATTCATTGACCTTGAACATGGGCGACTCCTGGGAAAGGGATGAAAAAAGGCTGGCCAGTATGCCCAAGGCCTGCCCTTGCGTCATCTGTTTCAGGCGCCGCCAACCGGCAGGCTCAGGGGCAGCAGGCGAGCCGTGTTGCGGGCATCCTCCAGGGCCCGATGCTGCTGCCCGGAGAACTGCAGCCCGGCCAGTTGCAGGGCGCTGTTGAGCCCCGCCGGCCGTTGCAGGTGGCGGGCCTTGGCGAAGCGCTGCTTGAGGTTGATGTGTGGCAGTTGCAGCAACAGGCTGTCGACATGGTGCAACTGCCATTCCTGCCGCAGTTGCTTGCGATCGTAGTCGCCCCAGCTCACCCAGGCTTGCAGTTGTGCCTGGTGGCTCTCCAACCAGCGTTCGCATTGCCCCCAGACCTCGCTGAACGGCGCGGCGTTGTCGACATCGGCCTGGCTGATATGGGTCAGCTCGCGGCAGAATGGCGTCAGCTGCGGCCGCCGCCTGGGCCGTACGAAGCGCTGGAAGTGGTCGACCTCGCGGCCTTCGCGGGTAACCAGGCTTGCGCCGATCTCTATGATTTCCATCTCCGTGACTGGCCAGCCGCCGTCATCGGTGGTGGCTTCCAGGTCGATCACCAACCAGTGGCCCATGCCAGGCTCCCTATCAATGCACAGTCGCCTGCGGATGTCGCAAGGACCTTTCGCGCAGGCCCGTAGAGCGTAGCCAAAGTCGCGGCGTACGGCATCCCCTGGCACTTTGGCATATCCGGCGGTTGTGCCCGCCCGGGAAAACGCCTAGCTTAGGTGAATTAAGGCCACAACCCGTGATGAGTGTCTCGACTTGATCCCACTGCCCCGCCTCAAGGTGTCGTCCTCCCTGCTGCTGTTCGCCGCGTTATTGCTCAGTGCCGTGGCCCGGGCCGACGAGGCGGTCGAGGTGAAGATCGGCGCGGCGCATTTCCCACCCTACACCGTACGCCCGGAGCAGGGCGCCGACACCGGCCTGCTGCCGCAACTGGTCGAGGCGTTGAACCAGCTGCACCCCGGTTATCGGTTCGTGCTGGTGCCCACCTCGATTCCGCGGCGCTTCGGTGACTTCCAGCAGGGGCGCACCGACATGGCGATCTTCGAGAACCCACAGTGGGGGTGGCAGGGGATCGCGCACAAGGCGGTGGACATGGGGCTCGAGGATGCCGAGATCTATGTCGCCCGGCCGCAGGCAGGGCGCGACCAGCACTATTTCGATGACCTGGAAGGCAAGCGCCTGGCGTTGTTCAACGGCTACCATTACGCGTTTGCCGATTTCAACGCCGACCCGGCTTATCTGAAGGAGCGCTATCGGGCGGCACTGACCTATTCCCACGACAGCAACCTGTCCATGGTCGAGCGTGGGCGTGCCGACATCGCCCTGGTCACTCGCTCGTATCTGAGCGACTTCCTCAAGCGCAATCCGCAGAGCAGCGGCCAGTTGATGGCCTCGCAGCGGGTCGACCAGGTCTACCATCACTACGCCTTGCTGCGCCCCGGCGCGCCGATCAGCCCCGAAGCATTTGCCGCGCTGATGCGTCGTCTGCGCGAGAACGGTGAATTGCTGCGCATCTTCCAGCCTTACCAGATCACCGTGGAAAAACCCCACGACTAAATTCCACGGGCGTGGCCACGTATTCAGGAGTGAGCCTTTATTTCATTCCCGTGAGCCATGACCATGCCGTTCGATGCCGCTTCGCAGCCTTCTTGTGCACCCCGCTGGCACAGCCTGCAGGCCGACGAGGGCGATTGCCGCCTGAGCCTGACCCTTGAAGGTCGCCCGTTGATCCAGGTGCGTCTGGTGGCGGCAGCCTGTCTTGAAGTCCACCTCGAGCAGCTCTGCCCGGAACGCCCGGAGCAGGCGTTGTGGGCGGCGTGCTACTGGTTGCTGTGCCGCGATCCGGCCTGCCAGCGACTGGCCTGGCAACTGCCGCAGCCGATATTGCAGGCGCTGGCCAGCGGGCTTTTGGTGGCCGGTGAACGGCCGGGCGAATATTTCTGTGAGCGCACCCTGTTCTGGCAATTGCCCCAGCCCTGGCTGGGCGAGCCCGTTGCCGGGGCCTACCCCCAGCAGATGCAGATCAGCAACGGCAAGCGCCACCCCCGGCGCGGGCCCAAGCCGCAGGGGGAGGTGTACCGGCGTTTCGATGCGCGCCTTGGGGCCTGGGTGTCACTGCGTACCCTGGAAATCGACCAGGACCTTGAGCGGTTCAACCGCTGGCAGAACAACCCGCGGGTCTTGCACTTCTGGCAGGAAGGCGGCTCGCTCGCCCAGCACCACGAGTACCTGGCCAAGCTGGAAACCGATCCGCATACCCTGACCTTGATTGGCTGTTTCGATGATGAACCCTTTGCCTACTTCGAAGCCTACTGGGCCAAGGAGGACCGCATCGCGCCGTTCTATTCGGCCGACGATTACGACCGTGGCATCCACATGCTGGTGGGGGAGGAGGCGCACCGTGGCCCACACAAGGTGGCCAGCTGGTTGTCGGCGCTGGTTCACTACCTGTTCCTCGACGACCCGCGCACCCAGCGCGTGGTGGCCGAACCGCGGGCCGACAACGGCAAGATGATCGGCTACCTGCACGACCAGTGCTTCCACTGCGAGAAAGAGTTCGATTTCCCGCACAAGCGTGCGGCGCTGATGATCCTGGGGCGCGAGCGGTTCTTCGAGCGCTGCACATTGGTGTGAGGCGGGTTCGCCAGCAAGGCTGGCTCCTACTGCTGGGTGAGATACCTGTAGGAGCCAGCCTTGCTGGCGAAGCGATCGTGATGTCGGCAATCAGCCCAGGCGGCTGCTCTTGCGGCAATGGATCAGCGCATCGCGGATCATGAAGTTGACCAGCGTCGGCGATACCCCCAGCTCCTTGGCGATGTCCTTCTGCGGTACCCCGTGCAGGCGATACATCTCGAAGGCGTAGCGGGTGCGTTGGGGCAGTTCGTTGAGGGCGTCGGCGATGTGTTCAAGGGTGGCGAGGTTGATATGGGTGGCTTCGGGCGAGGCGTTCTGGATGACCACGTTCAGTCCTTCCTCTTCGCTGCCTGAGTACTTCAGCTCCATGGCCTGCTTGCGGTAGTGATCGATGGCCAGGTTGCGCACGATCTGGAACAGGTAGCTGAGCTGGGCCTTGAACGACGAGGTGATCTGCGGGGCGGCACTGAGCCGGAAGAAGGCGTCCTGCACCACATCTTCGGCGCGGGACCGGCAACCGGTGATACGCGCGGCGATCTTGACCAGGATGCTGCGGTTGTCGACGAACGCCTGGAGCAGTGGTGAATCGCACTTACTTGTGGATAGTTGTTCCGCCATGGAAATCACCTTGTCTCTGTGGAAAAAGGGAGCACACCAAACTAGGAGGCTTCCTACGACGTGCGACAAGCTATTCATAATGATAATGATTGTCAAATACGAAAGTTAATGATTGTGCATTGCATTTGATTCTAAGCCGCAGGCTGTGACGGCCTTCAGCTTTTCCCGATGGCCGCGTCCCGCCCTTCGGGCCGGCCACGCTAATTTCTTCCCCGGTCCATCCGTTCCCCTGTGTACATCCGGCTGCCGAGCGCCGCCTGCCCTGATGGGCGGGGCGCCGCTCTGGCACGACTTACCCAGACACTGGCAGGAACATTCCATGACGGACGCCTTCGAACTCCCGCACTCGCTGGTCCAGGCCCTGGCGCAACGCGCCGCCCAGACCCCGGACCGGATCGCCTTGCGCTTCCTGGCCGATGCGCCCGGTGAGCAGGCCGTGCTCAGCTACCGGGACCTCGACCAGCGCGCACGGACCATCGCGGCCGCGTTGCAGGCCAGGGCCGGTTTCGGCGACCGTGCGGTGCTGCTGTTCCCCAGTGGGCCGGACTATGTCGCGGCGTTCTTCGGCTGCCTCTACGCCGGGGTCATCGCCGTGCCGGCCTATCCGCCGGAGTCCTCGCGCCAGCACCATCAGGAGCGGCTGCTGTCGATCATCGCCGACGCCGAGCCGCGCCTGCTGCTGACGGTAGAAGCGCTGCGCGACAGTTTGCAGGGCCTGGACGCGCTCACCGGCAGCCAAGCCCCTGGCTTGCTGGCGGTGGACCGGCTGGACCCGGCGCTCGCGGGCCAGTGGCGTGAACCGGCGCTGGCGGCGGATGACATCGCCTTCCTGCAGTACACCTCCGGCTCCACCGCACTCCCCAAGGGCGTGCAGGTCAGCCACGGCAACCTGGTGGCCAACGAACAGTTGATCCGCCACGGCTTCGGCATCGATGTGAACCCCGACGACGTCATCGTCAGCTGGTTGCCGCTGTACCACGACATGGGCCTGATCGGCGGCCTGCTGCAGCCGATCTTCAGTGGTGTGCCGTGCGTGCTGATGTCGCCGGGCTACTTCCTGGCCCGGCCGCTGCGCTGGTTGCAGGCGATCAGCGAGTACGGCGGCACCATCAGCGGCGGCCCGGACTTCGCCTACCGCCTATGCAGCGAACGGGTCAGCGAGGCCGCGTTGGCCGGGCTCGACCTGAGCCGCTGGCGCGTGGCTTACTCCGGCTCCGAGCCGATCCGCCAGGACAGCCTCGATACCTTCGCCGAGAAATTCGCCGCCTGTGGCTTCCAAGCCAGCAGCTTCTTCGCCAGCTACGGCCTGGCCGAGGCCACCCTGTTCGTCAGTGGCAGCCGTCGTGGCCAGGGTATCGGCGCCCTGCAACTGGATGCCGAGGCCTTCGCCGCCAATCGTGCCGAGCCGGGCCAGGGCAGTGTGCTGATGAGCTGCGGCTACCCGCAGCCGGGCCACGCGGTGCGCGTCGTCGAGCCTCAGCGCCTGGAGGTGTTGGGCGACAATCGTGTCGGTGAGATTTGGGCCGGCGGTCCGAGCATCGCCCTTGGCTACTGGCGCAACCCCGAAGCCAGTGCCCGTACCTTCGTCGAGATGGACGGCCAGACCTGGCTGCGCACCGGCGACCTGGGCTTCATGCGTGACGGTGAAGTGTTCGTCACCGGGCGGCTGAAGGACATGCTCATCGTCCGTGGCCAGAACCTCTACCCGCAAGACCTGGAAAAGACCCTGGAGCGTGAGCTCGAAGTGCTGCGCAAGGGCCGTGTCGCGGTGTTCGCCGTCGACGATCAGGGCGAGGAGGGCATCGGCGTGGCGGTGGAAATCAGCCGCAACGTGCAGAAGTCGACACCGCCCGACACACTGATCAACACCCTGCGCCGGGTCATCGCCGATGCCTGCCACCAGGCGCCGGCGGTGGTGCTGCTGCTCAACCCGGGCGCGTTGCCCAAGACCTCCAGCGGCAAACTGCAGCGCTCGGCCTGTCGCCTGCGTATGAACGACGGCAGCCTGGATTGCTATGCGCGCTTCCCGGCACAGGCCCAGGCATCGACCGGTGAAACCGAGGGTGACGACCTGCAGGCGCGCATCGCCGCGGTATGGCGCGACCTGCTCAAGGTCGAAGCCGTGGCGGCGGACGATCACTTCCTGCTGCTGGGCGGCAACTCCATCGCCGCGACCCAGGTGACCGCGCGCCTGGCTGACGAGCTGGGCGTGGCATTGAGCCTGCGCACGCTGTTCGAGGCGCCGACCCTGGCCGAGTACTCGGCGGCGCTGGCGGCCATCCTCGCCGAAGGCGGCGAGGGTGCCGGGCGTATCGTCCTGCAAACCCGCGACCAGGCCTTGCCGCAATCCCTGGCGCAGAACCGTCTGTGGCTGATGTGGCAACTGGAGCCGCAATCAGCCGCCTACAACATTCCAGCCGGCTTGCACCTGCGTGGCGAGCTGGATGAAGCCGCGCTCGAGGCGAGCTTCCAGGCCCTGGTTGCTCGGCACGAGTCGCTGCGCACCGTGTTCGACGAGGTCGATGGCCAGGCGCTGCAGCGCATCCTGCCGAGTTCGCCGCTGAGCGTGACGAGGCTCGACCTGGAAGGGCTGGATGCCGAGGACGTGGCTGCCCATCGCGAGCGTGAAGCACGGCAGCCGTTCGACCTGCGTGGCGGCCCGCTGCTGCGGGTCACCCTGGTGCGCCTGGACGACGAAACCCATCAACTGTGGGTGACCCTGCACCACATCGTCGCCGATGGCTGGTCACTGAACATCCTTCTCGACGAGTTCGCTCGCCTGTATGCCGCGCAAGACCAGGCAGCGAACCTGGCCGAGCTGCCCCTGGGCTACGCCGACTACGGTAACTGGCAGCGCCAGTGGCTGGCCGAAGGCGAGGCCGCACGACAACTGGCGTACTGGGCCGACAAGCTGGGCGATGAACTGCCGGTACTTGACCTGAGCACCGACCAGCCACGCGGCAACCAACGCAAGCACAGCGCGGCGCGCCTGAGCCTGAAGGTGCCGGCCAAGCTCGGCGGCGCCCTGAAAGACCTGGCCCGCGACCAGCAGGCCAGCCTGTTCATGGTGCTGCTGGCCGGCTGGCAGGCACTGCTGCACCGCTACACCGGCCAGGGTGATATCCGCGTCGGCGTGCCCAACGCCAACCGCCCGCGCCTGGAAACCCAGGGCATGGTCGGCTTCTTCATCAACACCCAGGTGCTGCGCGCCGAGCTCGAGGGGCGCCTGCCGTTCGAGCAGCTACTGGCCCAGGTGCGCCGAGCCACGCTCGAGGCCCAGGCCCACCAGGACCTGCCGTTCGAGCAATTGCTCGAAGCCTTGCCCCAAGCCCGTGAGCAGGGTCTGTTCCAGGTCATGTTCAACCATCAGCAGCGCGACCTTTCGGCCCTGCGCCGCCTGCCCGGCCTGCTCGCCGAAGAGCTGCCGTGGCACAGCCGCGAGGCCAAGTTCGACCTGCAACTGCACAGCGAGGAAGATCATCAGGGCCGCCTGAGCCTAGCCTTCGACTATGCCGACGAACTGTTCGATGCCAGCACCATCAAGCGCCTGGCCAATCACCTGCTGGCCCTGCTGGAGCAAGTCTGCGCCCAGCCGGCGTTGGCCCTGGGTGACGTGCGCCTGCTTGACGAGGCGGGCCGCGCGCAGCTGCTGGCCTGGGGGCAGGCGCCAATGCTGGCCGCGCCTCGCTTGTTGGTCGAACAGCTCAACGCGCAGGCCCGCCTGACCCCTGAACACACCGCGCTGGTGTGGGCGGGCGGTCAGCTCGACTATGCCGAACTGCACCAGCAGGCCAACCGCCTGGCCCACTACCTGCGCGACAAGGGCGTCGGCCCGGACACCTGCGTGGCCATCGCTATCGAGCGTTCGCCGCAACTGCTGGTCGGTCTGCTGGCCATCCTCAAGGCCGGTGGCGCCTATGTGCCGTTGGATGTCGACTACCCGACCGAACGCCTGGCGTACATGCTGGGTGACTGCCAGACCAGCCTGCTGCTCAGCCACAGCAGCCTGCTCGAGCGCTTGCCACAGCTCGACGGTGTCAGCGCCATCGCCCTCGACCAACTTCACCTGGACAGCTGGCCGAGCCAGGCCCCTGGCCTGCACCTGCACGGCGACAACCTGGCCTACGTGATCTACACCTCCGGCTCCACCGGCCAGCCCAAGGGCGTCGGCAACACCCACGCCGCATTGGCCGAGCGCCTGCACTGGATGCAAGCGACCTACGCGCTGGACAGCACCGATGTGCTCATGCAGAAGGCGCCGATCAGCTTCGACGTCTCGGTGTGGGAGTGCTTCTGGCCGCTGGTCACCGGGTGCCAGCTGGTGCTGGCCGGCCCTGGCGAGCACCGCGACCCGCAACGCATCGCCCAGCTGATTCAGCAGCACCAGGTGACCACGCTGCACTTCGTACCGCCGCTGTTGCAGGTGTTCGTCCAGGAACCGTTGGCCGCCGGCTGCACCAGCCTGCGTCGGCTGTTCTCCGGCGGCGAGGCACTGTCCGCCGCGCTGCGTGACCGTGTGCTGCGGCTGTTGCCACAGGTCCAGTTGCACAACCGCTATGGCCCGACCGAAACCGCGATCAACGTCACCCACTGGCATTGCCAGGGCAGCGATGGTGAACGTTCTCCGATTGGCCGCCCGCTGGGCAATGTGCTGTGCCGGGTGCTGGACGATGAATTCGAACTTGCCGCCCCTGGCGTGCCGGGTGAGCTGTGCCTGGGGGGCGTGGGCCTGGCCCGTGGCTACCTGGGCCGCCCAGGGCTGACCGCCGAGCGCTTCGTGCCCCAGCCCGACGGCGACGGCGCGCGCCTGTACCGCAGTGGCGACCGTGCCCGCTGGCATGTGCAAAGTGAAGCCCTGGACTACCTCGGTCGTCTCGACCAGCAGGTCAAGGTGCGTGGCTTCCGCGTCGAGCCGGAGGAGGTGCAGGCCGTGCTGCTGGCCCAGCCAGGGGTCGAGCAGGCCCTGGTGCTGATCCACCAGGGCGCCGTTGGCGCCCAACTGGTCGGCTACTACAGCGGGGGCGCGCAGAACGACGGGTTGCTGGCTGCCCTGGTCGAGCGTCTGCCGGCGTACATGGTACCGGCGCAATTGATCCACCTGGCGCGGATGCCCCTGGGCCCAAGTGGCAAGGTCGACCGCAAGGCACTGCCGGCGCCGGTGTGGCAGCAGCGCGAGCATGTCGAGCCGCACAGTGCATTGCAGCGGCAGGTCGCGGCCATCTGGCGTGAAGTGCTGAACCTGCCGCAGGTGGGTTTGCAGGATGATTTCTTCGCCCTCGGCGGCCACTCGCTGCTGGCCACCCAGATCGTTTCGCGCACCCGCCAGGCGCTGGATGTCGAGCTGCCGCTCAAGGCGCTGTTCGAAGCCAGCGAGCTGGGCGCCTTCTGTTCCGAGATCGCCCGCCTGCAAGCCAGTGGCGAACGCAACCTGCAAGGCGCGATCGCCCGGGTCGACCGCCGCCAGGCCGTGCCACTATCCTACTCGCAGCAGCGCATGTGGTTCCTCTGGCAGATGGAGCCGGACAGCCCGGCCTACAACGTCGGTGGCATGGCGCGGTTCAAGGGTGTGCTGCATGTGGACGCCTTCGAGCGCGCCCTGCAAGCCCTGATCGTGCGCCATGAAACCCTGCGCACCACCTTCCCGAGCATCGACGGCAAGCCATACCAGTGCGTAGCGGGCGACAGCACCCTGCACCTGCACTGGCACGACTTCAGCAGCGACGCCGCCGAGGTTCGCCAGCAGCGCCTGCGGCAACTGGCCGACGACCAGGCGCACCAGCCCTTCGACCTGGAGTGCGGCCCGCTGCTGCGCGCCTGCCTGGTCAAGGCCGACGAGCGCGAGCACTACTTCGTGCTGACCCTGCACCACATCGTTACCGAAGGCTGGGCCATGGACATCTTCGCCCGCGAACTGGGCGAGCTGTACGAGGCCTTCGTCGACGAGCGCGAGTCGCCGCTGGCGCCGCTGCCGGTGCAGTACCTCGACTACAGCGTCTGGCAGCGCCAGTGGCTGGAGGGCGGCGAGGGCGCGCGCCAGCTGGCCTACTGGAAAGACCGCCTGGGCGACGAGCACCCGGTGCTGGCCTTGCCGGCCGACCGCCCGCGCCCGGCGGTGCAGAGCCATCGTGGCGAGCTTTATCGTTTTGACCTGGCCCCGGCGCTGGTCGAGCGCGTGCACGCCTTCAACAGCCAGCGCGGCCTGACCCTGTTCATGACCATGACCGCCACCCTGGCCGCGCTGCTGCACCGCTACAGCGGGCAGCGCGACTTGCGCATCGGCGCACCGGTAGCCAACCGCATCCGCCCGGAAAGCGAAGGGCTGATCGGCGCCTTCCTCAACACCCAGGTACTGCGCTGCGAGGTGGATGGGCAGATGAGCGCCGACGCGCTGCTCGATCAGGTGCGCCAGGCCATCATCGACGGCCAGTCGCACCAGGACCTGCCGTTCGAGCAACTGGTCGAAGCACTGCAACCGCCGCGCTCCAGCGCCTACAACCCGCTGTTCCAGGTGATGTGCAACGTGCAGCGCTGGGCCTTCCAGCAAAGCCGCGAGCTGGTGGGCATGCAGGTGGACTACCTGGTCAACGATGCCAGTGCCACCAAGTTCGACCTGTACCTGGAAGTCACCGACCTCGATGGCCGCCTGGGCTGTTGCTTCACCTACAGCCGCGACCTGTTCGACGAGCCGCGCATCGCGCGCATGGCCGAGCACTGGCAGCACTTGCTGGTGGCCTTGCTCGACGATCCTCGCCAGCGTCTGTGCGAACTGCCGATGCTGGCCGAAGCCGAGCAGCAGGTGCTGGTCGGCCAGCTCCAGGGCGAGCAGGACTTCGAGCTCACCCAGACGCTGCACGGCCTGTTCGCCGCCCAGGCCGAACGCACGCCACAGGCGCTGGCGCTGACCTTCGCCGGCACCCACCTGAGCTACGCCGAGCTCGACCAGCAGGCCAACCGCCTGGCCCGCGCCCTGCGTGAACGCGGGGTTGGCCCGCAGGTACGGGTGGGCCTGGCGCTGGAGCGTTCGCTGGAGATGGTGATCGGCCTGCTGGCCATCCTCAAGGCCGGTGGCGCCTATGTGCCGCTGGATCCGGAGTACCCGCTCGACCGCCTGCGCTACATGATCGAGGACAGCCGCCTCGGGTTGTTGATCGGCCAGCGCGCGCTGCTCGACACCCTGGGCGAGCTGCCCGAAGGCGTCACCCGCTGGAGCCTCGAGGACGACGCCGCCAGCCTGGCCGCCTACAGCGACGCGCCACTGGACAACCTCAACCTGCCGCAACACCAGGCCTACCTGATCTACACCTCAGGTTCCACCGGCAAGCCCAAGGGCGTGGTGGTCAGCCATGGCGAGATCGCCATGCACTGCCAGGCGGTCATCGCTGAATTCGGCATGCGCAGCGACGACTGCGAGCTGCACTTCTATTCGATCAACTTCGACGCCGCCAGCGAACGCCTGCTGACGCCGCTGCTGTGCGGCGCCCGCGTGGTGCTGCGGGCCCAGGGCCAGTGGGGTGCCGAAGAAATCTGCCAGCTGGTGCGCGACCAGCAGGTGAGCATTCTCGGCTTCACCCCGAGCTACGGCAGCCAGTTGGCCCAGTTCCTGGCCGGGCAGGGCGAGCAACTGCCGGTGCGCCTGGTGATCACCGGGGGCGAGGCGCTGACCGGCGAGCATCTGCAACGCATTCGCCAGGCCTTCATACCCCAGCAGTTCTTCAACGCCTACGGCCCGACCGAAACCGTGGTCATGCCGCTGGCGTGCCTGGCGCCGGATACGCTGCCCGTCGCTGCCGGCAGCGTGCCGATCGGCCGGGTGATCGGTGCGCGCACCGCCTACATCCTCGACGAGGACCTGGCCCTGCTGCCGCAAGGTGGCATCGGTGAACTGTACGTGGGCGGCACAGGCCTGGCCCAGGGTTACCACGACCGTCCGGGGCTGAGCGCCGAGCGTTTCGTCGCCGACCCGTTCAGCCACGACGGTGGCCGCCTGTACCGTACCGGCGACCTGGTGCGCCTGCGCGCCGATGGCCTGGTGGAGTACGTCGGCCGTGCCGACCAGCAGGTGAAGATCCGCGGCTTCCGTATCGAGCTGGGCGAGATCGAAAGCTGCCTGCTGGAGCATGCCGATATCGAGGAGGCCGTGGTGCTGGCCCTCGACCTGCCAGGTGGCAAGCAACTGGTGGGTTACCTGGTCTGCCCGCAGGCCAGTGGCGACCCGGCTGCACAGGCCGCGCTGCGCGAAGCAGTCAAGGCCGACGCTCGCCTGCACCTGCCGGACTATATGGTGCCGGCGCACCTGGTGCTGCTCGAGCGCCTGCCGCTGATGGGCAACGGCAAGCTCGACCGCCGCGCGCTGCCGGCCCCGGACCTGGAGCAGCCACGCCAGCACTACCAGGCCCCGGCCAACGCACTGGAAACCCAGCTGGCGCAGGTCTGGCGTGAAGTGCTCAACGTCTCGCGCATCGGTGTGCAGGACAACTTCTTCGAACTGGGCGGCGACTCGATCCTGTCGATCCAGGTGGTCAGCCGCGCTCGTCAGCTGGGGTTGCAGTTCACCCCGCGCGACCTGTTCCAGCACCAGACCATCCAGACCCTGGCCGCCGTGGTCACCCGCAGTCAAGCACCCAGCGATATCGAACAAGGCCAGCGCCAGGGGCGCACCGGCCTGACCCCGATCCAGCACTGGTTCTTCGACAGCGAAGTGGCGCAGCCACAGCACTGGAACCAGGCAGTCCTGCTGCGGGCGCTTCAGCCCCTGCAGGCCGAGATACTGGAGCAGGCCTTGAACGCACTGGTGGCGCATCACGACAGCCTGCGGCTGCGCTTCGAACAGCACAACGGACGTTGGCAGGGCAGCTATGGCCAGCCGATGGGCCAGCCGCTGCTGTGGACGGCCACGGTGACCGACTTCGACGACTGCCAGGCCCTTTACACCGATGTGCAACGCAGCCTCGACCTGGCACAGGGGCCGCTATTGCGCGCGCTGCTGGTGACCGACGGCCAGGGCGCGCAACGCCTGTTGCTGGCGATCCACCACCTGGTGGTCGACGGTGTGTCCTGGCGTGTGCTGCTGGAAGACGTGCAGGCGCTCTACCGCGGCGAAGCCCTCGCGGCCAAGACCCACGCCATGGGCGACTGGGCCGCGCGCCTGGCCGGCTATGCCAGCAGCGACTCGCTGCGCGATGAGCTGGGTTGGTGGGAAGGCCAGCTGGGCAGCGCCCGCCGTGAGCTGCCGTGCGATCACCCGCAAGGCGAGAACCTGAATCGTCATGCGCGCAGCGTGGCCATCGATCTGGATGTAGAACAGACCCGTCAGTTGCTGCAACAGGCTCCAGCGGCCTACCACACTCAGGTCAACGACCTGCTGCTGACCGCTCTGGCCCGCACCCTGTGCCGCTGGAGCGGCGACGAGCAGGTGCTGGTGCAACTGGAAGGCCACGGTCGTGACGGTCTGTTCGAGGACATGGACCTGACCCGCAGCGTCGGCTGGTTCACCAACGCCTACCCGCTGAGCCTGACCCCCGCCGCCGGCGAGGACGAGCCAGCCCGCGCGGCGTCGATCAAACGCATCAAGGAACAGCTGCGCCAGGTGCCGCACAAGGGGCAGGGCTACGGCGTGCTGCGCTACCTGGCCGATGACGCCGACCGTGAGCGCATGGCCGCGCTGCCCCAGGCGCGTATCACCTTCAACTACCTCGGTCAGTTCGACCAGCAGTTCGATACGGCCGCGCTGTTCCAGCCGCTCGACGCCCCGGCCGGCCTGGCCCATGACCTGGATGCGCCGCTGCCCAACTGGCTCAGCGTCGACGGCCAGGTGTACGGCGGCACCCTGCAACTGCGCTGGAGCTTCAGCGCCGAGCGTTACGACGAGGCAACCATCGCCCAGTTGGCCGAGGCCTATCGCCAGGAGCTGCTGGCCCTGATCGCCCACTGCCTGGCGGATGGCAACGGCAGCTTCACGCCATCGGACTTCCCGCTGGCGCAACTGAGCCAGGAACAGATCGACGCGCTGCCGGTACCGGCTGCCGAGATCGAGGATGTCTACCCGCTGACGCCGATGCAGGAAGGCCTGCTGCTGCACACCCTGCTGGAGCCGGGCACCGGCCTGTACTACATGCAGGACCGTTACCGCATCAACAGCGCCCTGGACCCCGAGCGCTTCGCCCAGGCCTGGCAGGCCGTGGTGGCGCGCCACGAAGCCCTGCGCGCGTCGTTCAGCTGGAATGCCGGCGAAGCGATGCTGCAGATCATCCACAAGCCGGGCCACACACCGGTGGACTACCAGGACTGGCGCGGCCTCGACGAGGCCACCCAGGAGGCGCGCCTGCAGGCTCTGCACAGGCAGGAGCGCGAGGCCGGCTTCGAGCTGCTGCGCGAGGCGCCGTTCCACCTGCGCCTGGTGCGGGTGGACGACGCGCGCTATTGGTTCATGATGAGCAACCACCACATCCTCATCGATGCCTGGTGCCGTTCGCTGCTGATGAATGACTTCTTCGAGCTCTACCGGGCCCTCGGCGAAGGCCGCCAGGCGCAACTGCCGGCACCGCCGCGCTACCGCGACTATATCGGTTGGTTGCAGCGCCAGGACCTGGGCGAGGCGCGCCAGTGGTGGCAGGACAACCTGGCCGGTTTCGAACGCGCCACGGCGATCCCCAGCGACCGCCCGCTGCGCCATGAGCATACCGGCGATGGCATGGTGGTCGGCGATTGCTACACCCGCCTCGAAGTCGCCGAGGGTGCCCGCCTGCGCGAGCTGGCCCAGGCTCACCAGTTGACCGTCAACACCTTCGCCCAGGCGGCCTGGGCCCTGACCCTGGCACGCTACAGTGGCGAGCGTGACGTGGTGTTCGGCGTCACCGTGGCCGGGCGCCCGGTGAGCCAGCCGCAGATGCAGCGCACGGTCGGCCTGTTCATCAACAGCATCGCCCTGCGCGTGCAGTTGCCGCAGCCGGGCGAGCGCGCCAGCGTGCGCCACTGGTTGCAAGGCTTGCTGGACCGCAACATGCAGCTGCGCGAGTACGAGTACCTGCCGCTGGTGGCGATCCAGGCGTGCAGCGAGTTGCCCAAGGGCCAGCCGCTGTTCGACAGCTTGTTCGTGTTCGAGAACGCCCCGGTGGAAACCGCGGTGCTCGACCACGCCCAGCACCTGAACGCCAGTTCCGATTCGGGCCGCACCCACACCAACTTCCCGCTGACTGCGGTGTGCTACCCGGGCGACGACCTGGGCCTGCACTTGTCGTTCGACCAGCGCTACTTCGACTTCCCCACCGTCGAACGCCTGCTGGCCGAGTTCAAGCGCCTGCTGCTGGCGCTGGTCGAGGGCTTCGAAGGGGAGGTGGGTGAGCTGCCGTTGCTCGGCGCCGATGAGCAACGCTTCCTGCTCGACGACTGCAACCGCACCGAGCATGCCTATCAACTGGAGCAGAGCTATGTCGAACTGTTCGAGGCGCGGGTTGCCGCCCATCCGCAACGCACCGTTGCCCGCTGCCTGGACGCCGCGTTCGACTATGCCGGGCTTAACCTGGCGGCCAACCGCCTGGGCCATGCCCTGGTCGCGGCAGGCGTGGCCGTCGATCAGCCGGTGGCGCTGTTGGCCGAGCGTGGCCTGGCATTGCTGGGCATGATCGTCGGCAGCTTCAAGGCCGGCGCTGGCTACCTGCCGCTGGATCCAGGCTTGCCGTCGGCGCGCCTGCAACGCATCGTCGAGTTGAGCCGTACGCCGGTACTGGTGTGCAGCGCCGCCTGCGCCGAGCAGGCGCGTCTGCTGCTCGATGAAGTGGCGGGGGCCGTGCGGCCCAAGTTGCTGGTGTGGGAAGAGGTACAGGCGAGCAACGTCGCCAGCCACAACCCAGGCATTCACAGCGGGCCGGACAACCTCGCCTACGTGATCTACACCTCAGGCTCCACCGGTTTGCCCAAAGGGGTGATGGTCGAACAGCGCGGCATGCTCAACAATCAGCTGAGCAAGGTGCCGTACCTGGCGCTGGACGAGCAGGACGTGATTGCCCAGACCGCCTCGCAAAGCTTCGACATCTCGGTGTGGCAGTTCCTTGCCGCGCCGTTGTTCGGGGCCCGGGTGGAGATCGTGCCGAACGCCATCGCCCACGATCCCCAGGGCTTGCTGGCCCACGTGCAGGCCACCGGCATCACCGTGCTGGAAAGCGTGCCGTCGCTGATCCAGGGCATGCTGGCCAACGACCACCAGGCCCTCGACGGCCTGCGCTGGATGCTGCCCACCGGCGAGGCGATGCCGCCGGAGCTTGCCGCGCAATGGCTGCAGCGGTATCCGGCCATCGGCCTGGTCAACGCCTATGGCCCGGCGGAGTGTTCGGACGATGTGGCGTTCTTCCGCGTTGACCTCGAATCGACCCAGGGCAGCTACTTGCCGATCGGCACGCCGACCGACAACAACCGCCTGTACCTGCTGGGCGAGGACCAGACCCTGGTACCGCTGGGCGCGGTGGGCGAGCTGTGCGTCGCTGGCACTGGCGTGGGCCGAGGTTATGTCGGCGACCCGGTGCGCACGGCGCAGGCTTTCATCCCACACCCTTACGGGGCACCGGGTGAGCGCCTGTACCGCACTGGCGACCTGGCCCGCCGCCGCCCGGATGGCGTGCTGGAATATGTCGGCCGTATCGACCATCAGGTGAAGATCCGCGGCTACCGCATCGAGCTGGGCGAGATCGAAGCGCGCCTGCACGAGCAGCCGGAACTGCGCGATGCCGCCGTGGGCGTGCAGGAGGGCGTCAACGGCAAGCACCTGGTCGGCTACCTGGTGGCGCACCAGGGTGTCGAGGCCGATGCTTCGCTGCTCGACCAGCTCAAGCAACGCCTGCGTGCCGAGTTGCCGGAATACATGGTGCCGCTGCACTGGGGCTGGTTCGACAGCCTGCCGCACAACGCCAACGGCAAGCTCGACCGCAAGGCGCTGCCGGCCATCGACATCGGTGGCCAGCACAGCCAGGCCTACCTGGCGCCGCGCAACGAACTGGAGGAGACCCTCGCCGGTATCTGGGCCGATGTGCTCAAGGCCGAGCGGGTAGGGGTGTGCGACAACTTCTTCGAGCTGGGTGGGCATTCGCTGCTGGCCACGCAGATTGCCTCGCGGGTGCAGAAGGCGCTGAGTTTGAACGTGCCGTTGCGGGCGATGTTCGAGTGCGGCACGGTGGAAGAGTTGGCGGCCTATGTGCAGGGGCTGCAGGGCAGTGCGCTGGACGATGACAAGGTCGATCGCCTGAGTGACCTGATGGCGGAGCTCGAGGCGCTCTGACAGGTTCGCCGGCAAGCCGGCTCTTACAGGGGATGCGATACCTGTACGAGCCGGCTTGCCAGCGAAAGGGCCGGAACAGGTTTAGCGCTTGCCGAGAATCTTCCCGAGCATCTCTGGCCGCGGCGCCCCTTGCTGGCTCTGCAGCTGACCTTTCTCATCCTGATAGAAGATCGCCGGCGTCGCTGCCAGCCCCAGCTCTTCCATCAGTGCCTGGTTGCCCTCGAGCTTCTTCTGCACCGCCTCGGGTACTTTCTCAAGCGGCTTGAGCGTGCTGGCCTTGCCAGCCTTCTCGTGGGTTTGCAGGGCCATCGCCGGGTCCTTGGCGGCCAGCAGGGCGGCGGACTTGCCCGGGCTGTCCTCGCGGATGATGCCGACCATGATGTGGCGCAACTGCACCTTGCCCGACGCCACCCACGGCCGCGCCTGCTCCCAGAACATGTTGCAGTAGGGGCAGTTGGGGTCGCTGAACAGGTAGACGATGCGCGGCGCGTCAGCCTTGCCGTCCTGGATCCAGGCGGCCTTCTCCATCTTCGCCCAGATCGCCTTGCTCATGGGCGCGTACACCAGTTTCTCCAGCGGCTCGGCGCTGAGGTCCTTGCCCTGCTCGTCGAACAGGCTGCCCACCAGCACATGCTTGCCGTCGGGTGTCAGGTACAGGGCGATGCCGTTGTTGTGGTATTCGGCGGCATAGCCGCGCAGGCCGTTGGGGGCGTCGAAGCTGCCCTTGATCACAGCGCCCTTGGCCTGCAGTTGCTGGATCGGCTTGGGCAACTCTTCTGCGTGCAGCACGGGGGCGGCGAGCAGGGCGAGGGTCAGGGGCAGGGGCAGCAGCGCATTCAATCGCATGTCAGTTTCCTTGTGGGGCGGGCGCGTCGGCGCGTTCAAAGGGTTCCAGGGCGTGGCGCAGACTGGCGCGCGACAGTTCGCCCAGGTGGCTGCCGACCAGCCGGCCATCGGCGTTGTAGAACAGGGTGGTGGGCAGGGCCATGGAGCCGACCCGGCGGGCCAGCTCGCCGGTGCCGTCGAACAGCACATGGGACAGCATCAGGCCGGTGGTGGCCATGAAGGTGCTGACGTTTTCCGGGGTTTCGCCCTGGTTGACGAACAGGAAGGTCACGTGGGGGTAGTCGTCCTCGGCCTGTTGCAGCACCGGCATCTCGCGGCGGCAAGGTGGGCACCAGGTGGCCCAGATGTTGATCACCAGCGGCCGGCCACGGTAGTCGTGCAGGGCCACAGCCTGGCCGCGGCTGTCGTGCAAGGTCATCTGTGGCAGCTCGGTGCCCTTGCTGTAGAGGTGGCTGGCCAGGCTGCCGAGCCCCCAGAACAGCGCACCGCTGAACAACGCCCAGCCCAGTGGCCGGCGCAGGCCTGGACGGCGCCAGCCCTGCCAGAGGGTGCCCAGCACCACGCCCAGCAGGCCACCCCAGAGCAGGAAGCCGCCGTCGCGGATATCGATGATCTGCAGCGGGTCGTCGCGGTATATCGGCCAGTAGGCCAGCACGAAACCCAAGCGGGCGAACAGCAGGCCCAGCAGGAACAGGTTGAACAGCGCCGGCTCGGGGTTCTCGCCCCCGCGCCTGGCCACGCGCCAACCCACCAGGCTGGCGATACCCAGGGCCGCAAGCAGCAGCAGGTGGTTCAGGGCCATGGTCAATGGCCCGAGGGTGACGGTCAGCATCAGCCTTGACTCCTGGTCTGGGCCCAGTGCTTCAGGAAACCGGCGGCGTCGACTTCGCCGGTGATGCGCTGGGCGCGGCGTTCATCGCCCTCGGGGCCGATCCAGATCAGGCTGGGCGGGCCGGGGACCTGGTAGCGCTGCAGCAGCTCGCGGCTGGCCGACGAGTCGGCGGTGACGTCCAGACGCACCAGGTGAACGCCGGCCAGACTGGTCAGTACGTCAGGGCGGGCGAACACCTGCTTCTCCATTACCTTGCACGACACGCACCAGTCGGCATAGTAGTCCAGCATCACCCACTGGCCACGGGCCTTGGCGGCATCGAGTTCGCGCTGCAGGTCGGCGGGGGCGCTGACGCTGACGAAGGCATCGTGGGCATCGCCCCGTGCGGTGCCGTCAGTTTGGCCGGTGAATGGCTGCAGTGGTTGCCACAGGTCATTGCCACCGGCGGCAGCACCCACCAGCAGCAGGCCCCCCCACAATGCACCCAGCAGCGGCACCGCGCGCAGCGCCGGTAACGCGTGCAGGGCCGGCCAGGTCGCCCAGCCCAGGGCGATCAGCCAGCCCCCTGCCAGGGCCAGCAACAGCGGTTCGGGCAGCAGGGTGCGCACGGTGTACAGGGCCATGGCCAGGAACACGAAGCCGAACACCCCTTTGACCCGGTTCATCCAGGCGCCCGGGCGTGGCAGGTAGCGGTTGCCCAGGGTCACCAGCAACAGCAGCGGCACGCCCATGCCCAGCCCAAGGCTGAACAGCACCAGTGCGCCTTGCAGCATGTCGCCGCTCTGGGCGATGTAGAGCAGGGCGCCGGCCAGCGGGGCGGTCATGCAGGGGCCGAGCAGCAGGCCCGACAGCGCGCCGAGCAGCGCCGCACCATACAGGTTGCCGCCCCGGGTGCCTTGCCCGGCGCGGTCCAGGCGATCGCGCAGGGCGGCGGGCAGTTGCAGTTCGAAGGCGCCGAACATCGGCAGGGCCAGGAGCACGAACAGCGCCGCCAGGCTGCCCAGCAGCCAGGGTTGCTGTAACCAGGCCTGCAGGCTGGCGCCCAGCAGTGCGGCGACCACCCCCAATGCGGCGTACACCAGCGCCATGCTCAGTACATAGACCCCGGCCAGCAGCCAGCCGCGCCGGGCGCTGGCGCCGTTGCCCAGGACCAGCCCGGCGAGGATCGGCAGCATGGGTAGCGAGCAGGGCGTGAAGGCCAGCAGCAGGCCCAGGCCGAAGAAGGCCAGCAGGCTCCAGGCGAGGGTGGATTGTTGCAGGTCGCTGGCCAGTGCCTGGTCGCTGGCTTGCGCCGTGTCTTGTGCCGGTGTCACGCCGCCAAGCTCAATGGGTGTGGTCTGTGGTGGATAGCACAGGCCGGCATCGGCGCAGCCTTGCCAGCCCAGGCGCAACTCGCCGCTGGCGCTGGGCGGTAGCAAGAGTTCGAGCTGGTCGCGGTAAACCGCGCTGTCGCCAAAGAACTCGTCGTTGTGATTGAGCGCAGGAGGTAGCGCTGGGTGTTGTTCTTCAGGCAGGCCATCGAACTTCAGGCGCTTCTGGTAGAGGTAATAACCATCCTTGATCTGGAAGTGCAGGCGCATCTGGCCGTCAGGCAGGCGGTCGTGGGTCAGCACGAAGGCCTGGTCGACCGGCAGGAAGTCCGGTTTGACAGCAAAGGGGTTGGCCTGGAGCGGGCCGGCGAGCAGGAATGTCAGGAACAACAGGAGTACACGCATGTCGACGCCTTGGCAGAGCTTTGAAGGGGATCATGCTGGGCGCGGTTCATTAACCCAAGGTTAACCCAGTCCTAAGAAAGGAATTACAACGCAGGAAAAGTCGCGCTTGATCCTGTCTTGAAGCAGGCGTACCGTTCCTCACATGTGAGAAAAGGATACCCTCGATGGCAGGCAAGAAAAGCTCCACCGACTACATGCGCGACATGCGTGCCCGGCTCAAGGCCGCCGGCTACGTCAAGCGCGAGTTGTGGATCCTGCCCGAGCACGCCGCCGCCCTGCGCGGTATCGAGAAGGCATTACGCCAGCCCCATGGGGGCCAACAGGTCAGAACGGAGGATTTCATGACCGAGCACAAACACTGGACGATCGAATCGCTGCACAGCGCCCTGCAGGCGCTGGACGAAGTGCGCGAAGGGTCGATCGGCCTGTCCCTGCCACAAGGCGCCGAGCCCAGCCTGAAGCTGGAAATGCGCGATCTGGACGGCCTGCCGATCTATATCGCCGTGGCCGGCGAGCAAATCCTGGTCGACACGCTGCTGGTGGCGGCGAGCCAGGTCAAGGACCATGCCGCGTTCAACGACGCTGTGCTGCGCACCCGCGACGTGTTCCCGCTGTCGTCAATCGGCCTGCACACGCTGCCTTCGGGCGAATCGGTGTACACCATGTTCGGCGCCCTGAGCGCCGCCTCGTCGCTGGACAACATCGTCCAGGAAATCCATACCCTGGCGGAAAACGTCATCAACGCCGCCGACGATTTCGGCGTCTACTTCGCCCACTGATATTCCGGAGATTCCCCATGAGCCTGTTGAAAAAGATCGTCACCGCCCTGCGTGGCGGCGCTTCGGAAGTCGGTGAGGCGATCGTCGACTCCCAGGCCCTGCGCATCCTCGACCAGGAGATCCGCGACGCCGACAACAACCTGATCGACGCGCGCAACCAGTTGGTCAAGATCATGGCCAAGCACAAGACCGCGCAGCAGCGCATCGAAGAGTTCAACAAGACCATCGGCGACTGGGAACAGAAAGCCATCGCCGCCCTGGACAAGGGCGAGGAAGGCCTGGCCCATGAATGCGCCGCGCGTATCGCCGACCTGTCCAACCAACGCGATTCCGAACAAGCGCTGGCCGACCAGTTCGGCGCTTCGGTGAAGACCCTGACCGACACGGTCAACAAGACTGAAAGCCAGATCAAGGGCCTCAAGCAGCAGGTGGACCTGATCAAGGCCCGCGAAAGCGTGCAACGCGCCCAGGTCAGCGCGGCCTCGGCCACTGGTGGCGCCAATGGCAGCCTGGAAACGGCGGTGGGTTCGCTGGACCGCATCAAGAAGCGCCAGAGCGAGCGCGCCGCCGAGCTGGAAGCGGCGGCGGAGCTGGCGGGCAAGGCGGATGGCAGTGATCTGGAGGCGCGCCTGAAGGCGGCTGGCATCGGTGGCAGCAACAGTGGCGCCGATGATGTATTGGCGCGTTTGAAGGCCAAGGCGGCGAAGCCGGAGTGATCAAGGGTGCGTGAGGCCAGTAGGAGCGGCTTTAGCCGCGATCACCCGCCAAGCGGGTGCCGGACACCGCGTTGTCTGCATCGCGGCTAAAGCCGCTCCTACCGTGCACGTTATTCCCTGCATGTCAGCAGGCGCGCACCATTGGCGCGGCCAATGAAAACCAGTATCGTGTCGCCCCCGCCAAAGGACTGCCGCGACCCCAAGGGATTCTCAATGTCGCCCTCATCACACAGGCCCTGCCTGTTCGCGTCACCTCTGGCCTGCGTCCACGCTCCGTCACAACCTCACCAAGGAGACACCCCGTGGGTTGGTTGAAACGCTTCATGGGCTTCGAGGCGCCCAAGCCCGCAGCCACTAGCGCCAAAGCCTCCGGCAACCTGCCGTTCGGCCTGGCCAGCGGCCGCCTGCTCAAGCTCGACAGCTCGCTCAAGCTGCTGCTCGACGGCCACAGCGAACTGCAAGTTCCCGACCAGGAAGTGGTCTGGGCCGTCGGCGAGGTTGACCTCGGCCAGTCGATGCGCCTGGCGCGCTTCTACATGGAGGACGAGGACTACTGGCTGCAGGTGGTGATGAATGGCGCGTCGGCCGACGATGTGCGCGACATCATCCTGTTCGGCTACTACAGCGCGGTGCCCATCAATAGCGACGCCGAACTCAAGCGCCTGGTCGGCCCGGACTCGAGCATCGGCCTGCCGTACTACGAGCACGAAGGCTACGAATTCGTCCGCCAGTGGGGCAGCGAGGAAGGGCAGACCGAGCTGACGCCGATCAGCGAGTGGGTGACCAACCCTGAAACCAGTTACCGCATCCAGCACCAGTCCATGCTGTATGCCCGCGAGACCGGCCTGACCGATCGCCGCGAATTCCTCCTGCTGTCAGTGGAGGAAGACGAAGAAGGGAATGTCAGCCTCACTACCTCGGTGGGCGTCACCCTGCAATCAACGGACTTTCACGTCATCTGACAAGGATCTACCATGCTCGAAGCACTTCGCATGTCGCTCAACGCCGAGGCGGTGATCGGCTTCATTCTCTATATCAGCGTGGCGCTGGTGCTGTTCTGGGTGTTCCAGTTCATCTACACCCATCTCACCCCACACCGCGAGTTCGCCCTGATCCGCGACAACAACAGCGCCGCGGCCATCGCCCTGGGCGGCGCGCTGATCGGCTTCTCGCTGCCGGCCAGCAACATCATCGCCTACAGCGTCAGCCTGCTCGATTTCGTGGTCTGGGTAGTGATTGCTGCTGCGGTCCAGCTGTTGGCCTTCGGCATCACCAGCCTGGTGCTCAAGGGCCTGGCCGGTCGCATCGCCAAGGGCGAAATGGCCGCTGCGATCTACGCCGCCGCCGTGGCGATCAGCGTGGGCTTCCTCAACTCGGCCTGCATGACCCCCTCGGTCTGACTCGTTCGCGCGCAAGGAGCCCTTCATGAGACGCAGTTCCGTCAAGCTGGTATTGGCCAGCTCCCTGCCACTGGCGCTGACCGCGTGCAGCGCGCCGGAGGAGACCTACACGGTCAGCAAGCGCACCAACTACACCACCGTGCAGGCGTGTGTCGACGACAAAGTGCCGGTGGACGTGTGTTCCGACGCCTACATGCAGGCGCTGGCCGACCACCGCCGCATCGCCCCCACCTACGGCGACAAGGCCGCCTGCGAGGCCGACTTCGTACCGGACTATTGCCAGGTGACCAGCGATGGCCGCTACATGCCACGCCTGGGCGGTTTCGAGCTGGCGGTGTCGGGCGAAGTCAGTCAGTCCCAGGTCGACGCGGCCCGCGCCCAGATCCAGAACAGCGGCCAGGGCGGCAGCGGTGGCAGCAATGTCAACGGCCTGCTCACCGGCCTGCTGCTCGGCCAGGTGCTCAGCGGCGGCAATCGCCAGTACTATTCGCAACCGGTCTACCAGTACCGTGACAGCCGTGGCGACTACCGCAACTCGACGTTGGGGCAGCAGGTCGACCAGGGCAAGCGTTTCGAGCGCTCCGACCAGGCCCAGAGCAGTGGCACCGGCAGCTACACCTACTCAGGCGGCTCCTCCAGCCGCAGCTACACCTCCAAGTCCTCCACCCGCTCCAGCGTCTCATCGTCGACTTCCCGTGGCGGCTTCGGCAGCCAGGCTACCGCGCGCAGCGGTTGGGGCGGCAAGAGCAGCGGCGGCTTCAGCTTCGGCGGTTGAGCATGCGCAGGATCAGCATCGAAGAACGCCCGGACTGGCGCGCCACCGCCGAGCGTGAGGGTTTCACCTTCCACACCATCGACGGCGAGCGCTACTGGGACGAGCGCGGCTATTACCAGTTCAGCGAAGCCCAGGTCAGTCGTGACCTGGAGGCGCCGACCCAGGCGTTGCACGCCATGTGCCTGGACGCCGTCGAGCGCATCGTCGACAGCGAGGCGCTGATGACCCGCCTGGCCATCCCGCCGGCGTTCTTCGACCTGGTGCGCCGTTCGTGGAAGGAGCGGCAACGCCACCTGTACGGGCGCTTTGACTTCAGTTACGACGGCAGCGGCCCGGCCAAGCTGATCGAGGCCAACTACGACACGCCGACCTCGCTCTACGAGGCGGCGGCATTCCAGTTGATCTGGCTGGAGGAGCAGATCCAGCGCGGCGTGCTGGCGCCGCACACCAGTCAGTTCAACACCTTGGCCGAGGACCTGGTGAAGGCCTTCGCCGCGTTCGAGCGCGAGGGTACGTTCTACTTCTCTGCCATCGGAGGCTCGGCGGAGGACCGTGGCACCACCGACTTCCTGCGCAAGATGGCCGAGCACGTGGGGATCGCCACCCGGCACATCGATCTGGAGGATATCGGCCTGGACGGTGCGGGGCGCTTCGTCGACCTGGAAGGCCGGCCGATCCCCCGGCTGTTCAAGCTGCATGCCTGGGAGCACATCTTCCACGAGGACTTCGGCCGCGCCATCGCTGGGTGCGACACCCAGTTTATCGAGCCGGCCTGGAAGTCGCTGATCTCCAACAAGGGTATCCTGCCGCTGTTGTGGGAGTGGCACGAGGGGCATCCCAACCTGTTGCCAGCGTACCTCGACCAGGACCCGCGCAGCCCGGTACCCAAGGGCTGGGTGCGCAAGCCGTACTTCTCCCGCGAGGGGGCCAACGTCGACATTCGCACGCCTGACGACCAGCGGGTGTTCGAGGATGGTCCCTATGACGATGCGCCCTACATCCTGCAGGCATTCGCGCCGCTGCCAAAGTTCGGTGACAGCTACACGCTGATCGGTTCGTGGGTGATTGGTGACCTGGCCTCGGGCATCGGCATTCGCGAGGACGATTCGCTGATCACCAAGGACAGCTCGCGCTTCCTGCCCCATGTGGTGCTGGACTGAGGGCGTGACAGACGTCGACGACTCCGATGATTGCATCTGGCTATCCAAGGCTGCGGCCAAGCAGGTCAAGGCGCCCGACGAGGCGTTCTGATCTGGGCGACAGTTTTGCAGGGTGTTCGGGATTCACACCTGCCGTTGTAGGAGCGGCTTCAGCCGCGATCAGAGGCGCCATGCGTTGCCTGCATCGCGGCTAAAGCCCCTCCTGCAGGTGCCGCGCAAGCCCGTTCCCACACCGGTTTCCTGATACCCGCGCCAGCCCGGCCATGGGGTTGCAATTATTACGGCATCCAATGGTCGGTTTCAGGACGCGCCGGGTCGCCCGCGCACATCCCCCCCTCGCCAGACCTGCCATGCTCTGAAGATGCCCACGGACCGAGTGCGCCTAGACACCCGGCCACGGACAAGGAGGGCGCCCGCCCCACGCCGCCGTGACGTGGCCGGTGCGCCGCAGCTGAACACCGCCGGACACCTGCCCGCCACTTGGGCCGCTCCGGGCTGACGAGGTTTGCTGTATGCCTGACGAGTCGAACCACCTGCCCCTGATCCAGCACGTCCTGGCGCGCGAAAAGCACGCCCCCGGCGCCTTGTTGCCGATCCTCCATGCCATCCAGGCCGGTATCGGCTACCTACCCGATGCCGCCGTCGGCGAAATCGCCCATGCCCTCAACCTCAGCCTGGCCGAGGTGCGCGGGGTGATCAGCTTCTATCACGATTTTCGCACCACGCCACCGGCCCGCCATACCCTGCGCCTGTGCCGTGCCGAGTCATGCCAAAGCCGCGGCGCCGAGGCGCTGGCGGCGCAGTTGCGCGAGCAGTTGGGGCTGGATGACCACGGCACCAGCGAAGACGGTGCGCTGAGCCTGCGACCGGTGTATTGCCTGGGGGCCTGCGCCTGCTCGCCGGCCCTGGAACTCGATGGCCAACTGCATGCCCGGGTCACGCCGGAGCGCCTGCGGGCACTGGTCGCCGGCTGCCGCGAGGAGGTGAAGGCATGTTGAACCTGTGCATTCCCTGCGATTCCGTGGCCCGCGCGGTCGGTGCGGATGCGGTGGCCGACGCCTTGGTGCGTGAAGCCGAACACCGCCAGCTGCCGTTGCGCGTCAAGCGCACCAGCGCCCGTGGCCTGTATTGGCTGGAACCCTTGGTGGAGTTGGAAAGCGAAGCGGGCCGTCTGGGCTTTGGGCCAGTCACGGTCGAGGACATTCCTGGCCTGCTCGATGCGCTGGCCAACGATCCCGGCAGCCATGCGCTGGCCCAGGGGCCGGTGGAGCAGATCCCTTATCTCAAAACCCAGCAACGCTTGCTGTTCGCCCGTGCCGGCATCACCCGGCCATTGTCGCTGGACGACTACCACGCCAACGGCGGCTTTGAAGGGCTGCGCCAGGCCACCCTGATGGAGGGCGACGAGGTGGTCGCCGCCGTGCTCGACTCCGGCCTGCGTGGACGAGGCGGCGCGGCCTTCCCGGCGGGCATCAAGTGGCGCACCGTGCGCCAGGCCCAGGCGGCGCGCAAGTACGTGGTGTGCAATGCCGACGAGGGCGATTCCGGTACCTTCGCCGACCGCATGCTGATGGAAGGCGACCCGTTCCTGCTGATCGAAGGCATGATCATCGCCGGGCTGGCGGTGGGCGCCAGCCATGGCTACATCTATATTCGCTCGGAATACCCAGACGCCATCCGCGTGCTGAATGAAGCCATCCTGCTGGCCCGTGAAGCGGGCTATCTGGACGTTGCCGGCAATGGCCTGGCCTTCCACCTGGAGGTACGGGTAGGGGCGGGGGCCTATATCTGCGGCGAGGAAACCGCACTGCTCGAGTCGATCGAAGGCAAGCGCGGCATCGTCCGGGCCAAGCCACCACTGCCCGCGCTGGAAGGGCTGTTCGGTCAACCGACCCTGGTGCACAACGTGCTCACCCTGGCCTCGGTACCGATCATCCTGGCCAAGGGGGCTGCTTTCTACCGTGACTTCGGCATGGGCCGCTCGCTGGGTACCTTGCCATTCCAACTGGCTGGCAATGTCCTTCACGGCGGGTTGGTGGAGCGTGCGTTTGGCCTGACCTTGCGCGAACTGGTGGAGGGCTACGGCGGTGGTACCGCCAGTGGCCGGCCGCTCAAGGCGGCGCAGGTCGGCGGCCCACTGGGCGCCTGGGTGCCGCCCGCGCAGTTCGACACTCCGCTGGACTACGAAGCGTTCGCCGCCATGGGCGCGATGCTCGGCCACGGTGGCGTGGTGGTAGCCGACGACACCCTGGACATGGCCGGCATGGCCCGCTTCGCCCTGCAGTTCTGCGCCGAGGAGTCCTGCGGCAAGTGCACCCCGTGCCGGATCGGCTCGACCCGTGGCGTCGAGGTGATCGACAGGCTGATCGCCAGCACCGACCCGGCGTATCGACAGAGCCAGGCCGGACTGCTGCGCGACCTGTGCGACACGATGCAGTACGGCTCGTTGTGCGCCATGGGCGGGATGACCCCGTACCCGGTGGTCAGCGCCCTCGAACACTTCCCCGCCGATTTTGGTCTGACCACCGCGGAGGCTGAGCGATGATCCACTACTTCGACCCCAGTAACGACATCGACCTGGGCACCCCCTCGCGCACCAGCGAGACGCAGATCAGCCTGACCATCGACGGCCGAGCGATCAGCGTGCCGGCCGGCACCTCGGTGATGCGCGCCGCCGCGCTGCTTGGCACCACGATCCCGAAACTGTGCGCCACCGACAGCCTCGAAGCCTTCGGTTCATGCCGCATGTGCATGGTCGAGATCGACGGCATGCGCGGTTATCCGGCGTCCTGCACCACGCCGGTCAGCGCAGGCATGGTGGTGCGCACGCAGACCCCGCGCCTGGCCGACCTGCGGCGCAACGTGATGGAGCTGTACATCTCCGATCACCCGCTGGACTGCCTGACCTGCTCGGCCAACGGCAACTGCGAGCTGCAGACCGTCGCCGGCCAGGTTGGCCTGCGCGAGGTGCGCTATGGCTATGAGGGCGCCAACCACCTGGCCGAACAGAAGGATGTATCCAACCCTTACTTCGATTACGAGCCCAGCAAGTGCATCGTCTGCAACCGCTGCGTGCGCGCCTGCGAGGAGATCCAGGGCACCTTCGCCCTGACCATCACCGGGCGTGGCTTCGACTCGCGGGTGGCGGCGGCCGGCGGCGACAACTTCCTCGCGTCCGAATGCGTGTCGTGCGGTGCCTGCGTGCAGGCCTGCCCCACCGCCACCTTGAGTGAAAAGAGCCTGGTGCAGCTGGGCCAGCCCGAGCGGGCGGTGATCACCACCTGCGCGTACTGTGGTGTGGGTTGCTCGTTCCGTGCGGAAATGAAAGGCGACCAGCTGGTGCGCATGGTCCCGGACAAGCAGGGCGGCGCCAACCACGGCCATGCCTGCGTCAAGGGCCGTTTCGCCTGGGGCTACGCCACGCATCCGGACCGCATCACCAAACCGATGATCCGCAAGCGCCTGCAAGACCCCTGGCAGGAGGTCAGCTGGGACGAAGCGGTAACCTATGCCGCCAGCGAGTTCAGGCGCATCCAGCTCAAGTACGGGCGTGACTCGATCGGCGGCATCACCTCCAGCCGCTGCACCAACGAAGAGGCGTACCTGGTGCAAAAGCTGGTGCGCACGGCCTTCGGCAACAACAACGTCGACACCTGCGCGCGGGTCTGCCATTCCCCCACCGGCTACGGTTTGAAGCAGACCCTGGGCGAGTCCGCCGGTACCCAGAGCTTCGACTCGGTGATGCAAGCCGACGTGGTGCTGGTGATCGGCGCCAACCCCACCGACGCCCACCCGGTGTTCGGCTCGCAACTCAAGCGCCGCCTGCGCGAGGGCGCGCGGCTGATCGTCATCGACCCACGGCGCATCGACCTGGTCGATTCGCCCCATGTCCGCGCCGAACTGCACCTGCAACTGCGCCCAGGCACCAACGTGGCCATGCTCAATGCCATGGCCCATGTGATCGTCACCGAAGGCCTGCTCGACCAGCGCTTCATCGACGCCCGCTGCGAGACCGAAGACTTCGCGCGCTGGCGTGATTTTGTCGCCCAACCGGACAACGCGCCGGAAATACTTGGCCCGGTGTGCGGCGTGCCCGCCGAGCAGATCCGTGCCGCCGCCCGGCTATACGCCACCGGCGGCAACGCGGCGATCTACTACGGCCTGGGCGTCACCGAGCACAGCCAGGGCAGCACTGCGGTGATGGGCATCGCCAACCTGGCCATGGCCACCGGCAACATCGGCCGCGAAGGGGTGGGGGTGAACCCGCTGCGCGGGCAGAACAACGTGCAGGGCTCGTGCGACATGGGCTCGTTCCCCCACGAGCTCCCCGGCTACCGGCATATTTCCAACGAAAGCGTGCGCGCCGAGTTCGAGCAGGCCTGGGGCGTGACCCTGCAACCGGACCCCGGCCTGCGCATCCCCAACATGTTCGAGGCAGCGCTGGACGGCAGTTTCAAGGCGCTGTACTGCCAGGGCGAGGACATCGCCCAGAGCGACCCGAACACCCAGCACGTCACCGCCGCGTTGCTGGCCATGGAATGCGTGGTGGTGCAGGACATCTTCCTCAACGAGACGGCCAAGTTCGCCCATGTGTTCCTGCCGGGCAGCTCATTCCTGGAGAAAGACGGTACCTTCACCAACGCCGAGCGACGCATCTCGCGGGTGCGCAAGGTGATGGAGCCGCTGGCCGGCAAGGCCGACTGGCAAGCCACCATGGCCCTGGCCGGCGCCTTGGGCTATGTCATGGACTACCAGCATCCCGCGCAGATCATGGACGAGATCGCCCGCCTGACCCCGACCTTCCGCCGGGTCAGCTACGCCGAGCTCGACCGCCACGGCAGCCTGCAATGGCCGTGCAACGATGCCGCGCCCGATGGCACGCCCACCATGCACATCGACCAGTTCGTGCGTGGCAAGGGGCGCTTCATGCTCACCGGCTACGTGCCCACCGACGAGAAGGTCAATACCCGCTACCCCCTGCTGCTGACCACCGGGCGCATTCTCAGCCAGTACAACGTTGGCGCGCAGACGCGACGCACCGGCAATGTCGCCTGGCACAACGAGGACCGCCTGGAGATCCACCCCAGCGACGCCGAAAGCCGCGGTATCGGCGACGGCGACTGGGTAGGCATCGGTAGCCGTGCCGGGCAGAGCGTGCTACGCGCCAAAATCAGTAGCCGGGTGGCACCGGGGGTGGTGTACACCACCTTCCATTTCCCTGAGTCCGGGGCCAACGTGATCACCACCGACAACTCCGACTGGGCCACCAACTGCCCGGAATACAAGGTCACTGCGGTGGAGGTGGTGAAGGTGTTCCAGCCGTCGGAATGGCAGAAGCGCTACCAGAGCTTCAGTGATGAGCAGCGGCGCTTGCTCAAGGAGCGGCGCCACGCCGAGGCGAAGGAGGAGGTGCGCCGATGAGCAGCGACAACCTGGTGAAGATGGCCAACCAGATCGCCCATTACTTCGACAGCGAGCCGGACCATGCGAAGGCGGTGCAGGGCGTTCGCCAGCACCTGCAGAGCTTCTGGACGCCGGCGATGCGGCAACAGCTGCGGGCGTGGAGCGATGCACACGCGGGGGCGGAACTGGACTCGAAGGTGCGCGAGGCGTTGGCTTAGGCCGCCGCTATCGCGCGCCTGCGCTCACCGCTTGTTGGGTTCAGGCGTGGCGTGGGCTCGCCCCGCAGTGGGGCTCAATCCGCCATCCACACATAGACCTGCTCTGGATCCCCTTCGTCGAGGTGCTCGATAACCCCGCTCTCGACGAACCCCAAACGCTCCAGCAGCCCGCGCATCGGTGCATTGGAGCGATTGGTCGAGGTGAACAACTTCTGCCCCCTGCAATCGGCTTGCAGGTGAGCCATCAGCGCCAGCCCCAGCCCGCTGCGCCGATGGCGTTCGCCAACCATCAGCATCTCGATGAACGCACAGCCGAAAAAATGCCGGTGCATCACCGCATACGCGGCTACCGTGCCGCGCACCTCGGCCACGAAGCAAGCATATTGTTTGAGCCAAGTGGCAATCTGCCCGGCACGGCGCGAGTCCCATCGGGCGACGCTGTCGATGGCAATCAAGGCCGGGAGGTCCTGTGGTCCAGCACGTCGAAAATCCATGATCTGGCTCTTGGGTGGGGCGCTATCGGTGTGCGATGCATGCGCTTGCATCTGCAGCATATCTGGGCACAGGCGCTTTTGCTGGTGCTGCATCCTGTTGGCGCCGGCTTTGCCGGCGAAGATGAAATGTCGGTCATGAATGCAAGGGGGTGGCAGTGCAGATGCTACGCTCGCGAAAACACTTTGACGGATATCCACCATGGACATGAACTGGCACCAGGCCCTGCAAGAGAGCCTGAGCTGGCTGGCAATCGCCTCGTTGATCACCCTCGTCTGCTTCACCGGCGCCGCCGCACTGGCCGTGCGCTGTACCCGTTGGGGCAGTCAGTTCTGGCAGTTGGCCGGGCCCTATTTCAGTTTCAGGCGCAGTTGGCGGCCGTTGCTGGCCTTTGCCCTTCTGTTGGTGCTGACGCTGTTCTCGGTACGCCTGAACGTGCTGTTCTCGTTCTGGTACAACGGCTTCTACAGCGCCTTGCAGGGGTTGGACCAGACCGCTTTCTGGTACCTGCTGGGGGTGTTCGCGGTGCTGGCCACCATCCATGTGCTGCGCTCGCTGTTCACCTTCTACGTGACCCAGGCTTTCAATATCCATTGGCGGGTATGGCTGACCGAACGCCTGAGCGCAGATTGGATGCACGGCGACGCCTACTACCGCGGGCAGTTCCTCGCGGAACCGGTGGACAACCCCGACCAGCGAATCGAGCTGGACATCAATGCCTTCGTTTCCGGCTCCGTGTCCCTGGCGCTGGGGGCGGTGAGCGCGCTGGTTTCGCTGGTGGCCTTCACCGGCATTCTCTGGGGCCTGTCGGCGCCGTTGACGGTGGCTGGCATCGAAGTGCCGCGGGCGATGGTGTTCGCCGTGTACGTCTATGTGCTGATCGCCACCTGGATCGCCTTCCGCCTCGGTAAACCGCTGATCCGCCTGAACTTCCTCAACGAAAAACTCACCGCCAACTTCCGCTACGCGCTGATGCGCCTGCGCGAGAACGCCGAGAACATCGCCTTCTATCAAGGTGGCCAGGTGGAGCGCGGCACCTTGCTGACGCGCTTCTTCGCCCTGATCGGCAATGCCTGGGCGCTGGTGTTCCGGAACCTGAAGTTCAGCGGCTTCAACCTGGGCATCAGCCAGGTCGCCGTGGTGTTCCCGTTCATTCTCCAGGCGCCGCGCTTCTTCAGCGGCGCGATCAAGCTTGGCGACGTGATGCAGACCTCCCAGGCCTTCGGCCAGGTGCAGGATTCGCTGTCGTTCTTCCGTGAGTCCTACGACACCTTCGCCCAGTACCGCGCCACCCTCGACCGTCTGACCGGTTTCCTCGACGCCAACCAGCAGGCCAGCGCCTTGCCCCGGGTATTCAGCGAGGACCAGCCGCATGCCCTGGATATCAGCGGGCTGCAGGTGATGCGCCCCGATGGCCATGCCCTGATCGCCGACCTCGACCTGAGCCTGCAGGCCGGCCAGGCCCTGCTGATCAAGGGCCCGTCGGGCAGTGGCAAGACCACCTTGTTGCGTGCCCTGGCGGGGCTGTGGCCCTATGCCGAGGGCGAGGTGCGACGGCCCATGGGCAAGCAGGCGTTGTTCCTGTCCCAGCGCCCGTACTTGCCGCTGGGTGACCTGCGCACCGCCATCGCCTACCCGGCTGACGCCACGCCCGCGGATGATGCGCGCATGCAGCAGGCCCTGCGCCAGGTCAACCTGGCGCACCTGGCCGAGCGCCTGGACACGCCCAACGACTGGGCGCACATCCTCTCGGTGGGCGAGCAGCAGCGCCTGGCGTTCGCCCGGGTGCTGTTCAACCAGCCGCAGGTGGTGTTCCTCGACGAGTCCACCTCGGCGATGGATGAGGGGTTGGAGCATGCGCTGTATTCACTGCTGCGCATGGAGATGCCGGCGACATTGCTGGTCAGTGTCGGGCATCGTAGTACGTTGTCCGGATTCCATACGCACCGCCTGGACGTGGACGGGCAGGGGGGCTGGTCCCTGCTGGAGCAGCAACCTGCGGTCGGAACGCCTGCCTGATATCGCACACCGGCCCCTTGGGCTGTGCTGTCCCCTGTAGGGGCGGCTTCAGCCGCGATCACCCGCGAAGCGGGTGCCAGGCACCGCGTTGCCTGCATCGCGGCTAAAACCGCTCCTACAACTGGGCGTATTGCCGCTGGCAAGGAAGCACTTCCCGATATCCCATTCCCCCAAGGTCAGCACACTGATCTCTATTGATGTTTAATTGACGTCAAGATGATGGCAATTTAACATCGCGCGCTTTATCGATTTTGCCGTTGCGATTTTCGAAGGATCGAGGATGTATCTCTCTACTTCTGGTGCACGCCTACGTGTCGTGCTGACCAGCTTTTGCCTTTTGGCGGCGTTCAACACGGCGGCCGCACCGTTCGACAACCCTGGTGACCAGGACCTGATCCGCGATCGGCAGAACCGCCTGCTGGAAGAGCAGCAGCGGCGCCTCGAAGAGCTCAAGAACCTGCCCGGCGAGCGTGCCGCGCCACAGGCCCCCGCGGCCCCCGGTGAGGGTCGCTGCTTCCCGATCGAGACCGTCGACCTCAAGGGCGCCGACAGCCTGTCGGTGGGCGACCGCGCGCGCCTTGTCGCACCCTACATCGGCCAGTGCCTGGGCGCGGCCCAGCTCAACGAGCTGCTCAAGGTCATCACCGATCGCTACATCGCCAAGGGCCTGGTGACCAGTCGCGCCTACCTGCCCCAGCAGGACCTGTCGACCGGCCACTTGCAGGTGCTGGTGGTCGAGGGCCGCCTCGAAGGCCTGAAGGCCAACGAAGGCAGCCGGCTCAGCCCCCGTGAACTGGCCATGGCATTCCCTGGCCGGGATGGCGAGCTGCTCAACCTGCGGGACGTGGAGCAACTGGTGGATCAGCTCAATCGGCTGCCGTCCAACCAGGCCAAGATGCAACTGACGCCCGGCCAGGCCGTCGGTGGCAGTGTCGTGCAGGTCGCGAACACTCCGCAGAAGCCCTGGCGCGCCGGCCTGTCGCGCAGCAACGACGGGCAGAAGAGCACCGGTGAGCAGCAGTGGGGGGCTTCCCTGGAATGGGACAGCCCGCTGGGGCTGGCCGACCAGTTGGTCGTGCGTGGCGGTCACGATGCCATCAGCGACCACCAGAAGACCTCCAGCAACGCCATGCTCTACTACAACCTGCCGTTCGGCTGGTGGAACCTCAGCTACAGCTACAGCCAGAGCGACTACCGTTCGCTGGCGCGCGCCGATGGCTACCCCTTCAAGTGGAGCGGCGACAGTCAGAACCACCAGTTGCGCCTGGACCGGGTGATCCACCGTGACGCGGTCAGCAAGACTTCGCTGAGCGCCGGCCTGGCCCACCTGCGCACCCACAACTACATCGAAGACAGCAAGCTCGCCGCCAGCAGCAACCGCTTGAGCGAAGCGCAGTTCGGCATCAACCACGGCCGGCGCGTCGGCGGCGCCTTCGTCAACCTCGACTTCGGCCTGCAGGAGGGTGTCGGGGCGCTGGGTGCCCAGGAGCAGGACGAGCGCGACCAGCGCGGCAACCGCCAGCCCAACGCCCGCTACCGCAAGTACACCGCCACCGTCAGCTATCTGCAGCCGTTCAAGCTGGGCGGCGAGTCGCTGGTGTTCAGCAGCCTGGTCACGGCGCAGCGCAGCGAGGACATCCTGTTCAGCCCGCAGCGCATGAGCCTGGGCAGCCAGGCCTCGATCCGCGGCTACAAGGACCAGAGCCTGGCCGGCGACAGCGGCTACTACTGGCGCAACGACCTGCGCTGGAGCCGCCAGGTGGGATGGGACTGGCTGCGCCCGGTGCTGGCCGAGTACGGCGTCGGCCTGGGCTATGACCTGGGCGCCATCGCCCACGGCCGCTACAACGCCGCCCAGCACGGGCGGATGTCCAGTGACTCCATCGAACTGTTCACCCGTGGGCGTCACGTCGCCGCCAGCGTGACCTTCGCCCACTCCCTCGAGCGCCCGGACGTGGTGGCGGACGCCGAGGCCCCGGTCTACTTGCGCGTGGATTTCTTCCTTTAACACCGTTTTGCAATCGAGATGCCCGACATGGACGTTCGTCAGTTCACCTTCCTGGCTCGCCAGCCTTCCGCCGCCCTGAAACCGCGTGACACCTTCTGGGGTCTGTCCAAGCGTGGCCTGGCGTTCATGCTGGCGAACATGATGTTCTGGCAACCGCTGGTGGCCATGGCCGACGGCATCGTGGTCAACGGTAGCGCCACCCGCGTCGGCCAGGCCGGCAACGGCGTGCCGGTGATCAACATCGCCACGCCTAATGCCGCCGGCCTGTCCCACAACCGCTTCAGCGACTACAACGTCGGCCAGCAGGGGGTAATCCTCAACAACGCCACCGAGCGTACCCAGGCCACCCAGCTGGGCGGCTTCGTCGTCGGCAACGACCAGCTCCAGGGCCGCGCGGCGAACGTGATCCTCAACGAGGTCAACGGCACCCGTCCCAGCCAGCTCAACGGCTACACCGAAGTGGCGGGGCAGTCGGCCCATGTCATCGTCGCCAACCCCTATGGCATCACCTGCAACGGTTGCGGCTTCCTCAACACCCCACGCGCCACTCTCACCACCGGCCAGCCGGTGATCGAGAACGGCCAGGTGCAGCGCTACCAGGTCGAGCAGGGCAGCGTCGCCATCGAGGGCGCGGGGCTCAACGCCAGCAATGTCGACCAGTTCGAGATCATCACCCGCAGCGCCAGGATCAATGCCCAGCTGCAGGCCCGCCACCTGGCGGTGGTCGCTGGCGCCAACGACGTCGACGCCCAGAGCCTCAAGGCCACGGCACGGGCCGCCAACCCGGCGGACGCGCCACAGCTGGCCATCGACTCGTCGGCCCTGGGGGGGATGTACGCCGGGGCCATCACCCTGGTCGGCACCGAAGCCGGTGTGGGGGTCAAGCTCGACGGCCAGTTGATCGCCAGCGGCGGCGATATCCAGCTCGATGCCAATGGCCAGTTGCGCCTGGCCGAGGCCAAGGCAGAACAAGGCGCGGTGACTATCGCCGCCGGCCAGCTCGATGCCCGGGGCGCGGTGTACGCCGGCACTGATGTACGGGTCAAGACCCAAGGCGACCTGGACAACCGCCAGACCCTCGCCGCCGCCGGGCGCGTCAACCTCGACAGCGGCGGCCGCCTGAGCAACCACGGCATCGTCGAAGCCGGGGTCAACCCCGACAGCAGCCGCAACGCCACGGGGGACGTGCAGTTGCGCGCCCAACACCTGGACAACCGCGGCCAGAGCGTGGTGGCCAGCCGCGACTTGCACGTCAGCGCAAGCCAGACCCTCGACAACCAGGGCGGCACCTTGAGCGCCCAACGCAAATTGACGGCCAGCGCCGAGACGCTGGACAACCGTGGCGGCGGCCGGCTGCTCAGCGCCAGCCAGAGCGACCTGCAAGCCACCCGCCTGAACAACGGCCAGGGCGGCCTGATCAAGGCCGACGGCGCCATCGATGCCAAGGTCGGCCATCTGGACAACAACGCGGGCGAGCTGTCCAGCCAGGGTGTGCTGAGCGCCCAGGTGGCCAGCCTGGACAACCAGGCTGGCACGCTGACGGCCGGCCAGCAGCTGAACCTTGTGGCCAGCGGTGCGCTGAATAACCAGGCCAAAGGCCGGATCACCGGCAAGCAGGTACTGAACCTCAGCGTCGGGCAGTTCGACAACCGTGGCGGGATTGTCTCGGCCGAGGGCACGCTGCATATCGGCGGCACCCGCCTGGACAACCGTGAAGGTGGCCTGGTCAGTTCGGGCCAGGCCATGTCCCTGGCCGTGCAAGCCCTGGACAACCGTGCAGGTGAAGTCTCCAGCGTCACCGACCTGACAGTGGCCGGCAGTGAACTCGACAACAGCAGCGGCGGCCGCCTGCTCGCCAGCGGCGACATGCACTTGACCTTGCAGCGCCTGGACAACCACCTCAAAGGCCTGGTGTCCGGCCAGCAGGCGGTCGAGCTGCATGCGGCGCGGTTGGACAACAGCGAACAGGGCAGCCTGTATGCCAAGCGCGAGTTGTCGATGCAACTGAGCGCCGGGCTGAACAACCGCCAAGGGACGTTGCGCAGCGATGCCGGCCTGACCCTGCAGGCCGCCAGCGCCGACAATGACGGTGGCCGTGCCAGCAGCGCCGCGCCCCTGGTGCTGAGCACCACGGGGGCGTTCAGCAACCAGAAGGGCGAACTGCTGAGTGCGGGCACTGTGACCCTGAACAGCGCCAGCCTCGACAACCGTGGCGGCACCCTGCGCGGCGACGGCAGCGTGCAAGTGACCACCGGTGCCCTGGACAACCGGCAAGGGCAATTGACCAGCGCCGAGCGCCTGAAGCTGGTGGCGGCACAGGTGGACAACCGCCAGGCTGGCCACATCGCCAGCACCCAGGCGCTCGACGCCAGCGTCAGCGGTCTCGACCAGCAGGAAGGCGGCAAGCTGTACAGCACCGAGGGGCTGACCCTCGACCTGCGCGGCGGGTACCTGAACAACGCCACTGGCTTGATCAACGCTCACGGCCCGCTGGTGTTCAAGCAACTGGCCCAGGTCGACAACCAGAGCGGCGAGATCTCCAGCCAGCAAGGCTTCACCCTGACCGCGCGCGGCCTCGACAACAGCGGCGGCAAGCTGCTCAGCGAGCAGGCCCTGAACATCCGCCTCGAGCAGGCGCTGCGCAACGTCAAGGGCGAGGTGTCGGCGGCCGGGCTGAGCGCAACCGCGGCGAGCCTGGACAACAGCAACGGTGTGTTCGGCAGCCGCCAAGGGCTCGACCTGACCCTGGCGGGCGAACTGCTCAACGTCAAGGGCGAAGTCTCCAGTGCCGGTGTCGGCGTGATCGATGTCGCCACCCTGAACAACCGCAATGGCCAGGTCGAGGCCGATACCCGCCTTGTATTGACGAGCCATGGCGCGCTGCTCAACCAGGGCGGCACCCTGGGCGGCAAGCACCACGTGCAGGTGAACGCGGCGAGCCTGGACAACAGCCACGCCGGCAGCCTGTTCAGTGATGGCGGCCTGACCGTGAAGGTGGATGGCCTGCTGGACAACCAGGCCCAGGGCAGCATCCAGACCCACGGCGTGAACGACCTGCAGGCCGCGCAGCTGGACAACCGCGGCGGGACCCTGCGCGCCAACCAGGGCCAGGTGCTGCGTGTCGGCCAGCTGGACAACCGCGAGGGCGTGCTCAACAGCAAGCAGGGCCTGACCCTGAGCGGCCAGCACCTGCGCAACCAGCAGGGCCTGGTCAGTGCCGAGGGGCCGGTCACCCTGACCCTGGATGCCATCGACAATGACAAGGGTCGAATCTCCAGCAAGCACGACCTGCGGGCCACCGTGGGGGTGCTGGCGCAGCAGGGCGGTGAACTGGTCGCCCAAGGCGACCTGGCGCTCACCGGCAGCCGCCTCGACAACCGCGATGGCGGCATGGTCGGGGCGAAAAAGGCACTGACACTCACGGTCGAGCGCATCGACAACCGCGCCGGCGAGCTGTCCAGCCAGACCGGCACCGAACTCACTGGCCAGCACCTGGACAACAGCGCCGGCAAGCTGCTGGCCGGCACCACCCTGCAACTGACCGTCGCCGAGCTGATCAACCAGGCCAAGGGGCTGGTGTTCGGCCAGGCTGTCCACCTCACCGGTGACCGCCTGGACAATGCCGGGGGCAGCTTTGGCGCCGGGAAAACGCTGACGCTGCAACTGGCGGCGGGGCTGGACAACAGCGCCGGCAAGCTCACCAGTGAAGGGACCCTGGACCTGCACGGCCAGCGCATCGACAACAGCGACGGCCGCCTCTCCAGTGGCGGCGCGCTGAAGGTTGTCAGCACCGGCGAGCTGATCAACCAGGGCGGCGTCGTCGAAAGTGCCCAGGCCCTCACTCTGACCAGCGCCAGCCTCGACAACCGGCGCCAGGGGCTGCTCAAGAGCGAAGGCGCCGCCATCGTGGACAGCGGGCGCTTCGACAACCGCGACGGTGGGCGTCTGATCGCCGCCGGCAGCCTCGACCTCAAGGCCACGCAACTCGACAATGACGGCCGCATCGCCAGCGCCGGGCTGCTGACCGCCAACCTCGGCGGCCTCAAGCAGCAGGGTGGCGAGCTGAGCAGCAGCACCCAGCTCGACCTGGACATGAACGGTGCCGACCTGCACAACGCCGGTGTGATCAATGCACCGCTGCTGGTGCTCAAGCAACTCGGCGGCGTCGACAACCAGCACGGCGAGATCTCCAGCCAGCACGCCTTCACCCTGGCGGCCCGCAGCCTCGACAACAGCCACGGCAAGCTGGTCAGCGACCAGGCCCTGACCCTGCGCATCGAGCAGCTGTTGAGCAACCTCGCAGGCCGCATCAGCGCCAACGGCCTGGACAGCCGCAGCGCCAGCTTGGCCAATGCCGATGGCGTGATCAGCAGCCAGGGCGGCTTGCAGGTCACTGCCGACGGCCTGCTGGACAACCAGCACGGCACCTTGGTCGGCGATGGCGCCACGCAGGTGCATGCCAGCCACCTCGACAACCAAGGCGGCAGCTTGCACGGCAAGGGCGCGCTGAGCCTCGAAACCACCCGCCTGGACAACCAGGACGGCAAGCTGGTCGGCACCGACACCCTGCGCATCAGTGCTGCCAACCTGGATAACCGCAACGGCCTGATCGGCGCTACAAAAGCGCTGGAACTCGAGGTTGCCAGCCTCGACAACCGAGCGGGCGAACTGACCAGCAACACCGACCTCAGCGTGACAGGCCAGACCCTGGACAACAGCGACGGCGGGGTAGTGACGGCCGACCAGCACCTCAACCTGGGTGTCGCCCAACTGCTCAACAGCAACGGCGGCAAACTCAGCGGCCAGCGCTTCACACTCACCGGCACCGGGCTGGACAACAACGGCGGCAGCCTGCGCAGCCAGCAGCCGCTGGTGCTGCGACTGGCGGGCGAGCTGGACAACCGCGACGGCCTGCTGAGCAGCGAAGGCACCCTGGTGCTCGAGGCCGCCAGCCTCGACAACCGCCAGGGCCGGCTGTCCAGCGCCAAGGACCTGAAGGTCGAAGTCACTGGCCAACTGCTCAACCAGCACGGCGAGCTGGTCACCGACGGTACCCTGGCCCTGCGCAGCGCCGGCCTGGAAAACCAGGACGGGCGCCTTAGTGGGAAAGGCGCGACGACGCTGACCACCGGCACCCTGAACAACCAGGGCGGCCGCCTCGACAGCGGCGATACCCTGAACCTGACCACCGGGCAACTGAACAACGGTGGCAGCATCGGCAGCGCCAAGGGCCTGACCGCCAGCGTCAGCGGCCTCGACCAGCAGGGCGGCAAGCTGTTCAGCGATGCCGGCCTGACCCTCGACCTGCACAAAGGCCAGTTGAACAACCAGGGCGGCCTGATCAACGCGCTCGGCCCGCTGCAACTCGACAACCTCGCCGGCGTCAGCAACCACGAGGGCGAGATTTCCAGCGCCCAGGCCTTCACCTTCGCCGCCCAGCACCTGGACAACGCCCAGGGCAAGTTGCTGAGCAACCAGGGCCTGACCCTGCGCATCGCCCAGTTGCTGGACAACACCAAGGGCCTGATCGGCGCCGCCAGCCTCGATGCCCGCGCCGCCACCGTGGACAACCGCGGCGGCACCTTGAGCAGCCGTGGCGACCTGCTGCTGACCAGCGACGGCCGCCTCGACAACCGCGACCAGGGCCTGATCAGCGCCAACCAGGCCCTGACCCTACGTACCATGGCCCTGGACAACAGCGCCAACGGCCTGGTCAACAGCCAGGGCCGCCTCGAGCTGCACAGCGCCAGCCTCGACACCGGCAGCGGCGGCGAAGTCTCCGCCAAGGGCGCCATGGCCCTGGACCTCGGCGCGATCGCGCTGGCGGGCGGCCGCCTGGTTGGCGAGGATGCCGTCACCCTGGACCTGAACGGCAATGACCTGGACAACCGCAAGGGCAAGATCCTCGTCCAGGGGCCGCTGACCCTGGAGCGCCTGGGCGCCATCAACAACCAGGGCGGCGAGCTCTCCAGCCAGCAGGCGCTGACCCTGACCACCGACCTGCTCGACAACACCGACGGCAAGCTGATCAGCAGCCAGGTGCTGACGATCAACGCCGCCAGCCTGCTCAACCAGAACGGCCTGGTGTCCGGTTGGAAAGGCCTGGCCGTGACCGGCGCGAGCGTCGACAACCGCCACCATGGCACGCTGTCCAGCCGCAACGGCGCGCTGGATGTGCAGCTGTCCGGCGCCCTGCTCAACAGCGCGGCCGGTGCCTTGGTCAGCCAGGGCCGGCTGAGCGTCGCGGCCGCCAGCCTCGACAACACGGCCGGCATCCTTTCCAGCGGCGCCGGCCAGAGCCTGACCATCGCCGGTGAGCTGAACAATGGCGCCGGCGGCCTGATCGACAGCGGCGCCGAACTCGGCCTGCAAGCCACCACCCTCGACAACCAGGGCGGCACCGTCAATGGCCAGCAAGCCATGACCGTCACCGCCACCGACCTGCGCAACCAGGGCGGCACATTGGCCAGCAACGGCGGCCTGACCCTCGACTTGCTCGGCAAGCTGGAAAACGCCAACGGCAAGCTCGCCAGCGGCGGCCCGTTGCTGCTGCAACGCGCGACCCAGGTCGACAACCAGGGTGGTCAGATCGCCAGCCAGGGCCTGCTGACCCTGCTGGCCGGCAGCCTCGACAACCGCCAGCACGGCACCGTGGTGAGCAAGGGCCGCATGGCGATCACCACCACCGGCATCCTGCGCAACGACGCCGACGGCCTGATCTATAGCGAAGGCGCCGACCTGCAGGTCACCGCCGCCAGGCTGAGCAACCGTGGCGGCCTGATGCAAGGCCAGGGCGGCCTGAACCTCACCATTGATGGCGAGCTCGACAACCAGGGCGGCAAGCTGCTGGCCAGCACCGGGGACGTCGACGTCAAGGCCAGTACCTTGAACAACCAGGGTGGCACCCTGGCCAGCCTCAAGGGGTTGTTGCGCATCGAGGCCAACCAGAAGCTGCTCAACGGCCAGGACGGCGCCGGCAAGGGCGGTGTCCTGCATGGCCAGCGCCTGGACCTGACCGCAGGCAGCATCGACAACCAGCACGGCCGTATCGCCGCCCAGAACGGCGATGCGCTGATCAACACCGCCACCTTGGTCAACACCAACGGCGGCCTGTACGCCAGCAACCTGCTGAAACTCAAAGGCACGACCCTGGACAACAGCGCCGGCCAGATCGCCGCCGGGCGGGTCGAACTGGCGCTGGACGGGCAGCTCGGCAACCGCGCCGGGGTGATCGAAACCGACAGCACCCTCGCCGTGAAGGCCAGCGGCGTCGACAACCAGGGCGGCCAGTTGCGCGCCCTGGGCGTCGATGGCAAGACCGACCTGCAGATCGGCGGCGTGTTCGACAACCGCAACGGCCAGTTGGAAACCCGCAACACCGACTTCACCCTGAACGTCGCCGGCCTGCGCAACCAGGGTGGCAGCCTGCTGCACGGCGGCGCCGGCACCTTCGATGTCGCCACCGCCAACCTGCTCGACGCCGGTGGCAACGTGCTGACCCGTGGCGGCCTGACGCTGACCGCGGACACCTGGACCAACAGCAGCGTGATCCAGGCCGGGCGCCTGACCCTCAACGTCAACCAGTTGAACCAGACCGCCCAGGGCCAGTTGCTGGCCTCGGACCGCCTGGTGGGCACCGGCGGCAACTGGAACAACGACGGCCTGATCGCCAGCGATGGCTCGGCGCAGTTGACCCTGGCCGGGCGCTACAGCGGCAACGGTCGCTACAGCAGCCTGGGCGACCTCGGCCTGAGCGCCGGGCAATTGGACCTGGGCGCCGCCGGCAGCGTGGCGAGCGGGCAGGACACCACCGTCAACGTCGCCGGCCAGCTCAACAATGCCGGCCGCCTGACCGCCGCCGACAACCTCACGCTGACGGCGGGTGGCGTCACGAACAGCGGCACGCTGGCCAGCGGTGAAGACCTGACCCTGACCACCCCGGTGCTGCTCAACAGCAAGGGCCTGATCACCAGCGGCGGCGACATGCGCCTGCTGGCCGCAAGCTTCACCAACAGCTACGCCGACGTCTATGGCCTGGGCAACGTCCTGATCGCCCGTGACCCGAGCCAGGCCAAGGCCGACCTGCTGGACAACCGCTCGGGCACGATCGAAAGCGGTCGCAACCTGACGATCAACGCCACCACCGTCAACAACCTGCGTGACGTGTTCGACCATACGGAGCCGGAAAAGAAGTCGATCAAGATCACCGAGCTCGACTGCAACCTGATCCCTGGCCCCGGCTGTGATTTCCGCAAGAAAGGCCGGCGCAATGGCCTGTGGCAGATCGATGAGGTCGACAGCCTGACTGTCACCCGCAGCAGTGCCGCCGCCAACCTCAACAGCGGCGCCGACCTGCTGATCAACGCCCAGGTGCTGAACAACAGCAGCAGCGCGATCAGCGCCACCGGCAACCTCACCGCCAATGCCGTCACCATCAACAACAAAGGCTTGCAGGCCCAGGAGACCAAGACCACCCGCAAGTTCGTCAGCCACGTCAAACAGATCCACGGCGCGATTCCGGCCGCGGCCGCCTTCAACGCCAGGAACGCCACCAAACCGTCGGCGACGGTCGAGGCCGACCTCAGCAACTTCCTGAGCCTGATGGGCGGCGGCATGATTGCCAGGGAAGTCACCACCCTCAACGGTGATGGCCAGGCCTACGACGCGGTGATCCAGGCCGGCGGCAACGTGGCGTTGAATGCCGCGCAGAACATCAACAACAGCGTGGTCCGCTCGCACTACGCCTATATCGCGGCCGGGCGCACCAAGACCGACACCGGCGCGGGCAGCGGCTACTCCACCGCAGTCTCGATCAACGCCCAGCTACCGCCGGACCTGGCCCAGCAGCAGGTCAACCCGGTGACGCTACCGGGCTTCAGCCTGCCGACCAGCCAGAACGGCCTGTTCCGCCTGAGCGAGCAGGGCGCCAGCAGCGCGCAGGCGGCCCAGGGCAGCAGCACGGCGCAGCACTGGACCCTGGGTGGGGCCAGCGTCGACCTGGCCCAGCGCCAGCAACAGCCTGACAGCCAAGGCCGGACCCTCCAGCTGGACGCGGTCACGCCACTGGCCGCCAGCACCCGTGAAGTGACGGTGGCGGCACGCGAGGCCGCTGGCATCGATACCCGCGCCAGTGTGATCGAAGTGGCCGGCGTCGGCAGCGCCGATGTCGGTACGCTACAGCCCGTGCGCAGCCAGCCGGGTGCCATCACCCGGGTCGAAGGCATCGAAGCGCAGGCGCCGCTCGCCGTTGCCGAGCCGACGCCGAGCGTGGTCGCCGTGGTTGAACCGGCCCAGGTACCGACCCTGGTCGCCAGCCAGGCCATCACCCGCGTGCAGGGCCTGCCCGAGCGCCAGGCGCAGCCGCAGCCGCACAAGTACCTGGTCGAAACCAACCCGGCACTGACCGAACTCAAGCAGTTCATGAGCTCGGACTACCTGCTCGCCAACCTCGGCTACAACCCCGACCAGAGCGCCAAGCGCCTGGGTGACGGCTTCTACGAGCAGCGCCTGATCCGCGATGCGGTGATGGCCCGTACCGGCCAGCGCTTCATCGACGGCCAGAACACCGACGAGAAGCTGTTCAAGTACCTGATGGACAACGCCATCAAGAGCAAGCAGCAGCTCAACCTGGCGGTGGGCGTGAGCCTGAGCGCCGAGCAGGTCGCGGCCCTGACCCACGACATCGTCTGGCTGGAAAAGACCACGGTGCGCGGCGAGGAAGTGCTGGCGCCGGTGCTCTACCTGGCCCACGCCAACCAACGCCTGGCGCCCAACGGCGCGCTGATTGCCGGTAACAACGTCAATCTGATCGCCGGCCAGAACCTCGACAACGCCGGTACCCTGCGCGCCCTCGAAAAGCTCACCGGCACGGTCGGCAACGACCTGGTCAACAGCGGTCTGATCGAAGCGGGTGGCCGCCTGGATGTGCTGGCTGGCAACAACATCGTCAACAAGGCCGGTGGCATTATCGCTGGGCGCGATGTGTCGCTGGTCGCCACCAACGGCAGCGTGCTCAACGAGCGCAGCGTCACCGTGCACGAAAGCAGCGACGGCGTGCTCAGCGAGCGCACCGACTTCCTCGACAGCGCGGCCCGCATCGAGGCGGCCAACGACCTGAGCGTCAAGGCCGGGCGCGACGTCATCAGCAGCGCCAGCGTGTTGCAGAGCGGTCGCGACTTGACCCTGCAGGCCGGGCGCGACCTGAGCCTGGGCGTGGTCGAGCAGGTCGGCAGCCATGCCAACGCGGCGGCGCGCCACAACAGCTCGACAATCACCCAGCATGGCTCCGCGGTCCTGGCCGGGCGTGACATATCGGCGGTCGCCGGCCGGGACCTGGCGGCGATTGCCAGCCAGATCGAAGCCAAGCGCGACGTGGCGATGTCGGCCGGTGCCGGCCTGAGCCTGATCTCGGCGGCCAACGAGCAGCATTCGGCGGTGAACACCAAGAAGGTCAAGGCGCGTGAAGACCACGTGCAGCAGGTGTCCACCACCGTCAAGGCCGGTGGCGACGTCGCCCTGATCGCCGGCCAGGACCTGGCGATGAGCGCCAGCCGGGTCGAGGCCGGGGACGAGGCCTACCTGGTTGCGGGCGGCCGGCTGGGCTTGCTGGCGGCCGAAGACAGCGATTACTCGCTGTATGACAAGAAAAAGAAGGGCAGCTTCGGCAGCAAGAAGACCCAGCGTGATGAAGTGACCAAGGTGACCCAGGTGGGCAGCGAGGTCATCAGCGGCGGCAACCAGACCCTGCAAAGCGGCGGCGACCAGCTGTACCAGGCGGCCAAGCTCGACAGCGGCCAGGACATCACCATCGCCAGCGGCGGCGCGGTTACCTTCGAAGCGGTCAAGGACCTGCATCAGGAGAGCCACCAGAAGAGCAAGAGCGATCTGGCGTGGACCAGTGCCAAAGGCAAGGGCCACACCGACGAGACCCTGCGCCAGACGCAGATGGTCGCCCAGGGCGAACTGGCGATCAGAGCGGTCGATGGCCTGAACATCGACATCAAGCAGATTGACCAGAAGTCGGTGCACCAGGCGATCAACGCCATGGTCCAGGCCGATCCCAAGCTGGCCTGGCTCAAGGACGCCGAGCAGCGTGGCGATGTGGACTGGCGCCAGGTCCAGGAACTGCACGACAGCTTCAAGTACAGCAATTCCAGCCTCGGCCAAGGGGCCATGCTGGCGATCATCATTGTCGTGACCGTGTTGACGGCCGGGGCTGCAAGTGCGGCGGTAGGTTCTGCTGCGGGCGCCACTGCGGGGTCCGGTTCGGTAATGGCGGCGGCAGGCACTGCCACGGCTGCGACCACGACCACCGCCACGGCCGCCGCTGCGACCACTGCCGCTGCGAGCACCGCTGCGACGGCAGCCGCGACCACTGCTGCCGCGACGACCGCTGCGACGACCGCCGCGACCACTACGGTGGCTGCTGGCTGGGGCAATGTCATGGCCTCCTCGGTGCTGACGGGGATGGCCAGCAACGGCGCGGTCAGCTTCATCAACAACGGCGGCAACCTGGGCGCGACGTTCAAGGATGTCACCTCGAGCCAGAGCCTGCGCGGCTACGCCACAGGCGCGCTGACCGCCGGCTTTACCGCCGGCGTGCTGGACAACGCGTTCGGGGTCACGGGGGACAACGTCAACCGGGTGACCAAGGGCTTCGACCTCAGCAAGCTGTCCGATATCGGCAAGTTCACCGCCTACTCAGCTGCGCAGGGCGCCGCCCAGGCGTCGTTCAGCACGGCTCTGCAGGGTGGCAGCCTCAAGGACAACCTGCGCAACTCCCTGGCCTCCCAGGCGCAAGGCGTGCTGCGTGGCGTGGCGTTCAATGCCGTGGGTGACTTCGCCAGCGATCACAAGTGGGCGAACGCCAGCGTCGAGAAGACCGCGCTGCATGCACTGGTCGGCGGCCTGCTTAGCGAGGCTGCGGGCAAGGGCTTTGCCACCGGCGCACTGGCGGCGGGCGCCAACGAGGCGATGAGCGAAGGCTTGAGCAAGCTGGTCAAGGGTGACAAGCAACTGGAACTGATGGCTTCGCAGTTGGTGGGTCTGACTTCGGCGGCGATGGTCGGTGGCGACCTGCAGACCGGGATCGACATCGCCAAGGACGCGACGGCGTACAACCGTCAGTTGCACCCTGAGGAGAAGCGCCTGATCAAGGAGAAGGCGGCTGAACTGACGCGTGAGCGTGGGCAGCCGAAGCTGGAAGGGTTCACCTGGGAAGAGTTGTTGACACTGGCCAGTGACAGCCAGCTGGACAACAGCGCCGAGCGTAAATACAACGCCCTGCGCGCCCAACTGCAGGCCAGCTCGCAACAAGGCAACCCACTGACCGCGAAGTTCGACAGTGACATGGAGTTCGCCAATTTGGTCGTGCGGCAGATGAGCGAGCAGGGCACGCCGCTGCACTGGAAGGATGGCTCGGTCATCACCGCGCATGGCAAGGAGGTGCGGGCGTTCCAGGCGACGGCCGAGCAGAAGGCGGACAGCCAGCTGTTTGCCAGCAATGGCAGCGGCAGCTTCGGGCCCATCAGTGGCAACCTGCAGGGCGATGTCGAGCGTTTCGGTGCGGGGACTACGCTGAAGCGTCACTCCGAGATCGGCCTGTTCAATGGGTCAAGCGATGCGTCCGATACGACGATGCAGCGTGTCCGGGACTCGACCATTGGCGGGTTGAAGGACTTCACCCTGCTGGATGTGTTGCCGTTGGGCCGTGCGGCCAGTGTCGGCGGCAAAGCGGTTGCGGCCGTCGAAGCCAAGGTGGCGGAGCAGGTGGGGGAGGCTGTCCTGAAGGGCGGTGCGACCTACGTTGAGAGCAAAGTCATCCAGGCCAATACCACGGTACAGCTGAGCGAGGCGGTGACGCTGGCGGGCGGGAAGGTGCTGCCCAAAGGCAGTGTGGTGACGGTGGCCGACGATACGATGAAGGTCGTTTACCCGAATGGGGTGAGTGAGATAGGGTCGTATGGTAAGGCGGTGGGGCAGCCGTTGGCGTTGCCGGGGGCTAACGGTGCAAAAGGGGCCGCGACGGCCGCTGAAACAGCGACTCAAGTTCCTGGGCGTGTCCAGTCACGTGTCAACTTGATGACTGGTAACAAAAGTGCAGGTTGGGAGCACGTTGTTAGCCGTCATTTCAATTCAGAAGTGAATGCAAGCCAGTTCACAGTTTCTCAAGGTGAGCTTCGTATGTTGCTTAAAAGTAAAGAGGTGGTTGGTGCTCCCGTAATCAGAACACTCGAAAGCGCACAGGGTATTAGATATGTCCGAGAAATAAATCTTGCTCAGCCTGTCGGTGTTGATAAATTCAGTGGTCAGCCAACCTCTACCATGACTGTACTTACTGATAAGTTGGGAAATTTAATTACAGCTACTCCGGGGGTTATCAAGTGAAACTAATTGGGAGCCTTGTTGAGCAGGATTTTCGTGAGGAGCTTTCTAAATCATGGGATGGGCTTAGAAGTCAGGGTAGTAGAGTGCTGTCAATTTTACAAAGTAGGCTGGGGGGTATTAATAGCGCTTTTGTGCTGAGCTGGACGCCTGAGCAGGCAGAGGATTTGTATATAATAATGGTTAATGGGGTTTATGTGGTTTGGCTTGAGGCTTTAAGAGAGAGTGGGGAGTTGGTAAGTTTTGAGATGACCACTGTAAAAGAATATGAGAAATCGCTTCGCTCTCGGCAGCATAAAATTAAATTGGCGGTTGCGCTTGATTTGGCAGGTAGGCTTTAATATTAATTGCCGGCTATTGAAGGTGCTGTTATCGCTGGCGAATATCTTCGGGAAAAGGGGGCGGGACGCGGGAAAAGGGGACGGATTTGAATGGCACTTACTTAACATGCTTCGGATGCCCATATCTTCTGATCTCTGCCCTTGCTGATCGACGTGGCTTGGTCAGCAAGGGGTAGGCCTGAGGCCTTCGTTTTATGGCCCGAGGCTCGACACGACCAGGCCGGTTGCCCACACGCCTTTGAGCAATCAGCATCAGCAAATCTGCTAATTGATCTTCCCCATCACCGTAGCTGCGCTGTCGTAGCGCCAGCCATAGCTGGAGACTGTGCTTGAAACTCAGCTCGCGGGGCAAGCAATCGGCCATTAACGCCGATTGCGACATGAGCATCCGGATCAGGTTGTGTGCCAGCAGATAGACCCACAGCTCCTTGACCGCCATCCCTGGGGTTTTGCAGCTCAGTTTCCCCAATCCCAACGTTGCCTTCAGGTTTCGCAAATCCAGTTCGACATGCCAGCGTCCTTTGTAGAGCGACCTGAGGGCTGACTTGGGTGTTTGTTTTGGGCATTGCAACGTTGTCACCAGGATCTTTCCACCGGCCTTCAGCTCTCTCACCGTCAGCCTCTGCGGCGCCTGTTCATAGTGCGCCATGCTCATCCATGGCGGCCTGCATGCAGGCTTTTTCAGCTCGATCAAATGGTCATCCGATCCGAGACGTTGTCCTAAAGCAAAATCAGTACTGCGCCGCCGCGCTCCATATTGTTCGAACACGCCATCGATGCCCCTTCGCTGCAGCTCACACAACAGAAAGTAAGTGGCGTAATAGGCATCGCCCAACAGAATATCGCCTGTTTTCAGCACATTGAGCATTGACCTGAGCAAGGTCTGTTCATCGCCGCCTTTGCCTCTGAAGCGGCCCAAAGCAGCGTCCAGAACGGTACCGCTACATAGACAGACAATGCCAACCATTCGGCAGAGTGGGAAACCCAGGCCGACCTTCTGCCCCCGTGATTGTGGATATGCAACCTGATTGGCAGCCGTGTCGGGCATCGAAACGGTTGTTCCATCAACAAGACGCACGGGCCGTCCCCTCCAACGCCACGACGAGGGGGCTTGATCACTGATCGATGAAGCCGTGTGACGAACCAGTGTTGAGACCATCTCCACCGGTAGGCGCTGTCTGGCTCTGCAGAAGGCGCCTGTACGAGTGCTGTTGGGCTTCATACCGTTGCAGGATCGCTTGATGGAAAAGTCATTGACCGCCTGCTGGCAGGAGCGATCAGCATTCATTGCTTGAGCCAGGAACATCGAGAGCGTTTCAGTCGGTGGGAATAGGCGCTCTCGATGTGCTGGCAACGCTGACTCGACACGCTTTAGCAGTTCGGGGGCCATGAGGAGATCGAAAAATGCCTGAGCGTCACTGGTCGAAGCATGGTGGCGAAAACGCTGCTGTTGATGCTGAAGGATTTGACGTCTACGATCCATTCTGGGCTGCGTCCTTGGCTTAATGGTGTGTGTTCGCAACTATCACCGTAGACCAAGGCCAGCCCTTCTTCATTTTTTTCTTATGGATCAAAGGGTTGATGGCTAAGTAAGTGCCATTCGGGACGGATTTATTTTCCTACTCTAATTTCAGCCTTTTGTGGTGAGAAAAGGGAGAAAAGGGGGCGGATTTGAATGGCACTTACTTAACATGCTTCGGATGCCCATATCTTCTGATCTCTGCCCTTGCTGATCGACGTGGCTTGGTCAGCAAGGGGTAGGCCTGAGGCCTTCGTTTTATGGCCCGAGGCTCGACACGACCAGGCCGGTTGCCCACACGCCTTTGAGCAATCAGCATCAGCAAATCTGCTAATTGATCTTCCCCATCACCGTAGCTGCGCTGTCGTAGCGCCAGCCATAGCTGGAGACTGTGCTTGAAACTCAGCTCGCGGGGCAAGCAATCGGCCATTAACGCTGATTGCGACATGAGCATCCGGATCAGGTTGCGTGCCAGCAGATAGACCCACAGCTCCTTGACCGCCATCCCTGGGGTTTTGCAGCTCAGTTTCCCCAATCCCAACGTTGCCTTCAGGTTTCGCAAATCCAGTTCGACATGCCAGCGTCCTTTGTAGAGCGACCTGAGGGCTGACTTGGGTGTTTGTTTTGGGCATTGCAACGTTGTCACCAGGATCTTTCCACCGGCCTTCAGCTCTCTCACCGTCAGCCTCTGCGGCGCCTGTTCATACTGCGCCATGCTCATCCATGGTGGCCTGCATGCAGGCTTTTTCAGCTCGATCAAATGGTCATCCGATCCGAGACGTTGTCCTAAAGCAAAATCAGTACTGCGCCGCCGTGCTCCATATTGTTCGAACACGCCATCGATGCCCCTTCGCTGCAGCTCACACAACAGAAAGTAAGTGGCGTAATAGGCATCGCCCAACAGAATATCGCCTGTTTTCAGCACATTGAGCATTGACCTGAGCAAGGTCTGTTCATCGCCTCAAGGAGAAGGCGGCAGAGCTGACGCGTGAGCGTGGGCAGCCGAAGCTGGAAGGGTTCACCTGGGAAGAGTTGCTGACACTGGCCAGTGACAGCCAGCTGGACAACAGTGCCGAGCGTAAATACAACGCCCTGCGCGCCCAACTGCAGGCCAGCTCGCAACAAGGCAACCCACTGACCGCGAAGTTCGACAGTGACATGGACTTCGCCAACTCGGTCGTGCGGCAGATGAGCGAGCAGGGCACGCCGCTGCACTGAAAGGATGGCTCGGTCATCACCGCGCATGGCAAGGAGGTGCGGGCGTTCCAGGCGACAGCCGAGCAGAAGGCGGACAGCCAGTTGTTTGCCAGCAATGGCAGCGGCAGCTTCGGGCCCATCAGTGGCAACCTGCAGGGCGATGTCGAGCGCTTCGATGCGGGGACGGCGCTGAAGCGTTACTCCGAGATCGGCCTGTTCAATGGGTCAAGCGATGCATCTGACTGGACGATGGAGCGTGTTCGGTCCGATGCGGTTGCCGGGGTGAATAACCTCACCCAGGACCTGCTGGGAGTGTTGCCGTTAGGCCGTGCGGCCAGTGTCGGTGGCAAAGCGGCTGCGGCCGTTGAAGCCAAGTTGGCGGAGCAGGTGGGGGAGGCTGTCCTGAAGGGCGGTGCGACCTACGTTGAGAGCAAAGTCATCCAGGCCAATACCACGGTACAGCTGAGCGTGGCGGTGACGCTGGCGGGCGGGAAGGTGCTGCCCAAAGGCAGTGTGGTGACGGTGGCCGACGATACGATGAAGGTCGTTTACCCGAATGGGGTGAGTGAGATAGGGTCGTATGGCAAGGCGGTGGGGCAGCCGTTGGCGTTGCCGGGGGCTAACGGTGCAAAAGGAATAGAAATTGCATCAGGTAAGTTTGACTATCTGTTTGGCCGTGTTGCTAGTAACTCCCATAATGCTGCCCGTTCGAATCAGCTAGCGCTTGAAATGAAGAGACTTGGTGTTCCAGACAATGCTGCTGGTCGTCAAATGCTGACTGAACACTTGACGCTTTCTGCCAAAGCCGAGGGTAATGTGATGAGTACTTTCTCCAACCAGTACGGAAAATTTGAGGTCAGAGAGTCCTTGTTCATGGGGCCATCAGGTAAGGCTGCTAATTTCCAGAGCACGTTCCAGGTTCTTGATGATGGAACTCGTAAGCTCAGCACAGTCATACCACTTCACTGAGGAGACCCCAATGGAATTTCCAAGTACAAATGACTTTTTGGAGGAGTTTGGTATCGAGCCTGTTGAGGTAGATCCAGGCTTGGCTCTATGTCGCTATATAAAGAAGTCAAAAGATAGTGGGCTTGAAGTTGATATTTCTTTTAGTGCTGTAATGGAGTCATTTCAGGTGGTCCTAAGGCTTGCTACACATGAGTTGGCAATTGTTTCCTCGGAAAATGTAAAGTCTATTGAACTGGTGCGGGATAGTTCGGGGGCAGGGGTTCGTGTTGTTTTTGATATTTGTGAGTCGACTTCAGAGGCTAGGGTGATATTTGAACCTGAAGTGAGTTGTCGATGGTGGGTATTGCGTAATGTGTAGGGGGAAAGGGGGGATTTGAATGGCACTTACTTAGCAATCAATCCTTTGATTAGTAAGAAGAAATGAAGAAGGGCTGGCCTTAGTCCCTGGTTTTGCCGAATTTGACCGGGAAATGGGGACGCGGGAAAAGGGGGCAGATTTATTTTCCTACTCTAATTTTTGCTCTTGAGGCTCCGTAGAACGCAAGTGATTGTGTCGGGTCGTATACGAATTTGCGTGGGTCAAGGGCAGACGCATTGAGCGGAGGAAGCCGGGTAGGTCGAAATTAGAGTAGATCAAATAAATCTGTCCCCATTTTCCCATGACTGTACTTACTGATAAGTTAGGAAATTTAGTTACAGCTACTCCGGGGGTTATCAAGTGAAACTAATTGGGAGCCTTGCTGAGCAGGATTTTCGTGAGGGGCTTTCTAAGTCATGGGGTGGGCTTAGAAGTCAGGGCGGTAGAGTGCTGTCAATTTTACAAAGTAGGCTGGGGAGTATTAATAGCGCTTTTGTGCTGAGCTGGACGCCTGAGCAGACAGAGGATTTGTATATAATAATGGTTAATGGGGTTGATGTGGTTTGGCTTGAGACTTTAAGAGAGAGTGGGGAGTTGGTAAGTTTTGAGATGGCCGCTGTAAAAGAATATGAGAAATTGCTTCGCTCTCGACAGCATAAAATTAAATTGGCGGTTGCACTTGATTTGGCAGGTAGGCTTTAATATTAATTGCTGGCTATTGCTGGCTATTGCTGGCTATTGCTGGCTATTGCTGGCTATTGCTGGAAAGTTTTTTGTTGCCGATGAACGTGAGAAACAGGAAAGGAGGCGAACAGGAAAAGGGGACGGATTTGAATGTCTCTTACTTGGCAATCAATCCTTTGATCTGTAAGAAAAAATGGAGAAGGGCTAGTCTTGGCCTACGGTGATATGGAGAAAAGGGGGCGGATTAATTTTATCTACTCTAATTTTTTACTCTTGTGGCTCAGGAGATAGCGAGTGATTGTGTCGGGTCGTATATGAATTTGCGTGGGTTAAAGGCAGATGTATTGAGCGAAGGAAGCCGGGCAGGTCGAAATTAGAGTAGATAAAACAAATCTGTCCCCATTTTTCCAGAGTGTACAGTCAAGAGGGATTCTTGAGGGGGTTTGGACAATGACTTTTAACGAACTGCTATCTGAAGAGTTGTGGAGTGGTGAAAAAAGTGTGTGTTTTTTTGTGTGTAAGGGGGTGTGCTATTGGGTTTTAGATTATAAATATAATTTCTCTCTTGATGCGGAGAAGGATTATTCTGCGTATTTGAAGAGGGGGTATATAACGCAGGAGCAGTATGAGCAAGCATGCAAAGAGTTTAGGGGGGTGTTTTAAAACTTACCTCTGATAATTTTCGGGAGTATTTGGTTTGCTCGAGTGCAACCCTTGTCTCTAAAGTGGAATTGGAGGATTATTTCAATTCAGCCGGGGAGGGAGGGTTGCTGAGAACTGTTGAGAATTATTATTTGTCGGGAGGTGAGCTAGAGGCGGATGTAATTTGTTCTGTTGGAAGAGCTGTGTCTAAACTGCCAATGTTTTATATTAATTTTGATAGAAAAATATACATGCACATGGATTATGGTAGGTCGCATGAAGAGCTGGCTTATGCTGATTGGTTTGCTAAATGCTCAGATTTTGGCTTTTTGATTCCAGATGTAGAACGATATTGGGTAAGGGGTGGTGATTATTGGAAGCTTAGGTTTATTCATTAAGCAGGCCAGGCTACGGAGAGGTGTTGAAGGAGTGGTTGTGCGGCTGCTTAGGGAAAAGGGGGCAGATTTGAATGAACCAATTGATGATCACTTATGCATGTGCGTTGAAGAGGGTAAAGGAATATTTAATGGATTCGGAAATTCCTTTGCAAATCACATATGAAGGTGAGTTTTCCGAGGGGTGGTATTTCTGCTACCAGTCAAAGGAATTTATAGAGACCGGTGAGTTGTCAGCTCAGCTCGCAGGGAATGCCCCATTTTTGATTGATAGGCAGTCTGGTGAGCTTCATGTTCTCGGAACAGCAAAACCCTTAGAGGGTTATCTGGATGACTACATAAAAAACAAATCCGTGAAATCGAGATGATGTAGTGGTGCAAAACGGGGAAAGGGGGCAGATTTGCGGAAAGGGGTTCGGAAACGGGGACAGATTTGAATGGCACTTACTTAATATGCTTCCGGAAAAGGGGACGGATTTGAATGGCACTTACTTAGCAATCAATCAGTAAGAAGAAATGAAGAAGGGCTGGCCTTGGTCCCTGGTTTTGCCGAATTTTGCGAAGCTTCGAGGTGTACGACGGGAGAGGTGCAGCGCCTATCAGATCGAGCGCCGCCCGCGCGGCGCATCGCGGATGAATCCGCTCCTACGCTTGTTGCAACGTGGCCATGACCGCTAGGCCATGGTTGTTCGCCTTGTTGGTACGGCGCGGTTTTTCGGCTGGCACTGCCGCCGCCCCGCCCGGTTCACGCCATGCGCCAAGGCTGGCAACCATGGCCTCACAGGTGCGGCACGTTGCAACAAGCGTAGGAGCGGATTCATCCGCGATGCGCCGCGCGGGCGGCGCTCGATCTCGAGCGCGCTGCAAGGCCGACGGCGAACACCTGGCCGCCAATACGCGGTCAAAAGCCCTGCGTCCAAAGGCCTCGAATAAGCAAGCTGTAAGAATGCTCTTCAGACTTTCCTGATTCCATGTAGTCCATTTCCCATTCAAGCTTTCACGGCCTTTTCGCTGTTGTTCCAGCCTGCCGCATTCCTTAGTCTCGCCCGGTCGTTGCCAATTCAACGACCGGGTGTGCAAGCCCGTACAGGTACAGCGCGAAAGCGCCTTGTGAGCCTGTCGCTATCTGCGACAAGGGTTCTTCAATGGCGGCTATGCGTTGGGAGACCTTCGGGTCTGCCGGGTTCCTGTATCCTCGGTCTTGCACCCCTGCGCATAGCTGCCACCTATTCGAGTGCAAGCGGATTTCGGCAGTTTTCCCATGACGGTACAGGAGTGCTGAACCATGCTGAAAATAGTGCCCGATCCACCCCAAGCCTTACCCCAGGAGGTTCACCCATGAGCCTCGACCCTCGCAATAAAACCCACCCCCCACGCCCAACCACGGCCCATGCCCATTTCGGCACCTGCAACGACGCCCACCCACCCATGTTCTCGGTACACGCCGGCATCGACGGCGAGGATGCGCTGGTGTGCGCCGTGGCCGCGCTGCGGGCGGCCTATGAAACCAATGCGATGGCATTGGAAAGGGCAGGCGAGCCGTTGCGCAGCCTGCTGGTGGCGACGGAGAACTCCCTGGAGAAAGGCCTGGCGCTGTCGTCGGCGGTGCTCGACGGGATAGAGCGCGGCTAGTGCCGAAGCCCGTTCGCCGGCAAGCCGGCTCCTACATCAGAAGTATTTGGCTCTCGTTGTAGGAGCCGGCTTGCCGGCGAATGGGCTTACGATGTTTGCACTGGGGCCGCTATCAACGCGCCTGCAGCACTTCGCGAAACACATCCGGCCGCGAGGCGGCAATATGGAGCAAGGAGCGGGCAGCCCCTGAAGGTTTGCGCCTGCCTTGCTCCCATTCTTGCAAGGTGCGTACAGAGACCCCCAACAGTTCGGCAAACCGAGACTGTGACAACCCGGTTCTGCTTCGCGCTTCGGCGGCTGGGGTCAACTCGACCTGGTGAACGGCGCCATGGTGCCCGGCTTTTACATCACGGATGGATTCAAGCAATTCGGCACCGATATCGCGCTTGCTGTCTCGCAGCAGTAGATCTTTCTCAGTCAGGGGCATGATTCAGTTCCTTCGCGATCTTGCGCAACACATGCGCGGGAATGTTGTCTGTGGCGCCCTTGCCATAGATGAGCAGCACGACCAGAGCGCCACTTGCGAGCTGAGCTGTGTAGATAATCCTGACAGCGCCTTGCTTGCCTCGGCCGTCCAAGCTCCAGCGAACTTTGCGACACCCTCCCGAACCTGGCACGACCGCTCCGGCTTCCGGTTCGTTGGCAAGGTAGTGCATGAAGGCGCCGTGTTCGTCCAGGCTCCAGTAGTCTGGCCACAGCTTTGAGAAAAGTGGGGCCTCAATGATTGTCAGCATACCGCATCCCTACGTCTTTGACGTGGGGATGTTGATGCCAATGACCCTGGTTCATAAAGCAGCTGCTTGTATCGAGAGGTTGCTTGCGAAGGTGCCTGTGGCTTGTCGACAGCCAGCCTTGCCCGTAGCATCCGCAACCCCGCCAAAGGCCTTTCGGGATTGCAGGCCGGCTATAGGACCAAGGAAGAATGTTGCCGCTGTTTTCACGCCTGCTGTTGCACACCCTGGCCTGCGTGGCCTTTCCCTTTCTACTGCAGCTAGGCTTCGACCTCTACCGGGCGCACGTCGGCCCGCCCATGGCGCGTGGCGTCGGGGTCGGCCTGGCCACGATGCTGGTGTTCTACACGTTCATCTTCTTCAACCTGCTGATGGTGGCCATCCCGCAGGCGGCGGTCCGTTATGGGTTGGCGCTGTTGCTGGTGCTGGTGGTGCTGGTCTACTTCAACCCTTTGCATCCGGTGCGCGCACTGGGGTTCGCCGCGTTGTGCGGGGGGCTGTGCCTGGTGGCGATCGTGTTGACGCCGTGGGGCACCCGGTTGCTGCGCTTGGTCGGCAGGCGGGGCGGGCGGTTGGCTTGACTGGTGTACTGAATTGCCCTGAAGCGGGTGCCTGGCACCGGCTTTGCCGGTGTTCGCCGGCAAGGCCGGCTCCTACAGGGGGAGGGCCGGCTGCAGTAGCACGCCTTGTTGATCGAGCCACTGCTCGAAGCACTCGAAAGTCGCGATGGCGGCGTCGACCGATTGGGCCTGGGTTGTAGCGCTCGCCTCGGCCAGCCGTTGCAGGAATGCCCGCCAGTTCGCGCCCGTCGCCGGGCCATACACATCGAGGAAGGCGCCGCCGCTGTCGGCGTCGATGCCCAGGCGTTCGGCCATGGCGCGCTTGAGCACCTGGCCACCGAGGGTGGAGCCTTCGAGCACGTACATCACGCCCAGGGCGCTGGCCGCGCTGTCGATGCCGGGTAGGGAGTGGCAGCGGGGCAGGGCGGCGATGGCGTGGGGCGTGTGGTTCAAGGCGCGCAGGTCGCGGGCCAGGGCCGGCGCTTTGCGTCGCTCGAGGGGCTGGTAGCCGGCCAGTGCGGCATCCAGTGGCGCGTGGAAGCCATGGTAGGCCTCGACCAGGCGCCGGTAGGCCGGCAGGTCGAAACCTGCGCTGAAGAACGGCAGGCGTTGTTCCAGGCCCTTGTGGCAGGCGCGGGTGCCTTCGCGCAGGGCGTGCAGCAGGGGGCTGGCGGTTTCGGGCATCGTCACGCTTCTGGCCGTGGGGGTAGACGCGATACTGCCAGAAACCCGTGGCCAGTCACCACTGCGGCCGTGCTTGTACTCTGCCGCGTATCTGCAATCATGGCGCCTTTCGAGACGAGCTGACTCAAGGACGCAGCATGGAACGTGCGACAAGATGGAACTGGTTGGCCCTGGCGCTGTTGCCGGGCCTGGTGGCGGCGGCCCCTGAGCCGGTGCCGCTGTACCGCGAGATCAAGGATTGGGCGGTGGGCTGCGACAACACCCGCGCCTGCACGGCCTTGCTGGCGATTGACGATGAGCTGATGACCGGGCTGCACACCATCGTGCGCCGCGAGGCGGGGCCCAAGGGCACGCTCGAACTGACCCTGCGCGTGGGGCCGACCTATGTGGACCAGCTGTTGCTCGATGGCCAGCCGCTGTCGGCCGGCTGGCAGCCTATCCAGCGTCAGTACGATTACGACCTGCGCCTTGAAGGCGATGAGGCACTGGCGTTGCTGCGTCAACTGCGCAATGGCGAACGGCTGAGCGCGCTCACCGAGGATGGCGAAGTGGTCGCTTCGTTGCAGGGGCTCAGCGCCGCGCTGCTGGCGATCGATGCCGTGCAGGCGCGGGTCGGGCATGCCGATGCGCTGGTGCGGGTGGGGGATGCGCCCGCCGCCAGCGTGCCCGCCGCACCGCCCGTGGCGCATTTGCCGCGCTACATCGCGGCGCCGGCACTGGATGACAACCACCGCCAGGAGATGGGGGATGCGGTGCTGCGCTGGGCGACCGAGCAGGGGGTGATGGAGGACAGCCGTTACAACAACCTGGAGCTGCATCCGCTGGATGAAGCCCATGCCCTGGGGATCCTGAGCACCGGATGCAGCGGGGAGTTCTGCGCCAACTACCTGTACCGGGTGTCCCGCAGTGCGCCCTATCAAGTCAGCGAGTTGAGCGTAGAGGCACCGGTCCCACTGCTGGCGCCCAACCTGAGTGGCTTCATGGCGTTCGACGCTCTCACGGGCCAGCTGTATGCCACCGACAAGAGCCTGCTCGAACGCGGCTGTGGCCTGGTGCAGCACTGGCGCTACGACGGTGCGCTCATGCGCCCGGAGCGGGTGGCCAGGATGGACCGTTGCGGTTATGTGAAACCGGAGTTCTGGCCGGTGCTGTGGCGGGCCGAGGGTTAGCCCCGAATCAGAACGCCAGCTTGTAGCCGATCAGCAGCAGCATGGTCGCCAGGCACGGCCGCAGCACGCGGTCGGAGATGCGCCCGGTCAGGTGGCTGCCCAGGTAGATGCCCGGCAACGACCCCAGCAGCAGGTAGCCCAGCAGCGACCAGTCCATGTTGCCCATGCCGGCATGGCCCAGGCCGGCGACCAGGGTCAGCGGCACGGCGTGGGCGATCTCGGTGCCGACCAGGCGGCGGGTGACCAGGAACGGGTAGAGCAGGAACAGCGCCACGGTGCCCAGGGCGCCAGCACCAATGGACGTCAGGGTGACCATCACCCCGAGCACCACGCCGGTGATCACGGTGAGGATGTTCAAGCTGCGGTCGCTGAGCTGGTAGTGATCGCCGGCATGCTTGCTGGCGAAGGCCTGCAGGCGCGATTTGAACAGGATCGCCAGGGCGGTGAGGATCAGCACCACCGCCAGGCCTTGCTTGATGATGGCGTTCAGCGCAGAGGTGTCGGTGTGCAGGGTGCTGAGGAACCACAGGGTGAGGGCGGCGGCCGGCACGCTGCCCAGGCTCAGCCAGCCGGTGATCTTCCAGTCGATGTTCTTGTTGCGCCCGTGCACCCAGACGCCACTGGCCTTGGTGATGGCGGCGTAGAGCAGGTCGGTGCCCACGGCGGTGGCTGGGTTGATGCCGAACCACAGCAGGATCGGGGTCATCAGCGAACCGCCGCCAACGCCGGTCATGCCGACGATGAAGCCCACTACCAGCCCGGCAATGGTGAAACCGAAAGAACCTACGTCCATACGCTACTCGACTGCCCAGCTTGCCCGTGATCGGATGCTTGCCAGCATATAGATTTTTTTATAGCCAAATAGACTTGTTCGTTATTAGGTTATAACCGCTGACCTGTTCAATAGTTTTGATGGGCACGTTGCAGTGTCGGCGAATTCGAACGTTATAAGTTCATCTGTTCCCAACCCTGAAAGGAGTGTTCCATGAGCAATGACATCCAGCGTTTCCCCAGCAGCCTGCCGTTTCCGTTTTCCCGCGCGGTGAAGGCCGGGGGCTTCCTGTTCCTCTCCGGGCAGATTCCGCTGAATGCGGCCGGCGAAGTGGTCAAGGGCGATATTCAGGAGCAGACCCGCGCGGCCTGCGAGCGGATCGGCGAAAGCCTGGCGGCATGCGGGGCGCGCTTCGACCAGGTGGTGAAGTGCACCGTGTGGCTGTCGGACATGAGCCATTTCGCCGGTTTCAACGAGGTGTATAAGTCGTTCTTTGGCGCGGCGTTGCCGGTGCGCTCCACGGTGGCCTCGGCGTTGGCGCTGGGGGTGGATGTGGAGATCGAGGTGCAGGCGTTCGTCGGGCAGGAATGACAGCGTCGCCGTCGTAGGGATGGTCAGGTGCGGCGGGTAAGGGATATCGCGGTGGCCTGAGCGGCCGTTCGCCGGCAAGCCGGCTCCTACAGTAGGAGCCGGCTTGCCGGCGAAGAGCACGACTTAGATACGGAAGCTGCCCACCAGTTGCTTCAGGCGCCCGGCCTGCTGGCTCAGGGCGTCGCAGTGGCGCAGGGTCTCGTTGAGGTTTTCCACGCCTTGCTGGTTGAGGGCGTTGATCTGGGTGATGTCCAGGTTCAGGCTCTCGACCACGGCGGTCTGCTCTTCGGTGGCGGTGGCCACCGACTGGTTCATGCCGTCGATCTCGCCGATGCGCTGGGTGACGCTGGCCAGGCGCTCGCCGGCCTGGTTGGCCACCTGCACGGTCTGCTCGCTGGACACCTGGCTGGTGTTCATGGTGTGCACCGCTTCGCGCGAGCCCACCTGCAGGCTGGTGATCATGCGGTGAATCTCTTCCGCCGATTCCTGGGTGCGGTGGGCCAGGTTGCGCACTTCGTCGGCGACCACGGCGAAGCCACGGCCGGCTTCACCGGCACGGGCAGCTTCGATGGCGGCGTTGAGTGCCAGCAGGTTGGTCTGCTGGGAGATGCCCTTGATCACGTCGAGAATCTTGCCGATCTCGTCGGTGCTGGCGTTGAGGGTCTCGATCTGCTCGCAGGACTCGCTGATGCGCTGGGACAGCGCGGTCATGGCGCTGATGGCTTCTTCGACCACTTCGCGGCCACCGTTGGCCTGCTCGCTGGCGCCACTGGCGTGCTGCGAGGCGTCGGCGGCGTTGCGGGCGATTTCCTGGGTGGCGGCACCCAGTTCGTTGATTGCCGCGGCGACGCTGTTGGTGCGCATGCTCTGCTCTTCGGAGCCGGTCAGCGAGGCGTTGGAGGCGCCCACCACTTTCTCCGACAGGTCATGCACCAGGCGGGTGGCCGACGACACTTCGCTGATCGAGGCGTGGATACGCTCGACGAAGCGGTTGAACGAGGTGGCCAGCTCGCCGAACTCGTCCTTCTGCTCCACGACCAGGCGGCGGGTCAGGTCGCCTTCGCCTTCGGCGATGTCCTGCATGGCGCGGCCCATGGTGGTCAGCGGGCGCATCAGCACCGGGATCAGCAGGCCCAGCAGGCCGGCGATGACGGCCACGGCGATGAGCATGGCAATGATCGCCGAGGTGCGGAACTGGCTCAGGGGGGCGTAGGCTTTCTCTTTGTCGATCGACAGGCCGATGTACCACTGCGCCGACGGCAGGCCTTCCACCGGGGCGAAGGAGATGATGCGGTCCTTGCCGTCGAGGCTGACTTCCTGGATGCCGGGCTCGACACGCAGTGGGCTGCCTGGGTAGATGTCCTTCAGGTTCTTCATCACCCGGGTCTTGTCAGGGCTGACGATGACCTGGCCATTGCGGTCGACCAGGAACGCATGGCCGATGCCGCCGAAGTCCACGGCGTTGATGATGTCGACCAGGGTGTTCAGGCTCAGGTCGCCACCGACCACGCCGAGCAGCTCGCCGTTGGCCTTGGCCTTGACCGGCATGGCGATGGTTACCACCAGGCCACCGACCGCGGCTTGGTAGGGCGGGGTCAGCATGGTCTGGTTGGCGGCCACGGCCTGGCTGTACCAGGGGCGCTGACGCGGGTCGTAGCCGTCAGGCATCTTGGCGTCGGGGCGCTGGGTGAACAGGCCGGTGCTCTGGCCGAAGTAGGTGAACTGGAAGTTGCTGGTGTACGACGGCTGGTCGACCAGGCCGGGTACGTTGTTGCCGGCGCCTTGCTGGGCGATGTCCTGGGCGAGGTTTTCCAGCACCAGGATGCGCCCGCTCATCCAGTTCTGCACGCTGCTGGCGGTTTGCAGGCCGGCCTGGCGTACCGAAGATTCGATGTTCTGGCGAATGGTGTTGCGCTGCAGGTAGTCGTTGTAGAGCGTGAACAACGCAAATGCCAGGACGACGACGCCGCAGGCACTGAGCAGGATCTTGTGGCGGAATTTCAGGTTCATGTTTCGAGACCTTGATTCAGTGAAGGGAGGGCGCCGCATGCTTGTGGCACGAGTGACGGGGCCTGTCTTCACGGTATCGGCCGTTTGCGCAAAATGTTGAAAGACTAAATGTCGCAGTGCCTGGCAGAAACGCCATTACCCTGTGACACGTTGTTTCGAAGCCAGCAAGGCCACCAGCGCCCTGGCCGCCTGCCCGAGCGGTTGTTGCTTGAGCCAGAAGGCGTGTACCGGCAATTCAAGGGCGTTATGGGTGTTGCGAAAGTCCAGGCGCACCAGGCGCCCGGCGTTGATCAACGAAGCCACTCGCGACAGCGGCAGGTCACCCCAGCCGAGCCCGGCCTCGACCATCTGCAGGGCGAGGTCGAAGCTGTCGGTGCGCCAGTGCGAGGTGCCGATCAGCGAGCGCGGGTCGAGCAGCGGCAGGTCGCGGCTGCGCACCAGGATCTGGCGCAGGTTGACCAGGTCCTCGAGGTCGCGGATACGGCCTTGCAGATAAGCCGGATGCTGCGGTGAGAGGGTCGCCACCAGCGATTCCATGGCGATGTACTGGAAGCTGCGGCGCGGGTCAACCTGCAGGCCGGCGAAGGCCAGGCACAGGTTGACCCGGCCGCTGTCGAGCAGTTGCAGGGCCTCTTCCTGCGGGGCGGCGAGCAGTTCGATGTCGAGCAGCGGATGGCGGTCACCCAACTGGGCGATGGCATTGAGCAGCGGTTGCTGGTCGATGTCCGGCACCACGGCGATGGACAGGCTGCTTTCCAGGCCCCGGGACAGTTCCAGGGCGTGGACCTCCAGTAGCCCCAGCTGTTCGGCGATCAGCCGGGCGTGGGGTTCCAGGGCCAGGGCCTGGGCGGTGGCGCGGGCTTCGCGCGGGCCGCGGTCGAACAGGGCGTAGCCCAGCTCCGCCTCAAGGTTGCCGATGGCCATGCTCACCGCCGACGGTACTCGGCCCAAGGCCCGGGCCGCCGCGGAAAACGAGCCGCGGTCCAGCACGGCGAGGAACAATTGAATGGTGTCGCTGGAAAAGTTCACGGATAACCCTGGAGGCGAAGGTGTCAGCAAATCTGATGGCTGCTTACTTTTGCTGTCAAGTTCGTTGAAGCATCATGCCCGCTTTCGACGTACCCGCAATCAAGGTAATTCCGTGCAAGGACTCAAACGAAAACTGGTCTACGTGACCTTTTATGAACTCATCGGCCTGTGCATGTCGACCCTGGGGCTGGCCTACCTCTCCGACACCCAGGCCTCGCACACCGGCCCGCTGGCGGTGATGATCACCACCATCGCCATGGCCTGGAACCTCATCTACAACAGCCTGTTCGAGTGGTGGGAGAGCCGCCAGGCCAAGCGCGGGCGCAGCCTGGCGCGGCGGGTGGCGCATGCCATCGGCTTCCAGCTGACCCTGGTGGTGTACCTGATCCCGCTGATCGCCTGGTGGCTGGACATGACCTTGCTGGAGGCGCTGCTGGTGGACATGGCGTTCATCATCCTGGTGCCGTGCTACACCTTCGTCTACAACTGGGCGTTCGATCGGATTTTCGGCCTGCCGGCCTCGGCCCTGGCAACGGCCTGAGCTCAACGACCGGATTTGCAGGAGCGGCTTCAGCCGCGATGCAGGCACCGCGGTGTGTGGCACCCGCTGTGCGGGTGATCGCGGCTGAAGCCGCTCCTACCGGAACTCGTCGCTTCAATTCGGCAGGCGAATCAGCAACGGTTCCTGCGAACGATTCCCGAGCACACTGTCCTCCACCTGCCCCGACAGGTAATACACCCCCGCCATGGCTCCGCTCTGGCGGTTTTCCATCAGCTCCTGCCATTCCTCATTCAGCGCGACATTGAGGATCACCCGCAACTGTTCGACCATCTGCGGTTGTTCGCGGTCATGGCTGATGATTCCGTAACCGGCCGCCGCCAGCGAGATCAAAGCGCCCGCCGCCTTGCCCACGGCCGCGGCGATGGCGCTGGCGGCCCCGCGCGGGGCGAGGGTGGCGCCCAGTTTCTCGCTGGCTCGGGTGGCCACGGACGACAGCCCGGCCTCTGTCTGCCCGGGCGCCTTGGCTGCCAATTGGTGCAACGCTTGGCGCAAGGATTGCCAGGCCGGCTGCTGGTCCAGCGACTTGGCCCGGAGCAGTTGGTAGAGCGTGGCATTGCGCGCCTCCGGCGGGCCCAGGGCGATGGCCTGGATATGGTTCAGGCGTTGGCTGAATTGCTCGGGCGGGGCGTTGTAGCGCTGTGTGATCTCAGGCAACTGCTGGCCGAGCAGTTGCAGGTACAGCTCGCTGGCGCGGTCACGGATGATCTCGGGGTTGATCTGTTCGGCCACCGGTTCGATCACCCGTTCGTGGTACTGCTCCTGCAGGTACAGGGCCAGGCGTTTTTCCGGTGGTTCGTTGTCGCTGTTCATCTTGTACCAGGCCACCTTGAGGGTGAGCCATTGCTGGGTCCAGTAGCCGGTGAACCAAGGGATGAAGTCGTTCTCGGTGCGTTGCTGCACCTGTTGTTTCCATACCCGCATGGAGCGCCGGGCATAGTCGTTGGCCGAGCCTGCGGCGGCGGCCGAAGCCTCGATGATTTCCTGGTCGATGCGTTGCCAGACGGCGGCCGGGAGGTTTTGTGGCGGGGGTGGGGCAGGTGGGTGTTTACCGGCGCAGCCGGCAAGCGCCAGCAGGAGGCAGAGCGGGAATGCCACGAGGAGGGATTTCACGTGGATTGCCTCCCAGGCAAGAGGCTGTGGGTGAATTATCCGAAGTATAGGTTGGGCCGCGAAGCGGCCCTCTTTGCAGGTTCGATTGGCATGTCAGCCCCCCAGTTTCAGGTGCAGCAACGGATAGGGATCACCCTGCCCATCCACCTCGGACCGTCCGGCCCGGACGAACCCCTGCTTCAGGTAGAACCCCACCGCCTGGGGGTTTTGTTCGTTGACATCGACCGCGCTTACGCCCAGCCCATCGACCACGCTGGCCAGCAGTGCCTTGCCGATACCCTGGCCACGGCAGGCGGGATCGACGAAGAGCATTTCCAGCTTGCCGTCATGCACGCCGGCAAAGCCAAGGATGCGTCCGTCATCATCGCGCCAGGCGCGCAGCTCGACGAAACCCAGGTACTGCTCGCGCACCAGTGGGCGCAGGCGCTCTATATAGCCTTCAGGCAGAAAATCGTGGGTTGCCCTTACCGAGGCTTCCCAGAGCTCGGTGAGGCGCTCGTAGTGTTCCGTGCCCACCGGCACGATGCTGTGGTTCATGGTGTCTCCAGATGAAAAGGGCCTCATGGTGTTCGCGCATCCCTGTGCGACCAGAAGTGTACTGACTGCACTGGCCCGTTCGCATCGCTACAGGGGAGGGTGTCACTCCAGGTCGAGTTTGGCCTCGAGACGGTCGAGGTGTTCGTGCATCAGGGCCAGCGCGACTTCGCTGTCGCCGCTTTCCACCGCGTCGATGATCGCCGCGTGCTCTTGCCAGGCACAGTGCTCGCAACAGGGCGATTCGTAGCGGGCAATGATCAGCGAGGTCATCGGCACCAGGCCATTGAGAAAGCGCGCCAGCGGTGCATTGGCGGCCATCTGCGCCAGCTTCATGTGGAACTCGCCGCCCAGGCGGATCGCCGTACAGCGCTGGCCCTGCTCGTGGTGGAGGCGTTCACGCTCCACCAACTGGCGCAACTGGCGGACCTGCGCCGGCCGGGCACGCTGGGTGGCCAGGCCGATCAATGTGGTTTCTGCCAGGCGCCGGGCACTGAGCACCTGGCGCGCCTGCTGCGCATCGGGCGCCGCCAGCTGCGCGGTGTGGCTGGGGCGCTGCACGATCACCTGCTGGTCGGACAGGCGGCCGAGCACCCGGCGGATCACCGTGCGGCTGACGCCGAAGGCATTACCAAGGGCCTGCTCGGGCAGCGCGGTGCCCGGTGGCAGGCGCTGTTCGAGGATGGCGTCGAACAGGCGTGGGTAGATCTGTTCGGCCGACAGGCGGGTTTCACCGATACCGAGCAGGGCAGGCAGGTGGGGGGCGGCTTGGGCGCAGGCGGTCATGGTCGCTCTCCTTCTTTATTCAGGTGCCCGGTTGGTCGTCCGGAATGTTCAGGGCAATGCCCATGCGCTGGCCCTCGGCGAGAATGTGCAGGCGCATCTGTTGGCTGGCCTTGGCGCTGTTGCGCTCGCGGATGGCCCGCACCACGGCTTCGTTCTCGCTCAGGCGCGCGGCCAGGTGCTCGGGCGAATTGCGCAGCATTTCGGCGCTCTGCTTGAGGGCGTTGCCGGTCTGCTGCACCACGCTCTGGAAGATCGGGTTGGTGGTCAGGGCGAACAGCGCCTCGTGGAAGGCGATGTAGGCATTGATGCCGGCCTCGCTGTCACTGGCGTCGAGGGCCTCGCGCATGTCCATCAGGGTCAGGCGCAACTGGCCGATGTCCTGGCTGCCCGCCGATTGTGCGACCAGCCCGGCGATGAAGGGTTCGAGGGTGTAGCGCAGTTCGAGCACGTCGGCCAGGCTGGCGGCGGCGATGGCCTCCGGTTCCTGGGCCTGGGCGCTTTCGGCGTCCAGCACCAGCACCCCTTTGCCCGGCATCGAGCGCACCAGGCCCAGGGTTTCCAGCACGGTGACCGCCTCGCGCAGGCTGGGGCGGCTGATGCCCAGCTGCTCGGCCAGCTCGCGCTGGCCGGGCAGCATGTCGCCGCTGCGCCACTGGCCACGGGCCAGGGCCTGGCGGAGTTTCTCCACCACTGAATTGACTACCGTCGACGAGCTGATCACGTTTCGCTCCTTGGTTGACGCTGAATCTTCGCGTCTGACGGGCCGGCGCCGGGCGCCGGCCTCGCGTGGCTCAGAATTCCTGTTGATGGGGTTGGCCCTGCTTGCGGGTGATCGGCGCGAAGCCAGGTTTGTTGGCCAGCACATTGTGCGCACGTTCCAGGTCGATATCTTTCTCCCAGCGTGCGATGGCCACGGTGGCGACGCAGTTGCCGATCAGGTTGGTCAGTGCCCGGCCGATGCCCATGAACCAGTCCACCGCCAGCACCAGCACCAGGCCCACCACCGGGATCGCCGGCACGGCGGTCAGGGTGGCGGCGAGAATCACCAGCGCCGAGCCTGGGATGCCGTGGGCGCCCTTGGAAGTCACCAGCGACACCAGAAGAATGGTCAGCAGGTCGGTCATGGCCAGCGGTGTGCCGGTGGCGTTGGCGATGAACACGATGGCCAGGGTGAGGTAGATGGAGAAGCCATCGAGGTTGAACGAGTAGCCGGTGGGGATCACCAGCCCGACCGTGGAGCTGCCGATCCCCAGGTGCTCGAGCTTGCGCATCACCTGGGGCAGCACGGCGTCGGACGAAGCGGTGCCGAGCACGATGGTCAGCTCTTCACGCAGGTACTTGATGAGTGGCAGCAGCTTCAGGCCGGAAATACGCATCACTGTACCGAGAACGATCAGCACGAAGCCGGCGCAGGTCAGGTAGAAAAGCGCCACCAGGCCACCCAGGTGCTGCAGCGAGCTCAGGCCATATTTGCTGGTGGTGAAGGCGATGGCGCCGAACACGCCGATGGGGGCCAGGCGCACGATCATGCCCATGATGCGGAACACCACGTGGCTCAGTTCGTTGATCAGCCGCGAGATGCCCGAGGCCGATTCGCCGACCAGGTTCAGCGCGCTGCCGAACAGCACCGAGAACAGCAGCACTTGGAGGATGTTGTTGTCGGCGAAGGCGCCGACCACCGAGGTCGGGATCAGGTCCATCAGGAACGTGGCCGTGCCGTGGATGTGCTGGCCGCGTTCGGCGAGGGCTCCGGCATCGGCGCTGGACAGCTGGTCCAGGTGGATGTTGGCGCCGCTGCCGATGCCGCTGCTGAAGGCGAACACCAGGCCGATCACCAGGGCCAGGGTGGTCAGCACTTCGAAGTAGATGACCGACTTCAGGCCGATGCGCCCGACTTTCTTCAGGTCGCCGGCGCCGGAAATGCCGCTGACTACCACGCAGAACACGATCAGGCCGATGAGCATCTTGATCAGCTTGATGAAGCCGTCACCCAGGGGTTTGAGTTGCAGGGAGAGGTCGGGGAAGCTCAGACCGCAGACGATGCCGAGAGCAAGGCCGAGCACTACCTGGAGGAAGATCGAACGCGAACACCATTTGAGCATGGGAGGAGTCTCTGGTCGGTGTCCTTGCCCCCCAGCCACACGGAGCGAAAGAGTGCAGGACTTAATTATTGTGGTCTTACCGGTTTGTTCACTGCGAGGGCCATGAAACGCCGAAAATTCAGACATTGCAAGGTTTTTTGGCCTGACCGGTCTGACCAGTTGTGGTGCATCGATGGAGAACCTGCTCTAGCGTGGTGCGCGGGGGATATCAGGGTTTGGACAGGGCCTGATCGACGGCGGCGATCAGTTTGCCAAGGTCCTTGGGCGGGGCATTGTGGATGACGCCGAACAGGTAGGCGCGTTGCTCTTCTTCGTCGTCCGGCTCGGCGAAAAAGACTTTGGGTTTCACCCCCAGCGCTTCGGCGAAGTTCATCAGCGCATCGATGCTGGGGGTGTACGTGCCGGTTTCGAAGCGGCTTATGGTCTTGGGGTCGAAGCCGGTGCGCTCGCCCAGTTGCGCCTGCGTGAGGCTCGCCAGCTTGCGGTAGCGGCGCAGGGCAGGGCCGAGGCCTGTTCTGGTCATCGCTTAATTCCCATTTAGAATCAAGCACTTAACGATATCTGCCGGCGCAGTGCAACGCCATGATCCATCACCTTTATTTGCAAAGTGTGATGGAATTCGTAGAATTCGCCGCTTTGATTGGTCAGCCATTCAAGCAATTGTCCAAGGTGATCCGGCCATCTGCCGGCTTGCGTGCGCCTGTTGTCGAACATTGGAACTGATCCGGGATGAACGGTTCCGGCACCCCTGGCGACCCGCCAGGCCACTCGTCGGACCGCCTATGAAGGGAGTCTCATCGTGCGTCTGAACCTGCCGGTCAATCCGGTCGAGCAAAGCTTTCCCGAGCACCAGCGGCTCATCTCGGCGACCGACACGGCCAGCCTGATTACCTACTGCAATGCCGAGTTCGCCGCTATCAGCGGTTACAGCCAGGAAGAGCTGATCGGCAGCCCGCACAACCTGGTGCGTCACCCGGACATGCCCGAGGCGGTGTTCGAGCTGATGTGGCAGTACCTCAAGGCGGGTCGCAGCTGGATGGGTATCGTCAAGAACCGCTGCCGCAACGGCAATTTCTACTGGGTGAACGCCTACGTCACGCCGATCCTGGAGCAGGGCCGGGTGGTCGGCTACGAGTCGGTGCGCGTGCGCCCCAGCCGTGAGCAGATCGCCCGGGCCGAAGCGTTGTATGCGCGGTTGCGCGCGGGCAAGGCGGCGCTGTCACCGGCACGCCGCCTGGCCCTGCTGGCACGCGGCATGACCCTGCCTTTGCTCGGCGGCGTGTTGGCTATCGGCGTCAACCAGCTGTGGCCAGGCCTGGCGGCCCAAGGCCTGACCCTGGCACTGTTCGCCGGTGTCGGGGCCTGGGCGCAAAGCCGGATCGGTCGTCACCTGCGACGCATCGCGGAAGGCGCGGGCAACACCTTCAGCGATCCGGTGGCGGCGTTGACCTATAGCGACCTGCCGGGTGCGGCCGGGCAGTTGGAGCTGATCCTGATCAGCGAAGAGGCGCGGCTGAAGACCGCGCTTACCCGTCTCAGCGACCTGGCCGCGCAGATGGCCGAGGCCGCCCTGGATGCTGGGCGCTTGTCCCGTGGTACCGAGTCGGCCTTGCTCGAGCAGCGTGCCGAGACCGACCTGACCGCCACCGCCATGACCGAGATGGCCGCGTCCATCGGCGAAGTCGCCGGCCACGTGCAGTTGACAGCGCAGGAGGCGCACACCGCGCACCTGCTCGCCGAGCAGGGCAGCCAGGTCGCCGACGCCAGCGGCGCGGCGATTCGCGACCTGGCCGGCACGGTCGGGCAGATCAACCAGGCGGTCAACGACCTGGCCGGTCAGACCGGTGATATCGCCGAGGCCGCCGGGATGATCCGCGCCATTGCCGAGCAGACCAACCTGCTGGCGCTCAATGCTGCGATCGAGGCGGCGCGGGCCGGCGAGCAGGGGCGCGGTTTCGCCGTGGTCGCCGACGAGGTGCGCGCGCTGGCCGACAAGACCCGTCAGTCCACCCTGCACATCCAGGCGATCATCGACAGCCTGCGCGATGGTGCGGGGCAGGCCGTGAGCATCGCCAGCCAAGGCCTCGCAGGCGCGGAACAGGGGGTCACCCAGGTGGCCCAGGCGCAGCAGGCGCTGCAAGGCATCCGCCAGGCTGTGCTGCGTATCAGCGACATGAGCCAGCAGATGGCCGCCGCTTCCCAGGAGCAGTCGGCGGTGGCCGAGGATGTCTCGCGGCAGATCAACGGCGTGGCCGGCACGGTGCAGCAGAGTGCCCGGCGGGCCAACGCCGCCGCTTCGCGCGGGGCCGAGCTTGAGCAGGTCTGCGCCGGATTGCGCGCCTTGGTGGAGCGCTTCAACCGCTAGGGCGGGCTATTTATGGATGATATCTACCGCGCGGCCGTGGATGCGGCCGCGATTTTTTCCGAGACCGACCTGAGTGGGCGTATCACCTACGTCAACCAGCAGTTCTGCAGTATCTCCGGCTACAGCCGCGGGGAACTGCTGGGCGCCAACCACCGTATTCTCAATTCCGGGCTGCACGAGCCGGCGTTCTTCCTCGACATGTGGAGCGCCCTGGCGGCCGGCCGGGTATGGAAAGGCGAGATCTGCAACCGGGCCAAGGACGGTTCCTTGTATTGGGTGGACAGCACCATGGTGCCGCTGATCGACCCGCACAGCGGCAAGGTGCACAAGTACGTGTCGATCCGCTTCGACGTTACCGAGAAGCGCCAGTTACTGCACACCTTGCAGTGGCGTGTCGGGCATGACGTGCTGACCGGGCTGCCCAACCGCGCGTACCTGTCCGACCTGCTCAACCAGGCCCTGGCGTTCTCCCGCCGCGAGCGCATCCCGCTGGCGGTGTGCATGCTCGACCTGGATGGTTTCAAGGCGGTCAACGATGGCTATGGCCATGCCACCGGCGACCTGTTGCTGGTCGAGGTGGCGCAACGCCTGCAGGGCATCCTGCGCGGCGGCGACGCGGTGGCGCGGTTATCGGGCGACGAGTTCGTGCTGATCCTGCGCCACATCGAGGGCCCCCGCCAGTTGCATGCCGCGTTGCAACGGGTGCTGCTGTCGCTGGCGGCCCCCTACGTGGTCCGTGAACACGCCCTGACCCTCAGCGCTAGCATCGGCGTGACCTTGTTCCCCCAGGACAACGAGGACGCCGACACCCTGGTGCGTCACGCCGACCAGGCGATGTACGTGGCCAAGCAGCAAGGGCGCAACCGCTACCACCTGTTCGACGTGTCCCAGGCGCTGGAACTCAAGGCCACGCACCAGACCGTGGCGCGTGTGCGCCAGGCCATGCGCCAGGGCGAGCTGTGCCTGCACTACCAACCGAAAGTGAACATGCGCAGCGGGCAGGTGATCGGGTTCGAGGCGTTGTTGCGCTGGATGCACCCCGCGAAAGGGCCGGTGCCGCCGGGCGAGTTCCTGCCGTTGGTGGAGCAGACCGACCTGATCGTCGAACTGGGCGAGTGGGTCATCGAGCAGGCGCTGGCCCAGCTGGGCCAATGGCGGCAGGAAGGGCGGGGGTGGTCCTTGAGCGTCAACATCGCCGCCCGCCAGTTGCAGCGTGGCGACTTTTCCCAGCGCCTGGCGCGGCTCCTCGAGCGTCATCCCGGCGTGGACCCAGCGCTACTGGACCTGGAGATCGTCGAGTCGGTGGCCATCGATAACCTGGCGCGGGTCGGCCACTGCCTGGATGCCTGCCGCGCACTTGGCGTGCGCTTCTCGCTGGACGACTTCGGTACCGGCTACTCGTCGCTGAGCTACCTCAAACGCCTGCCGGCACAGACCATCAAGATCGACAAGTCGTTCGTGCGCGACATCCTGCATGACCACGACGACCTGGCCCTCGCCGGTGCGGTGATCGGCCTGGCGCGTGCGTTCGGCCGGGAAGTGATTGCCGAAGGGGTGGAAACCGTCGAGCACGGGCGGGTGCTGATGGGGCTGGGGTGCGAGCTGGCCCAGGGTTACGGCATTGCGCGGCCCATGCCGGCGGGCGAGGTGGTCGGGTGGGTGGCAGGTTATCGCCAGCCTTCGCAGTGGCTGGCGGGTTGAGGCGGGGCGAGCGGGCGCCCCGCCAGCAGCGCGGTTGTCAGCCTGCCGATTGCCGTGGCAGGGCATGCGCCTGAACCAGCGTGTCGGTCAGCGTTGCCTGCAAGGCCGCCTCGGCGTTGCGCCGAGCCTGCAGCAGGACACCGCCAACCCGGTCGAGCACGGCCGGTAAGTGAGGGGCAAAGCGTGCAGCGCCCAGGTCGAACCTTTGCACGATGCCACCCAGGCGCCAGGCTAGGCCTGGGATGTCGTCGACCTCGCGTTGCAACGCGTCGATGAACGCCTCGGGCACGGGCGGGCCGGTGTAGTCGCCGTCGATGCCGCCCGCGCTGGCGAGCGCGTCGTAGTACTCCGATGCGCCTTCCCAGGTACGCGCCAGGGTTTCGAAGGCCTGGGGCGAAAGACGTTGCAGCCAGGCTTGCCAGAAGGGCTGCGCCATTGCCCACTGGCCCAGGCGTTGGGCGTTGTAGCTACTTTCGACCCCCACTGCCAGACGCTGCAGTGTCGCCTCGCTGAGACGTGCCAGATAGGCATACCTGATTTCACTGGGTTGTGCCGGCAAGTGCAGGCGTTCGCGCAACTGCATGCGCGCGTGCAGGGCCATCTCCAGTTCATCGAGCAGGTAGTCGGGCTCGGTCAGCGCGGCATCGGCGATATCGTCATCGGTGTGGCGTGGCGGTGCGGCCTGACGTTGCAGGTCGTCGGTCGCCTCGGCCAGGTAGCGGCGCCGGTTCACCCGGGCCTGATACAGCTCGCCCACCCGAGCGTCCAGCAGGCGCTGGCGGTACAGGCTGCCCGCAGCGTCCACGGCGACCGCCTCGTCGGCCAGCCCGGGCGCGGCGCGGTTCACCGCCTGCCACACCTGCACGTCGGTCTCGACCTGTTGGAACAGCAGGCTGGCCTGGTCGACACATTGCTGGCCGGCATCCCTGAGCAGGTCGCCGATTTGCTGATGCAACTGGGCCTGGCCCCAGCTGGCTTGCGCCAGGCCATCCTGGCTGCCGGCCAGCGTGCGAACCACGTGTTGCATGCGGCGGCGCACGGCTTCAGGGCTGCGCTGGTACTCGGCGCTGTACATCAGCCTGTCGAACAGCTCGTAAAGTGCATGCCATTGGGGATCTTCCATGGTGTCGGACAAGTGGATCTGCAGCTCCGGCGGCCAGCCATCCGACCATTCAATGGGGCCCCGGCCGGGAGCGGTGGTCTGCAGGCCGGCGTTCTCCAGGCGTTGGCGCGCGGCGTCGCCGAACGGGTTGTCGTTGACCGAATAGGCGATGTCCGGGACGTCGTCCCGCACCGAACGGGCGAAGGCACTGTTGCGCAGGTCGGGGGCATCGGTCAGGCCGTTGTGGCTCAGGTCGATCTGGCGCAGTGCCAGCGGCTGTTGGTTCATCAACGTCGTCAACCCTTCGGGCCATTGGCTGATGCCCGTGCTTTCCAGGTCCAGTTGCTGCAACGCGGTCCATCCGCTGACATCGGGCGCGAGAGAAAGCGGGTTGTCGTAAAGCATCAAGGCCTCCAGACGGTTCAGGCCTGCCAGTGCCGATCGGCCAAGCTCATCCAGCACGATGGCGTTACGGCCCAGGCTTATCCCGCGCAATGCCGGCCAGTGTTGCAGCGCCCGGAAATGCTCGGCGCCGAGCGCCAGCTCGTTCGCGTCTGCCTGGAACCAGCTCAGCGCAGGTAATTGCGCGAGCCTCTCCAGCGCCGCCTCCGACAGGTCCTGGATGCCATCGGTGAGGTTGAGCCGGCGCAGCTGGGGCAACTGGCCGATCAAGGTGAGGCTACTGGCCTCATCCAGGTCGATGTTGTTCTCCGACAGATCGAGCGATTGCAGCTCGCTCAGTTCTCCCAGGGTGGCGGGCAGGCGATTGAGGGCGTTCTGCGCCAGGTCCAGGTGGCGCACGCCGGGAAACGCCTTGAGCAGCTGTCCAAGGTTCGTGGCGTGCGGATCGGTCAGGCCATTGACGGTGAGTTGGCGTACATGGGGCAGTTTCACCGGGATTGCCGGCAGGGAGTCCAGTTGGTGCACTTCCATCAGCAGGGTGACTTGATCGATGTTGCTGGACGGGTCGCCCGTGCCTTCCCGGCGCCAGGCGCTGCGGATACGCTGGGCCAAGGCCTCGCGGCGGGCGCTGCGCTGCTCCAGGCCGACGACGCTCACGCCCTCGGGGTCGTGCACCCAGCGTTGCAGTTCGAAATCGAGCTGGCGATAGTCGGCGCGCATTCGTGTCAGCAGGCGGCCAAACGCGCCTGGCTGGTCCCCGGCCTGGTAGCGCAGGCGCAACCGCAGCATTTCCCGGTCATCGGTGGGCGTGGCCGGGAACAGTTGATCGAACAGTTCATCTTCGCTCACCCAGCCGCGGGCGCCGCCGCTGAGGCGGTAGCCGAGCCGTCGCTCACCGGGGAGGCGGGATGGCAGCCGGTACAGCGGGCGCACCGGTACCATGCCAAGATCGGTCGCGGCCTGGCGACGGTCGCTGGCAGCGAATTCGAACAGTTTATCGCGCAGCGCCTCGGGCTCGCCTATCTGCACGCCCAAGGCGACGCGTTCGCGGTCTGGGAGTGCTTGAAGGAGGGCATGGAACAGGTCGCTGTTACCGCCCAGTTCGAGGCCGTGCTCGTCGAAGGGCACATACCCCCTGCTTGTGCGCGCCAGCACTTTGGCAGGATGTCCAGGTTTGCCGGCAGCGGCCTTCAGCGGCCCGCCCAGGCGTGCCTCGCGGACTTCTATCCGTACTTCGCCAGTCCAGCCAGGCAGGCGTTGCAGCGCGCCCAGCGCCAGGGTGTCGCGGTCGGGCACGTTGCCCGACGCCTGGTGGAATCGGGCCAGCGCCTTGTTGATGCGGCCTTCGCGTGCATAAAGGCGCGCGGTCTCGGCGATGGGCAGCGGCAGCCGGCCGGTGCGTTGCAGTTGGGCCAGGTCGCGTGGATTGGCCTGGGCGAGGATTTCCATACGGGCCGGGCGGCTGAGGGACGGGAACGCCCGGGCGAGAGGGGCGGCCGATGCCGGCTCGGGGGGCGTGCCGTTCATTGGGCGAGCACCGAGTGCTTCCAGGCTATCGACAAGCAGCGCTGGTAGTGGGCGGTGATTTTCCAGTGTCTGACGCAGCACGCTGGTGTCGTAGCCGCTGCTGACCAGCGCCCGCTCCAGCGTGGCCTGGTCGAGCCCGACCCCAAGCGGGCCGAGGTGGCGCAGCAACGCGTCCTGCGGCCAGGTCAGCGGTCGATCCTGTTCGAGCAGCCAACTGCCCTGGCCGTTGCCCAGCAGGGCAGGCTGGTGGCGATGCCCCTTGCTGGCAGCCAGGCGCAGGGTGCCGTCACTGGTCCGCTCCAGCGGCAGGGCCAGTGTGTCGCGTTGCAACCATTGCTGCCCTTGCCATTCGTACAGCCCTTTGGCGCCGACGGCGTACCCTTCGGGCCACGGGCGAGCACGGGCAAACGGCGTCAGCTCGCCATGCCACAGGCGTTCCTCGCCTGGGGCACCGACCTGGTGCCAGCCCTGCAGAACGCCCACCGGTTCGCTGAAGTGCACGGCAGCCCCCAAGGCCGCGAACTGCACCAGGTTCTCGAAGACATCGAAGAGTTGGCGGATGGCAGCATCGGCATCACCTTCATTGGCGCTGTGCACGCCCTCGAGGAACTCATCGACCAACTGTGCGCCGCCAACCACCAGCATCACCTCGCCCAGCCCCGGCAGGAACAAGCCCGCCACGTTGAGCACCGTCAGGCCGATACCCAGCCAGCCTTCGATGCGCGCCAGACGTGCCAGCGCATCACGTTGCGCGGTCGGTACCGCCAGCGCCGCGGCGTCCTGCAGGCGGCGCTCGACCTGGGTGCGGGCACGTTCGACGAACGCGTCCTTGCGCCATGGGGTGGTGGTGAAGTGCAGTCGTGCGTTCTTGTCGAGTGTTTCTTGCCAGATACCTTTTGGTGAGGGGAAGGCGCGGCTGAACCAGCTGACGCTTTCGCCCTTCTCCAGCACGGGCAGGGAGGTATGCACTCGGGCATAGGGATAGCGCGGGTAAAGGGTGGCACGCAGATGCGCGACAAAACGTGGCTGGTTGGCGAGGTCGACGTAGCGGACGAAGAACTTCCGTTCCTGCGCGTTCCACAGCCGTTGGGTGAGCGCCGCGACTGCCACTGTCTGCGAAGCATATTCACGCAAAGGGCTGCTGGGGTGGCCAGGCAGGTAGAGCAGGCAGGTGTCGATGTTCCGGGAGGGGTCGAGATGGATCAGCATCGGACCATTCAAGGGCATGCCGAACAGGCTCAGGAAGCTGCAATGCAGTTCGCGCCGGGCCGATTCAGCCAAGCCGGCCACCACGGTTTCGCCGATCAAGGCACCCTGGGCTTTCACGTGGCCCCGCAGGTGGGCCAGGCTCAGGGCGGCGGCGAACGCGGCATGGTCCTGCTGGCGCAGCAACTCACGGAAGTCGTCGGTGTCGATCCGATCGGCCAGGTGGTACCGGTAGCGTTGGCCCAGGTCGAGGTTACGCACGCCTTTGACGAAGCTGTCGACATCCACGGTGGAGTGTCGGGTGGCGCCTGCGGTGTCGAGGAGGGTCGGCTTGTCATCGCTGTCGAAGTTCTGCAGCGCCGCCTCCAGCCATGACTGATCGTGCCGGCCCATCAGTACCCGGCCCAGGTCGACCGCAGGCAACGTGGCCTGCGGGAACCAGTCGCGCAGGGCCTGTTCGAGCAACGGGCGGCAGAAAGCCTCGATATCCTCGAGTGGCGCCAGTGTCTCGGCTACCCGACGGCTGGCGGTGTGGCTGCGACGAATTCGCCGCTCAAGGGCTCTCCGTTGAGCCGGCGATGCCTGCGCCAGCCAGGCGGGCAGGCGTTGGTGAATGAAAGCGAGGTGGGGGGAAAGCGGGGAGTGGGTCATCGCTGCTGCTTCATGTACGAAAAGAGCAGCGAGCGTAGCGGCACCCGCGCGCCCGCCCGGGCTACATGGATAGCACCCAGCGGGCGGCGTGGTGGTTCAGGCCAGGGGCGCCATGCTTTTGACCGCCGCCAGCTCCGGATGGGCGACCAGCTTGTCGATGTGCAACTCGTCGTTGTTCATCCAGGTCTCGGTCAGTACCCGGTAATGCTCCATGTCGCGGCAGCGCATGCGCAGGCTGTAGTCGAAATGGCCGCTGATCAGTTGGCATTCGTACACCTGCGGGCAAGCCCGCACGGTGGCTTCGAAGGCCTTCTGCGCGGAGCGCCCGCTCTGGTTGGACAGCGCCACCAGCACCAGCAACGACAGGCCGGGCGAGACCTGTTGCAGGTCGATGATCGCCCCATAGCCGCGGATAACGCCGCGTCGTTCCAGCTTGCGCACCCGCTCCAGGCAAGGCCTGGGCGTCAGGTGCACGAGGGTGGAGAGTTTTTCATAGGTGATCCTTCCTTGGTGGCGCAGCACGTCGATGATGGCTTCATCGATGCGATCCAGCGATGCGGCGGCGGGGCTAGTGGCCTTGGTATCCATATGCGGCGTGACTTCACTTGAGGCGGTTGGAGAGGAACTGCCGCAGGCGCTCGCTCTGGGGCCGGTCGAGGATCTCGGCGCTGCCGTGCTCTTCGACCAGGCCCTGGTGCAGGAACAGCACCTGGCTCGACACCTGGCGGGCGAACCCCATTTCATGGGTGACCATGAGCATGGTACGTCCTTCCTCGGCGAGCGTCTGTATCACCTTTAGCACTTCGCCGACCAGCTCTGGGTCGAGGGCCGAGGTGGGTTCGTCGAAGAGGATGATCTCCGGCTCCATGGCCAGCGCCCGGGCAATGGCCACGCGTTGTTGCTGGCCACCGGAGAGGAACGCCGGGTACTGCTCGGCGGCGCGCGCCGGTAGGCCGACTTTGTCCAGGTACTTGCGGGCACGCGCCTCGGCTTCGCTGGCACTGACGCCCAGTACCTTGCGCGGCGCCAGGCAGATGTTCTCCAGCACCGTGAGGTGGCTCCACAGGTTGAAGTGCTGGAACACCATCGCCAGGCGCGTGCGCAGGTTCTGCAACTGGGCCGGTGGCGGGGTGCGGGTACCGGGATGGATCTCCAATGTCTGGCCATCGAGGGTAATGCTGCCGGCGTCGGGCTGCTCGAGGAAGTTGATGCAGCGCAGGAAGGTGCTCTTGCCCGAGCCGCTGGCGCCGATCAGGCTGATCACGTCGCCCTTGCGCGCCTGCAGCGAGACGCCCTTGAGCACCTGGTGCTCGCCGTAGTGCTTGTGCAGGCCCTCGACGCTGAGCTTGATGGCGCCGGCATGGGGGTGCGCTGCTGGGGCCTGTTCGAAGGTGGTGAGTGGCAGTGCGGTAGCAGTCATGAAATCAGCCTCGGGCAGGGACAAGGAAGCGCATCCAGCGGCGCTCGGCCAGCCGGAACAGGCCGACCAGGGCGAAGGACAGCAGCATGTACAGCAGGGCGGCCACACCAAAGGCCTGGAAGGTCAGGAAGGTCGCGGCATTGGCGTCGCGGGCCACCTTGAGGATGTCCGCGACGGTGGCGGTGAAGGCCAGCGAGGTAGCATGCAGCATCAGGATCAGTTCGTTGCTGTAGGCCGGTAGCGAGCGGCGCAGGGCGGCGGGCAGCACCAGGAACAGGTTGAGCTTCCAGCCCCTCAGGCCATAAGCCTGGGCTGCCTCCAGCTCACCGGCCGGCAGGTTGCGGATGGCCCCGGCGAAGATCTCCACGGTGTAGGCGCAGGTGTTGAGCACGAACGCCAGCAACGTGCAGTTGAGCGCGTTACGGAAGAACTGGTCGAGCAGGGCATGCTCGCGCACCACCTGAAGGCTATAGAGGCCGGTGTAGCAGATCAGCAACTGGATATAGAGCGGCGTGCCGCGGAACACGAACGTATACAGCTGCACAGGCAAGCGCAGCCAGGCGTTGCGCGATGCCCGGGCCAGGGCCAGGGGCAGCGAGAGGGCCAGGCCCAGGACCATGCTGGCGACGAACAGCCAGAGGGTCATGGCCAGCCCCGACAGGCCGTTGCCATCGCTGTACAGGTAGGCCAGGCCGTATTCCTGAAGGAGTTCGATCATCGCGCCAGCTCCTTGATGCCGATGTTGTAGCGCCGCTCAAGGTGCTTGAACAGGCGGTTGGAGAGGGTGGTGATGAGCAGGTAGACCAGCCCCGCCAGGCTCAGGAAGAACAGCACGTCGTTGGTGGTCTTGCCAGCGTTCTGCGCGGCCTTGACCAAGTCGGCCAGGCCGATGATCGAGACCAGTGCGGTGGACTTGAGCAGCACCAGCCAGTTGTTGCCCAGCCCCGGCAGGGCGAAGCGCATCAATTGCGGGAACAACACCAGGCGAAAGCGCTGGGCACGGCTCAGGCCATAGGCGGTGGCCGCCTCCAGCTGGCCGGCCGGCACGCTGAGGATGGCGCCACGGAAGTTCTCGGTGAAGTAGGCGCCATAGATGAAGCCGAGGGTGATCACGCCGGCGCCGAATGGGTCGATCTCCACATAGTCCCAGCCCAGCGCCTCGGTCAGGTCGTTGAGCCAGATCTGCATGCTGTAGAAGATCAGCAGGATCAGTACCAGGTCGGGAACGCTGCGGATCAGCGTGGTGTAGAGGGTGGCCGGTACGCGCAGCAGGGGGGAGCGGGACAGCTTGGCGCTGGCGCCGAGCAGGCCGAGCAACAGGCTCAAGGCCAGCGACAACAAGGCCAGCTTGATCGTCATCCAGGTGCCTTGGGCCAGCAGCGGGCCGAAGCCTTGCAGGCCGCTTGAGAGGAAATCGTGCATGGGCGGAATCTCGCGGGGAGGCTATCGCGGGGCAAGCCCGCTCCCACAGGGAGGCGGGCAGCCTGCCGGGTCACTCGTTGTAGATGTCCAGGTCGCCGACATACTTCTTCTGGATCTCGGCGTAGGTGCCATCGGCATGGATCATGGCGATACCCTTGTCGAGCAGGGCCTTGAGCTCCGGGTCGGTCTTGCGCAGGCCCATGGCGATATCCAGCGGCAGGGTCGGGTCCTTGATCGCCGGGCCGCTCTTGAAGTCGGCGCCTTCAGGCTTGGAGAGGAAGTTGAGCTGGGCCTCGAGCTTGTCGGTGACGGTGGCGTCGAGGCGCCCGTTCATCAGGTCGGCGTAGTTCTGGTCCTGGGCCTGGTAGGCCTTGACCTGCGCGCCCAGCGGCGCCAGCACGGCGCGGGCGTAGGCTTCCTGCAGCGAGCCCTGCAGCACGCCGACCTGCTTGCCCTTGAGTGATTCGACCGTGTCGCCGAAATCAGCCGACTTGCGCACGATCACCGAGGTCGGGCTGAGGAACAGTTTGTGGGTGAAGTCGATTTGTTTCAGGCGCGCCGGAGTAACCGCCATCGACGACATGATGGCGTCGAACTTGCGTGCACGCAGGGCGGGGATCATGCCATCGAATTCGTTGTGAACCCAGGTGCATTTGACCTGCAATTTCAAGCAGATGGCGTTGCCCAGTTCGATGTCGAAGCCTTGCAGGCTGCCATCGGCGGCAACGGATTCGAAGGGGGGATATTCGGGGTAGACACCAAAGCGGATCTCGGTCCATTCCTTGGCGTGGGAAACGGTGGTGGCACACAGCGAGAACAGCAGCACGCCGAGGCGTTTTCGCATGGAGAGCATGGTCTTGGGTCCCTGGGTGTTGTTATTGGTAGTAGGGCGATTACCGCGTGTAGGTCCGTCGGTGACTCATGGGTCGGGCTCAGGATGCGCGAGATAGACAGGTTTTTTGTGTCGTTTACTAGCGCACTGGGTGCCGGAATCGGCTGTTAGGCTCCTCGTGGCAGCGGAATCGGCTGTTCCGACAAAGTTTTATGGAAGTGCGACAGCCGATTCCGCGAGTTGAGCGCACCCTGTAGCGGCTTCAGCCGCGATCACCCGTACAGCGGGTGCCAGGCGGCTAAAACAGCACCTACAAAGCGCAATCAGGCTGCGCTGGCCTTGACCCGTGCCGAGGCGGGCTGCAGCAAGGCGAACAGGTCCTTGGGGTTCTCAAGCGCTGGCACCAGTGCGATCTCATGCCCGATATCCATCGCCCGGGCCACATCCAGCACATAACGCAGCGCCGCGTAGTCCTCAAGGGCGAAGCCGACCGAGTCGAACAGCGTGACCTGCCCCGCGCTTTCACGTCCTGCGGCACTCCCTTCGACGACTTCCCAGAATTCGGTGGTTGGCGAGTCGCTTGGCATCTGCTGGATCTCGCCCTCGATACGGCTCTGCGGTTCGTACTCGACGATCACCCGCGCATGCTCGACGATGTCGCGGTGCAGCTCGGTCTTGCCCGGGCAGTCGCCACCGACCGCATTGAGGTGCATGCCTGGCTCGATCATCCCCGGGGTGAGGATGGTGGCGTAGGCCTTGTCGGCGGTCACCGTGGTGACGATGTCGGCGCCGCGCACCGCTTCGGCCACGCTGGCAGCGATGGTCAACTTCAGTTGCGCATAGCCGGCCAGGTTGGCGGCCAGTTTCTCGCTCGCCGCGCGGTCGATGTCGAACAGGCGAATCTCGTCGATGCCCAGCATCGTGTGGAAGGCGATCGCCTGGAATTCGCTTTGCGAGCCGTTGCCGATCAGCGCCATGCGCTTGCTGTCCGGGCGCGCCAGGTAGCGGGCGGCCAAGGCCGAGGTGGCGGCGGTGCGGATCGCGGTGGTCAGGGTCATCTCGCTGAGCAGCACCGGCGTGCCGGTGTCGACATCGCCCAGGGCGCCGAAGGCCATTACCGTGAGCAGGCCATTCTGGGTGTTCTTCGGATGCCCGTTGACGTACTTGAAGGCGTACAGGTTGGCGTCGGACACCGGCATCAGCTCGATCACCCCGTCGGGCGAGTGGTTGGCCAGGCGCGCGCACTTCTCGAAGCCGTGCCAGCGCAGGTAATCCTGGCGAATGTACTCGGCCATCTCTTCCAGGCAGGTGGGCAGGCCCTTGCGGTTGACCAGGTGGGCAAGGTCTTGCACATCGATATAACGGGTCATGATGAGGCTCCTTTTCAAGTCAGTGGCGCGAGGGCAGGTGGACTTCGGCGAGCATGCAGCGCGCACTGCCGCCACCGATGCGTTCGATATGGTCGATATTCACCACCACGGGATGGCTGTGCTGCTCCACCTGGCGGCGTTGCCGCGCATCCAGCGAGCGCCAGGCGCTGCGTGACATCACCAGTAGCGAGCGGCCATCGCGGTCGTGGACTTCGAGCATGTTGCCGGCGAAGTTCTCCAACTGTTCGAAGGTCAACGCCAGGACCTGTTTGCCGGTATCGCGCAGCGATTGTTCGAGAGTGCGGCGTTCCTTGGCGTGGGGCAGGGCGTCGAGGCAGGCAGCGGCCAACTGGCGGCCGACGTTCATCATCACGTTGCTGTGGTAGATCGGGGCGTGCTGACGGTCGACGGCGTGGAACAGGCACAGGCGGTAGTCGAGCTGTTCGGCGAACTGGCGCAGGGCGTGTTCGTGGGTGCGGCCAGAGTGGCAGGCATAGCTGATGCGGTGCTCGCGGTCGAGAACCATGCTGCCGGTGCCTTCGAGAAACAGATTCTGCTGTTCCAGCGAGCTCAGGTCGACGGTGCGCTGGATGGCAAAACGCTCCTCCAGCACGCGCAAGGCACCCTTGTCGCGCTCCAGGCGACGGTTGTGGCCTTCCATCGGGTAGAGCACCAGGCTGCCATCGGCGTGACTGCTCCACCAGTTGTTGGGGAAGATCGAGTCCGGCGTGTGCGGCTCGGGCGTATCCTGCACCACCAGCACCTCGACACCATGCAGGCGCAGGGTTTCGACGTAGCCGTCGAATTCCTCCAGGGCCTTCTCGCTGGCCATCGCTGGGTCCAGTGGCGCTTGCTGGAAACGGTTGTTGAGCGCGGTGTCCGGGTTGAAGGTGAACCGCGCGGGGCGAATCATGAGGACGGTATTTGTTGTTTGCATTGGGCACGCATCCACGGGTGGGCTGTGTGACCATTGTCGGGGGGATCGGTAAAAGATCCCGGCTGAAGCGTGAATGAGTGGCAGCCGGAACCAGCTGAAATAGGGCGGCAGCCAGCCGAATCGGTTGCCCCCTCGTGGGGGCCGGCTTTACCGGCAAACACCGGCGCAGCCGGTACCATGCGCCGTGGCGTTCTTTTCGCCAGCAAGGCTGGTTCCTGCAGGGTGACGTGCAAACAAAAACGGCGCCTGGAAGGGCGCCGTTTCATTTATTGCCGGAGCAACTTACTTATGCAGCTCTTCAGCGGCATACAAGGTGTTCTCCAGCAGGCATGCACGGGTCATCGGGCCCACGCCGCCCGGTACCGGGGTGATCCAGCCCGCGCGGGGCAAGGCGGTCTCGTAGACCACGTCGCCCACCAGCTTGCCGTCTTCCTGGCGGTTGATGCCGACGTCGATGACGATGGCGCCTTCCTTGACCCACTCACCCTTGACCAGGCCTGGCTTGCCGGCGGCGACCACCACCAGGTCGGCACGGCCGACATGGCCGGCCAGGTCCTTGGTGAAGCGGTGGCAGACAGTCACGGTGCAGCCGGCCAGCAGCAGCTCCATGGCCATCGGCCGCCCGACGATGTTCGAGGCGCCGACGATCACTGCGTTCATGCCGTACAGGTCCTGGCCGGTGCTTTCCAGCAGGGTCATGATGCCTTTCGGGGTGCAGGGGCGCAGCAGGGGAATACGCTGGGCCAGGCGACCGATGTTGTACGGGTGGAAACCGTCGACGTCTTTATCCGGGCGGATGCGCTCGAGCAGCAGCGAGGCATCCAGGTGTGCCGGCAGCGGCAACTGCAGCAGGATGCCGTCGACGGCCGGGTCGTCGTTGAGGCGGTCGATCAGGTCGGTCAGGGCTTGCTGCGTGGTATCGCTGGGCAGGTCGAACGCTTGCGAGATGAAGCCGACTTCTTCGCAGTCCTTGCGCTTGTGCGAGACATAGACTTGGGAGGCCGGATCGGTACCGACCAGGATCACCGCCAGGCCTGGTGTGCGCAGGCCCTGCTGGCGGCGCTCGGCGACACGTTGGGCGATCTGCTGGCGCAGGTTGGCGGCGATCGCCTTGCCATCGATAAGGTGTGCAGTCATAGACGCGTGATTAACCATCGAGAAGGGAACATGAAGAAGGCGGCATTCTCTCACGAGACGGCCCGAGGGCAAAGGCGGATGGTCGGGCAAATTCCCTAAGCCCTTCAATAAATTATATTTTTTTGAAAAAAATGTTGACGCCCTGCGGGGCCGTCTATAAGATTCGCCGCACTTGTCGGGCACTGCCTGGCACGGGTTGGCAAGGTCGAGCAGAATAAGCGGTTGGTTTGTTCGGCTTGACTGTAAGCTTAAGCGCCCGTAGCTCAGCTGGATAGAGCATCCGCCTTCTAAGCGGATGGTCGCAGGTTCGAGTCCTGCCGGGTGCGCCATTAAGGCCTGGGCAAGTAAGCAGTACCGCAATATGGTGGGCGTAGCTCAGTTGGTAGAGCGCCGGATTGTGATTCCGGTTGTCGTGGGTTCGATTCCCATCGTCCACCCCAGATTTTGCAGGGGCGCCTCGATTGAATGATCCGGCGCCTTTGTTTTTGAGTTTCATGCGGACGTGGTGAAATTGGTAGACACACTGGATTTAGGTTCCAGCGGCGCAAGCTGTAAGAGTTCGAGTCTCTTCGTCCGCACCATGTTTCTCTAAGGCTGTACCGCAATATTGCACTATGGTGGGCGTAGCTCAGTTGGTAGAGCGCTGGATTGTGATTCCAGTTGTCGTGGGTTCGATTCCCATCGTCCACCCCATATTTCAAAAGGCGCTTCGATTCTTTGATCGGGCGCCTTTTTTGTATTTGTCCCTTATGAACAATGCCGCTAACGCGGCATTTTTCGTTTTTGCGGCGTTGGTCAGGTGGGGCGGATTTCTGGCGCGAGCGTCATTTCGCTGGCGTCGTGCATCTCGCAATTGTGTTGCTGGGGGCGTTGAGCGCAGGCGTCGCAAGGGTTGCGGGTGGCGGGTTGGAACTGGTCGGTTTCTTGCTAGGGGTTGGTCATTGTGCGTGCGTCCGTGGTGTGTCGTCATGGGCGTGGCCATCCTCTGAAAATAAGGAAAGTCCATGAAAGTCTGTAACGCGTATCGGGAAAACATGTATCACCTGCTCGGTGCGGTATTCAATGCGCTGGAAAAGCGCCCGGTAGTGGCCGAGCTGGGTGTTCTGCGTGGGGGGAATGCGATCAAGTTGCACGAGGCACTGGCGCCGGAGCGCATGGTGCTGATCGACAGCTGGAGCAAACTGTCCAATGAGGCTTACAGCCCCTTCGATCAGCTGCCGCCATGGGTTTCTCCGGTGGACGAGTACGAGTACTACTATGGTGGCTCGCTGCATGATGATGCCACCTGGGAGAAGCTCTATCAGGAGTGCCTGAGTAATGTTGCTCATCTGTCCGATGTGACGGTGATTCGCTCCGACACCATCGGTGCCATCGACAAGGTGCGCCAGCAAACGGGTATCGAGCAGTTTGACGTGGTTTACGTCGATGCCAGTCACCAATACGAGTTCGTCCTGCGCGACCTTATGTACTACCAGGAGCTGGTCGGCCCGGATGGCGTGATGATGCTCAACGATTGCTGCCATAGCGTTAACGGCACCAAGCAGAACCTGGGTGTGCTGGAAGCCCTGGGTAGCTTCATGAAGCGTTCTGATTTCATTCCTGTGGCGATGACTAATACCGATTGGTCTGATGTGATCCTGGTGCGCCGTAATTCGGTCATGGTTCAGCTGCTGGACATGGCGCTGGCAAACTCGGACGTGCCTTACGTTGAAATCCCTCATCAGTTGATCACTGCAGCGCGCGTGGTCTACGGTGCGCAGCGTCACAACGTCAGTTTCGTCTGATTCCTGCGCGGGCGTTTCGTCAATCTGGCGCTCTTTGCGTGGGTCGGCAGTGCTTCCTCTGGTGGCGGCAGCCTGAAAGCTGATAGATTTCAGCCGGTTGAAATACCGGCCTGGAGCCGGCAGGGGAAATACCGATGATTGCCAAAGAAGCTCGCCAGGCCCTGGCATTGCAACGTTTTGCCGAAGCCCATCCGCAATTGCTCGAGGAGATCCGCGAGCTGGATGCGCGCGAGCAGGCTCAGCAGGTCGAATGGGCGTTCGAGGATGCGGCGCAGGAGCAGGGTGTCGAGCCCTGGGAGTATGCGCTGCAACTGATCGCCGAGTCGCCGCAGCAGCTGCAGGCCATGCGCCTGGAAACCCATCGAGAGGTGGCCGAGGCGCTGGGGATGGAGTGGGAAGAGTATTGCCAGTTCAATGAAATCGATCCGCAATAGGGTCGTTTTGTTGGGGGAGGGCGGCGCTCGGCCTGAAGCGCGCTGCAAGGTATTCGGCGAGTACATGCCGGCTTCCAGGCAAATGCTCTTGAAATTCCGAAAACAGGCCGCATATCGGCTGGCTGTGGTTTGTTTGACAAGGTTTTACAGTCGCGCGCCCTCCAATGGTCGGTGCGACCCTGATAACGAACGGCTCGACGCCACGCGGGCGGGCCTTTCAATGAATTCGACCGGCGTGGTGTGCCGACCCTCCAGGTGGCGTGACTTCTGCTGTATGAGTCACTAGAATGTTCGCCCTTGATTCTGGAGTCGGGCTATCGCCGGCTAACGTCTGTGCAACGAGGAATATCCATGCAAGTTTCTGTTGAAAACACTTCTGCTCTCGAGCGCCGCATGACCATCGCCGTTCCGGCCGAGCGCGTCGAGAACGAAGTCAACAAGCGTCTGCAGCAGACTGCCAAGCGCGCCAAGGTTGCCGGCTTCCGTCCGGGCAAGGTGCCGATGAGCGTGATCCGCCAGCGTTTCGAAGCCGACGCCCGTCAAGAGGCTTTCGGTGACCTGGTCCAGGCTTCCTTCTACGAAGCCATCGTCGAGCAGAAGCTGAACCCGGCCGGTGCTCCTGCCGTTGAGCCGAAGTCGTTCGAGAAGGGCAAGGACCTGGAGTTCGTCGCCATCTTCGAAGTCTTCCCTGAATTCACCGTTGCCGGTTTCGAGTCGATCGCCGTCGAGCGCCTGAGCGCCGAAGTGGCTGACGCCGACCTGGACAACATGCTGGAAGTCCTGCGCAAGCAGAACACCCGTTTCGAGGCCGTCGAGCGCGCCGCGCAGAACGACGACCAGGTCAACATCGACTTCGTTGGCAAGATCGACGGTGAAGCCTTCGCCGGTGGTTCGGCCAAGGGTACTCAGCTGGTGCTGGGCTCCGGCCGCATGATCCCAGGCTTTGAAGACGGCCTGGTCGGCGCCAAGGCTGGCGAAGAGCGCGTGGTCAACGTGACCTTCCCAGAGGACTACCAGAACCTGGACCTGGCTGGCAAAGCCGCTGAGTTCACCATTACTGTGAACAGCGTTTCCGCTCCTGTGCTGCCTGAGCTGAACGAAGCCTTCTTCGCCCAGTTCGGCATCAAGGAATCTTCGCTGGAAGGTTTCCGCGCCGAAGTTCGCAAGAACATGGAGCGTGAACTGCGCCAGGCCATCAAGGCCAAGGTCAAGAACCAGGTCATGGACGGTCTGCTGGCTGCCAACCCGATCGAAGTCCCGAAAGCCCTGCTGGAAAACGAAGTCAACCGTCTGCGCGTGCAGGCTGTTCAGCAGTTCGGTGGCAACATCAAGCCTGAGCAACTGCCGGCCGAACTGTTCGAAGAGCAAGCCAAGCGCCGTGTCGTGCTGGGCCTGATCGTGGCCGAAGTGGTCAAGCAGTTCGAACTGAAGCCTGATGAAGCCGAAGTTCGCAAGGTGATCGAGGAAATGGCCTCGGCTTATCAAGAGCCTGAGCAGGTCGTTGCCTGGTACTACAAGAACGACCAGCAACTGAACGAAGTCCGTTCGGTTGTACTGGAAGAACAAGTTGTAGATACTGTGCTGCAGAAAGCGACTGTGACCGACAAATCGGTCTCGTACGAAGAAGCTGTCAAGCCAGCACAGGCACCTGCCGCCGCTGAGTGATAAGGCTTCTCTCGTAGGAACCCCACAAGCCAGCCTTCGCGCTGGCTTGTGCGTATTCAAGCCATGACTATTTGGGAGTGAGTGCAGGACATGTCCCGCAATTCTTATATTCAGCAGAGCTCTGACATCCAGGCCGCAGGCGGCCTGGTCCCGATGGTTATCGAGCAGTCCGCCCGTGGCGAACGCGCCTATGACATCTACTCGCGCCTCTTGAAGGAGCGGGTGATCTTCCTGGTTGGCCCCGTAGAAGACTACATGGCCAACCTGGTGGTGGCGCAACTGCTGTTCCTTGAGGCGGAAAACCCGGACAAGGATATCCATCTGTATATCAACTCGCCGGGCGGCTCGGTGACTGCCGGCATGTCGATCTACGACACCATGCAGTTCATCAAGCCGGACGTCTCGACCATCTGCATCGGCCAGGCCTGCAGCATGGGCGCCTTCCTGCTGGCGGCCGGTGCCGCCGGCAAGCGCCACTGCCTGCCCAACTCGCGGGTGATGATTCACCAGCCGCTGGGTGGCTTCCAGGGCCAGGCGACCGACATCGAGATCCACGCCCAGGAAATCCTCAACATCAAGGCGCGCTTGAACGAGCTGCTGGCCCACCATACCGGCCAGTCGCTGGAGACCATCAAGCGCGATACCGAACGTGACAACTTCATGAGCGCTGCGCGCGCGGCCGAGTACGGCCTGATCGACTCGGTCTACGACAAGCGGCAACTGGCATCCTGAAGCAATGCGCCAGAGCGGGCCGGCACGGATTGTGCCCGCCCGCGGACTTGAAAAAGCCAGCGATTGCCTTCATCTTGTGTTTCAAGCCTACCGGATTGGATCGATCGAATGACTGACACCCGTAATGGCGAGGACAACGGCAAATTGCTCTATTGCTCCTTCTGCGGCAAAAGCCAGCACGAAGTACGCAAGTTGATTGCCGGCCCCTCGGTATTTATCTGCGACGAGTGCGTCGACCTGTGCAACGACATCATCCGTGAGGAGGTGCAGGAAGCCCAGGCCGAGAGCAATGCGCATAAATTACCCTCGCCGAAAGAAATCAGCGGCATCCTGGACCAGTACGTCATTGGCCAGGAGCGCGCGAAAAAGGTCCTGGCCGTAGCGGTGTACAACCACTACAAGCGCCTGAACCAGCGTGACAAGAAGGGCGACGAAGTCGAACTTGGCAAAAGCAACATCCTGCTGATCGGGCCGACCGGCTCGGGCAAGACGTTGCTCGCCGAGACGCTCGCGCGCCTGCTGAACGTGCCGTTCACCATTGCCGACGCCACGACACTGACCGAAGCGGGTTATGTGGGCGAGGACGTCGAGAACATCATTCAGAAACTGCTGCAAAAGTGCGACTACGACGTGGAAAAGGCCCAGATGGGCATCGTCTACATCGATGAGATCGACAAGATCTCGCGCAAGTCGGACAACCCGTCCATCACCCGTGACGTCTCGGGCGAGGGCGTGCAGCAGGCACTGCTGAAGCTGATCGAAGGCACCGTCGCTTCCGTACCACCACAAGGTGGCCGCAAGCACCCGCAACAGGAATTCCTGCAGGTCGATACCCGCAACATCCTGTTCATTTGCGGTGGCGCCTTCTCTGGCCTGGAGAAAGTCATCCAGAACCGTTCCACCAAAGGTGGCATCGGTTTCAGTGCTGAAGTGCGTAGCAAGGAAGAAGGCAAGAAGGTTGGCGAGTCGCTGCGTGAAGTCGAGCCGGACGATCTGGTCAAGTTCGGCCTGATCCCCGAGTTCGTCGGTCGCCTGCCTGTACTGGCCACGCTGGACGAGCTGGATGAGGCTGCACTGATGCAGATCCTCACCGAGCCGAAGAACGCGCTGACCAAGCAGTATGCCAAGCTGTTCGAGATGGAAAGCGTCGACCTCGAGTTCCGCAGCGATGCGCTCAAGGCCGTGGCACGCAAGGCTCTGGAGCGCAAGACCGGCGCCCGTGGCCTGCGTTCCATCCTCGAAGGCGTGCTGCTCGACACCATGTACGAAATTCCTTCGCAGAAGGAAGTCAGCAAGGTGGTGATCGACGAAAGCGTCATCGAAGGGACCTCGCAGCCGCTGCTGATCTACGAGAACAGCGAGCCGCAGGCCAAGGCCGCCCCCGACGCCTGATCGGGCAGGGGTGCAGCAACCAGCAAAGGGGCCTTCGGGCCCCTTTCTGCATTTCATGGACACTGCGCTTGTAATTTCCCAAGGCTGCCCCCACATTAGCCCCAAGCACCATTTCCAAAGGTTTCCGGCCACAAGGCCGCTGTAGAGGCGAAATCATGAAGACCACCCTCGACTTGCCTCTTTTGCCATTGCGGGACGTCGTCGTCTATCCGCACATGGTCATCCCGCTGTTCGTGGGGCGTGAGAAGTCCATCGAAGCCCTCGAGGCCGCGATGACGGGCGAAAAGCAGATCCTGCTGCTGGCCCAGAAGAACCCCGCCGACGATGATCCGGGCGAAGACGCCCTGTATCGCGTCGGTACTGTCGCAACCGTGCTGCAATTGCTCAAGCTGCCTGATGGCACCGTCAAGGTGCTGGTCGAAGGCGAGCAGCGTGGCGCGGTCGAGCGCTTCACCGAAGTCGAAGGGCACATCCGTGCCGAAGTCAGCCTGATCGACGAAACCGAGACCGCCGAGCGCGAGTCCGAGGTGTTCGTGCGCACCCTGCTGTCGCAGTTCGAGCAGTACGTGCAGTTGGGCAAGAAAGTCCCGGCCGAAGTGCTGTCCTCGCTCAACAGCATCGAGGAGCCAGGCCGCCTGGTCGACACCATGTCCGCGCATATGGCGTTGAAGATCGAGCAGAAGCAGGAAATCCTCGAGATCGTCGACCTGCAGGCCCGTGTCGAGCACGTGCTGGCATTGCTGGATGCCGAGATCGACCTGTTGCAGGTCGAAAAGCGCATCCGTGGTCGCGTGAAGAAGCAGATGGAGCGCAGCCAGCGCGAGTACTACCTGAATGAGCAGATGAAGGCCATTCAGAAAGAGCTCGGTGACGGCGACGAAGGTCACAACGAAGTTGAAGAGCTGAAAAAGCGTATCGACGCCGCTGGCTTGCCCAAGGACGCCCTGGCCAAGGCTCAGGCCGAGTTGAACAAGCTCAAGCAGATGTCGCCGATGTCGGCTGAAGCCACTGTTGTGCGTTCGTACCTGGACTGGCTGGTGCAAGTTCCATGGAAAGCCCAAAGCAAGGTGCGCCTGGACCTGGCCAAGGCCGAGGAGATCCTCGATTCGGACCATTACGGTCTGGAAGAGGTCAAGGAGCGTATCCTCGAGTACCTCGCCGTACAGAAGCGCGTGAAGAAGATCCGCGGCCCGGTGCTGTGCCTGGTCGGCCCGCCCGGCGTCGGCAAGACCTCGCTGGCTGAGTCGATCGCCGCCGCCACCAACCGCAAGTTCGTGCGCATGGCCCTGGGTGGTGTGCGTGACGAGGCAGAGATCCGTGGCCACCGCCGCACCTACATCGGTTCGATGCCGGGTCGTCTGATTCAGAAGATGACCAAGGTCGGTGTACGCAATCCGCTCTTCCTGCTCGACGAGATAGACAAGATGGGCAGCGACATGCGTGGCGACCCCGCCTCGGCGCTGCTGGAGGTGCTCGACCCCGAGCAGAACCACAACTTCAACGATCACTACCTGGAGGTCGACTACGACCTCTCGGACGTAATGTTCCTGTGCACCTCGAACTCGATGAACATCCCGCCGGCGCTGCTCGACCGCATGGAAGTCATCCGCCTGCCGGGTTACACCGAGGACGAGAAGATCAACATCGCGGTCAAGTACCTGGTGCCCAAGCAGGTCAAGGCCAACGGCCTGAAGAAGGATGAGTTGGAGGTCGATGTCTCGGCCATCCGCGACATCATTCGCTTCTACACCCGCGAAGCCGGCGTGCGTGGCCTTGAGCGGCAAATCGCCAAGGTCTGCCGCAAGGTGGTCAAGGAACACACCGGCAACAAGCAGGTGAAGGTCAAGGTGACGGGCGAGCAGCTCGAACAACTGTTGGGCGTGCGCAAGTTCCGCTACGGCCTGGCTGAGCAGCAGGACCAGATCGGCCAAGTCACGGGCCTGGCCTGGACCCAGGTCGGGGGCGAACTGCTGACGATCGAGGCCGTGGTGATTCCGGGCAAGGGCCAACTGATCAAGACCGGCTCGCTCGGTGACGTCATGGTCGAGTCGATCACCGCCGCGCAGACAGTCGTGCGTAGTCGTGCCCAGAGCCTGGGGATCGCTGCAGACTTCCATGAGAAGCGCGACGTTCATATTCACATGCCGGAAGGGGCCACTCCCAAGGATGGCCCGAGCGCGGGCATCGGCATGTGTACCGCACTGGTGTCGGCATTGACCCAGATTCCTGTGCGTGCCGACGTCGCGATGACCGGTGAGATCACCTTGCGTGGTCAGGTTCTGGCCATTGGTGGGCTCAAGGAAAAACTGCTGGCGGCGCACCGTGGTGGGATCAAGACGGTGATCATTCCTGAGGAAAACGTTCGCGACCTCAAGGAGATTCCGGAAAACATCAAGCAGGATCTTCAGATCAAACCGGTCAAATGGATTGACGAAGTCCTCCAAATTGCGCTGCAATACGCCCCGGAGCCCTTGCCGGATGTGGCTCCGGAGATTGTCGCGAAAGATGAAAAGCGCGACGGCGATGCTAAGGAAAGAATCAGCACGCACTAGTACGTATTTCGCTGGGGGGCTTGGTTGACAGTATTTTCGGGGCCTTGCTATAAAGCGGCACGCCAGTGTCAACAGGCCACTCAGCGCTCGTTTCATTAGCTTTTCATTACATACTTAGAAACAAACTCAATAGAGAAATAAGGGGACTTAGAGTGAACAAGTCGGAACTGATTGACGCTATCGCCGCATCTGCTGACATCCCGAAAGCTGTAGCCGGCCGTGCGCTGGATGCAGTCATCGAATCCGTCACCGGCGCCCTGAAGCAAGGTGACGATGTGGTACTGGTTGGCTTCGGTACCTTCTCGGTCAAGGAGCGCGCCGAGCGTACCGGCCGCAACCCGCAAACCGGCAAGGCGATCAAGATTGCTGCCGCCAAGGTTCCAGGCTTCAAGGCTGGCAAGGGTCTGAAAGACGCTGTCAACTAAGTCGTCTTTCAGCCGGCTCGGGCTTCAACGAGCCGACCGCGTGACGGCGGGTCGCAAACGTTCCCGCTGGCACGCTCGCTTCGAAAAGGCGCATCCACTGGATGCGCCTTTCTTCTATCAGGATTCTACCCACGCTCCGCGGTTGTCGACGCAGTGGTACAGCCGTTTCTGGGGGACGCATGCTGCAGAATATCAGGGACAATTCACAAGGTTGGATTGCCAAGACCATCATTGGCCTCATCGTCGTGCTCATGGCGTTGACCGGCTTCGAAGCCATCTTCCAAGCCGCCACCCATAGCCAGGACGCCGCCAAGGTAAACGGCCAGACCATCAGCCAGAACGAACTGAGCCAGGCCGTCGACATGCAGCGCCGCCAGCTGATGCAACAGCTGGGCAAGGATTTCGACCCTGCGCTGCTGGACGAGAAGATGCTGCGCGAAGCCGCGCTCAAGGGGCTGATCGATCGCAAGCTGCTGCTGCAGGGGGCCGAAGACGCCAAGTTCGCTTTCTCCGAGGCCGCGCTGGATCAACTGATCCTGCAGACGCCTGAATTCCAGGTCGATGGCAAGTTCAGCGCCGATCGTTTCGATTCGGTCATCCGCCAGATGGGCTACGGGCGCATGCAGTTCCGCGAGATGCTGGCCCAGGAAATGCTCATCGGCCAACTGCGCACCGGCCTTGCCGGCAGCAGTTTCGTCACCGACAAGCAGGTCGAGGCCTTCGCTCGCCTGGAGAAGCAGACCCGTGACTTCGCCGCGCTGACCTTCAAGGCCGACCCGGCCGCAGTCAAGGTGAGCGACGAGGAGGTCAAGGCGCACTATGACCAGCACGCCAAGGAGTTTATGACCCCCGACCAGGTGGTCATCGACTACATCGAGCTGAAGAAGTCGGCCTTCTTCGCCCAGGTCAAGGTCAGCGACGATGAGCTCAAGGCGCTGTACGAGAAGGAGATCGCCAACCTTGGCGAGCAGCGCCATGCCGCGCACATCCTGATCGAGGTCAACGACAAGACCACCGATGCCCAGGCCAAGGCCCGCATCGAGGAAATCCAGCAACGTCTGGAAAAGGGTGAGGACTTCGCCAAGCTGGCCAAGGAGTTCTCCCAGGACCCAGGTTCCGCCAATGCAGGCGGCGACCTCGGCTTTGCTGGCCCAGGTGTGTACGACCCGACCTTCGAGGACGCGCTGTACAAGCTGAACAAGGATCAGGTGTCCGCCCCGGTGCGCACCCAGTTCGGCTACCACCTGGTCAAGCTGCTGGGCGTCCAGGCACCTGACGTGCCGAGCTTCGCCAGCCTGAAGGATAAGCTGACCCACGAGCTGAAGACCCAGCAAGTGGAGCAGCGCTTCGTCGAGGCGACCAAGCAACTCGAGGATGCTGCGTTCGAGGCATCCGACCTGGTTCAGCCTGCGCAGGACCTGGGCCTGAAAGTGCAGACCTCCGCGGCGTTCGGCCGTGAAGGTGGCGAAGGTATCACGGCCAACCGTGCGGTGATCCAGGCTGCCTTCAGCGAGCAGGTGCTGGAGGATAGCGCCAACAGCAACGGCATCGAGCTGGACCCGGAGACCGTGGTGGTATTGCGGGTCAAGGAGCACCGCAAGCCTGAACAGTTGCCCCTGGAGGCCGTGGCCAAGAACATCAGCCAGCACTTGGCCAAGGAGAAGGCGACCGCCGAACTCAAGGCCAAGGCCGACAAGCTGATCGCCGGCCTGCGTGATGGCTCGGTCAAGGCCGCGAGCCAGAGCTGGAAGGTCCAGGAAGCGGTGACCCGCGGTCAGGACGGTATCGATCCGGCCGAGCTGCAGGCGGTGTTCCGCATGGCCAAGCCCGAGTCCAAGGACAAGCCCGTGTATGGCAGTGTAGTGCTGGGCGATGGCAGCCTGGTGGTCCTGCAGCTCAAGGGTGTCAACGAAGGCGCTGCCGCCACCGACGAGGAGAAGGGGCAGATTCGCCGCTACCTCGCTTCGCGTGCCGGTTCGCAGGACTTCGCGGCCTACCGCAAGTTGCTGGAAGGCAGTGCCGATATCACGCGCTACTGAGTGGTGCACCGATCACGAAACAGGCCGCTTATGCGGCCTGTTTCGTTTCCGGGGGTTCTGCCTGTAATCGGATGGACTCGCCCCCGCCGAGGCATCACAGTGCCACGGTGGCGTTCTAAAAAGCCAACGGCAGCGAGGGCGAGACCATGAGCAAGCATAGGACGAAGCGCAATTCCCTGTCTTCCAACGATGTAACGCTTTGCCAACATCTGTCAGTCGACCTGGCCAAGCAAGTCTTTCAGGTGGCCGGAGATGACGGTTCCGGGCGCGTCATCTACGAAGATCGAATCAAATCCCGTGAAGCCTTTCATGCGTTCCTGACCAGGCTGCCACCCACTGTGACGGTCCTGATGGAAAGTGGCCCCGGCGCTCAAGCATGGGGGCGTTTGCTACAGGCGCAGGGAACGCCAGTCCGCATCCTGCCCGCGCAGCGAGTGGCGGAGCACCGCAGTGGTGCCAAGAACGATCGTAACGACGCCCATGCCATCTTGCGCGCAGGCCGGGATACCAGCATTGCTGCGGTGCCGATCAAGAGCACTGCCGCTTTGGCGATTCAAGCCTTACACCGCGCCCGCAGAGGCTATGTCAGGCGCCACACCGCGCTAGGCAACCAGATCCGCGGCCTGTTACTGGAACAGGGCGTCGCCCTGGCGCAAGGCGATTTAGCCGTCAGCCACGGTGTACCGCGCATTCTTGAAGATACGACTCAACCATTGCCAGATCTGCTGCGTGAATTGCTCGATGAACTGCTCGCCGAATGGCGCTATCTGAGTGAGCGTATCGCCATCCTGACAGGACGGCTCGAAACAGCGGCGCAGGCCGACAAGGTCGCATGCCGCCTGATGACGATACGCGGTGTCGGCCCGATCATCGCCACAGCGATGCTGGCCAAGCAGCCTGAACCTTCGCGTTTCCCCAATGCTCGACAGTTTGCCGCTTACTTTGGCCTGGTGCCCGACCAGCACAGCAGTGGAAAGAAGGTCAGGCTAGGCAAGATGAGCAAGCGAGGTGACGGCTACCTGCGCAGCATGATGATCCAGGGTGCGCACGCGGTTCTTAGCCATTTGAAGCCTGATTCCGATCAGCCAGACGATCGCCGCCTCTTGCGATGGTTAACTCGACTTGGTCGCAAGGAGGCGGCGATCAGACTGGCTAATCGAAATCTGCGCATCATCTGGGTGCTGCTACAAGGTGAGCAGGTCTACCAACGCCAACCGAACGATCGTCAGGAGCCCGCCATGAGCCACTGACTTACAGTGTTACGCCACCGGGGTGCCGAGCGCCCCAGCCCCTGCTAGTGAACATCGACCCTAGGTAAGACCGTCGCGGATTAATGCCTACGCTCCTACCGGCCCAAGAGGCCTAAATGTAATGGGCATGCTGCGAGCTCACCCCGATGTTGGCCAGAAGCACCAAGCTTCCTCGAATAGGCCTGATACATAGATGCAACCGGGTAACCTTGTTCGAAAAGCAGGTAGACAATGTAGGCGAGTCCATACATAGGAGCGGCTTTAGCCGCGATGCGGTTGACGCGGTACCTGGCATCGGCTGCGCCGGTGTTCGCGGCTGAAGCCGCTCCTACAGGTATCTGAGCATCGGGCAGGGCCCCGGGCTAGCGGCGCTGCCCTTCATGGGCGTCCAGCGTGTCCCGCGCAATTTCCCGTCCCAGGGCAATCAACTCCGGCGCCTTGTAGAACTCGAAGAACCGGCAGACCCGCTTGGGCACATTGATCAGCACATCGGGTGGATAGCCCGCGATCTTGTACTGCGCCAACGACGTCTGCATCACCTCGAAACTCTGGTTGATCAGGTCGAGCAGGGAGGCCGGGCCGACGTTGTCGATGATGAAAGAACCCGTGGCCGATTTCGGGGCGCCTTCGCTTTCCGGCGCCGCTGCTGGTTGCTGGCCTTCGGGTTCGGCACTCTCACCCAGCCAAGGATTGGGGGGGGCCAGGCTCTCCACGGTGATCTCCTGCTCGATGCGTATCAATTGCTCGGCCGGCTTGCGGCGAAAAGGCAGGCGTGAGCCGAGCGAACTGATCAGTGAGTCAAAACGCATCTTGAACGCCGCCGGGCGCTCGATCACAGGTAGCTGGTATTGTTTCTGGTTGGTGGCGTTGAGGTTGACCGCGATGATCAGGTCACAGTGGCTGGACACCACCGGCACGATCGGCAGCGGGTTGAGAATGCCGCCGTCGACCAGCATCCGATTGCCCTGCACCACAGGGGTGAACAGGCTGGGGATCGCCGCCGAGGCGCGCATGGCCTGATGCAGGCAACCTTCCTGGAACCAGATTTCCTGTTGATTGGTCAGGTCAGTGGCCACCGCAGTGTAGGGAATGCGCAATTGTTCGATGTTGATCTCACCGACGATCTTGCGAATCTGCCCGAACACCTTGTCGCCCCTTATGGCTCCCAGGCGAAAGCTCACATCGACCAGGCGCAGCACGTCGAGGTAGTCCAGGCTTTCGATCCAGTTACGGTACTCGTCCAGCTTCCCGGCGGCATAGATGCCGCCGATCACGGCGCCCATCGAGCAGCCGGCGATACAGCCGATCTCGTAACCACGTCGCTCGATTTCCTCGATCACGCCGATGTGCGCGTACCCCCGGGCGCCGCCCGAACCGAGTACCAGTGCCACGCGTTTGCTCATGATTTTCCCCCCAGGCTTGTGCCACCATGGTCCAACAATGCACCCATTGCCGCCTGTGCTTCAATGTAGCCCGCGCTGGACTACGCTGAGCAGGGCACTTTTCGTTTGCTTTGCCGTCGAACGGCCAGTTATGTCATACAGCCTTGAGGTATCACCGATGAAAGCTTGGATCACCCTTCCTCTGATTGCCCTGGCCCTGGCGGGTTGCGCGGGCAAGACGGCCTACCGCGACAGCTGCGCGACACAGCTCGATGCCGCCTGGAAGGAGTTGGACCTGGCCAAGGCCGAAGGCTTCGCGGGCACCGTCAGTTACTCCAAGGCACTGTCGTTGCTGACCGGGGCCAAGACCCAGCAACAGTTCGAAGGCTTCGAGGGCTGCACCCGCAAGGCTGAGAAGGCGCGGTTCTATATTCGTGAGTCTCGCGCCGGACGTTGACCCGAGGAGGGCGCCATGCTCGACCATGTGGTTTGCCAGGTACTTGCCCTCAACATACGCCTGCTGGCCTGCCGCGAGCGCTTGGCCGCGGATACCGACAGCGAGGCGCTGCACGACCTGCGCATAGCGCTGCGCCGTCTGCGCAGCTTGCTGCGGCCCTTGCGCGAACTTCCGGGTGTCGAGCAACTGGATGGCGCCACGGCGTCGCTGGGTACGCTTACGACGCCGCTACGTGATCGCGAGGTACTGGCGGCGCAACTGATCGAGCATGGCCACCTGCAAGCGGGGCAGCTTCGCCTGGAGGGCAGGGCGGGTACCTTCGCCAGTGTCGCGGCAAGCCCTCAACTGGCACGGGTGTTGGCAATCCTGGATGCCTTTCCACAGTTTCTCCGGGCGGCGGACCGCGAGGGGTTGGCGAAAGATCTCCGGCGCCGTATCGACAAGCGCCTGGAAAAGCAGTGGCGCACGCTTGGCAAGGCGTTGGAAGACCCGGCCCACGATCGCCATCGCCTGCGCCTGCTGATCAAGCGGGTGCGCTACGGCGACGAAGCCTACCCGCAACTCGAGCATGCCCGCAGGCCACTGCAGCGGTTGCTCAAGCGCGCGCAGGGTGACCTGGGCGACTGGCATGACCGTGTGCAGTGGTTGTTGCAGGTTCGCGAACATAGCGACCTGGCCGGCTGCAAGGTGGCCTGGGAGCGCGAGCTGCATGCGGCCGAGCGCCGCTCCGACACCATCCTCGAAGCGCTGCGCGAAGCTCTAGCGCGCCGATAGTCGCTGCAAATGACCGATATGCGGGCTGTCGTCGAAGCGACCGCTGGTTAAGATCGAGACTTTTGCGCAGGAGCCTGGGGCATGAACTTCACTGATTTGATAGCGGCGGCGCGCGCGCACCCCGAGGCGGTCAGCGTGCCGGCCAGCTGGGCACAGGGGCGGGCGGTGTTCGGTGGACTGATGGCGGCGATGGTGCATGAGGCGATGCGCCAGAAGCTGGTGGATGATCGCCCGGTGCGCTCGCTGGCCATCACCTTCGTCGGCCCCGCGGCAGCGGATGTGCCGATCAGCCTCGAAGTCGAAGTGTTGCGTGAGGGCAAGGCGGTCAGCACGCTGCTGGGGCGCGCGGTGCAGGGTGGCCAGGTGGTGACCTTGGTGCAGGGCAGCTTCGGTGCCGGGCGGCCGTCGGGGGTCGCGGTTGAAGCGCTGCCGGCCATGGCAATCCAGCCTCTGGAGCAATCGGCGCCTGAGCTGCCCTATATCAAGGGTGTGACCCCCGAGTTCATGCGCCATGTGGCGTTGCGCTGGGCGATTGGCGGCCTGCCGTTCAGTGGCAACGCTTCGCGGCACATGGGGGGCTGGGTGCGTTTGCGTGATGTGGCCGAGGGGCCGGTGGAGGTGGCGCATCTACTGGCGCTGGTCGATGCCTGGCCGCCAAGCCTGATGCCGTTCCTCAAGCAACCTGCTGCCGGCAGCACCCTGACCTGGACCATCGAGTTCATACAGCCCATGCCCAGCCTGTCGACCCTGGACTGGTGCCGCTACGTCGTCGAAACCGAGCATGCGCGCGATGGCTATGGGCATGCCGCGGCGGCGTTGTGGACGGCGAAAGGGGAGTTGCTGGCGTTGAGTCGGCAGACGGTGACAGTGTTCGCTTGAATGATGCGACCACCCAGCCTTTTGGGCTGGGCTGCCGCGCCCTCTGTATGGCACCCGCTTTGCGGGTGATCGCGGCTCAAGCCGCTCCTACAGGCCTCGTGGCAACGGGCAGGTAATCCACGCGCCCCGGGTGCTTTAATGCCGATGCTTGTGCCGTTCGCGCCACGCACGCCACCAGGCGCCGCTGAGGACGAACCGCGGGAAGGTGATGAACTGTTCGGTCAGCAGCCGTTGCACGGCGTCCTTGCGGTTGGCGAAGGGCTCGGGTTGTTCGGCCTCCAGGCGGTGTCCCTGGCGTTGCAGGCCGAGGCCGGCAATCAGGGCAATGACGCCAACGGCAATCTGCGACAGCTCCAGTCCGAACAGCCCCGACAGCACCAGCAGCGCCCCCAGGATGAACAGCGGCACGGCGATCAGGTGCAGGACCAGGTTGGTCGGGTGGCGGTGATTGTGGTGGTAGCCACGCCATTGCCAGGCGGGCAGATTGGGCAGTCGTTTGCTCATGGACAGGTTCCTCGCACGGATGTCCAAAGCTTAGTGCGGCCCCCGGGTGGGGGCCAATCGAGGCTGGCTATGGTGGCTATAGCATGGCCTAGAGCTTGAGCTGGCCGATCGCCTTGTTCAGCTCGCCGGCCAGGGTAGCCAGTTCGCTGCTGGTGGTGGCCGAGCCCACGGTCTGCTGCACGGTCTCTTCGGTGACATCGCGGATACTCACCACCGCACGGTTCATCTCTTCGGCCACCTGGCTCTGCTGCTCGGCCGCCACGGCGATCTGGGTATTGCTCTCGCGCATCTGCGCCACCGCGCTGGTGATCTCGGCCAGGGCCTCCCCAGCCTCGCGGGCCTGCTTGACGCAATCGTCGGCCTTGTACGAGCTCTCCTGCATGAAATCCACCGCGTCACGGGTGCCGGCCTGCAGGTCGGCGACCATGGTGGTGATCTCGTCGGTGGAGGTCTGCACGCGCTTGGCCAGGTTGCGTACTTCGTCGGCGACCACGGCGAACCCACGGCCCAGGTCACCGGCCCGGGCCGCCTCGATGGCTGCGTTGAGGGCGAGCAGGTTGGTCTGTTCGGCGATGCTGTGGATCACGCCGACCACGCCGTTGATTTTCTGGCTGTCGTCGGCCAGCTGACGAATCATCTCGGCGGTCTGCTGCACGCCGCTGGACAGGCCGGCGATCGAGTCCTGCACGCGGCTGACCACGGCCTGGCCGCTACCGGCGAGGGTGTCGGCGGTCTGCGACAGGTCGCGAGTGGCGCCGGCGTGCTGAGCGATGTGGTGCACGGTGGCGGTCATTTCGTTGATCGCCGTGGCGGCCTGGTCGGTCTCGCTTTGCTGGCCGATCATGCCGTGGCGCACCTCGCTCATGCTGCCGGCCAGGCGTGCGGCACCCGAGTCGAGCTGGGCAGCGGTGCGCGCCACGGTGCTGACCACGCGGTGGTAGGTGGCCTGCATGGCGTTGAAGGCCCCCGCCATCTGGCCAACTTCGTCGCCGCAGGCCAGCGGAACGCGGGCCGAGAGATCGCCGGTTTTTTCGACGTGGAGCATTACATCCTTCAGCGTGTTGAGCTGGCTGAGCAGGAAGCGGATCAGCAACTGCGAGGCGCACAGCATGGCCAGCATCAGGATCAGCACGCAGACGGCGTAGTTGCTGAAACGATCGAAATAGACTTGGCGCAGGCTAGGGGATTGGGCGAGGACGGCCAGGTGCTGGTCGCCCTGGCGAATCACTTGGGCGCCGAACAGAGGGTTGTCGCCGAGGATCCAGGCGGCGGGTAGGGTGACCCAGCCTTGGGCATCGCGCAGGGCTTCCAGTGGCTCGCCGGCGAAGGTGGGGGTCTGGCCGGTGCGCCAGGCGATTAGGTTGCCTTGGGCGGGCAGGGGCTGCCCGGCTGGCCAGGCGGCCAGCAACTGCGCCTGGCTCTGCACCTGGGCCTCGACGCCGTTGGCGCGGGCCTGTTGCTCCAGGTACACGGCGTAGAGCACGAGCATCAGGGTGGTGACGAACGCCACCGCGTTGACGGCCCAGAACTTGTACTTCAGGGAAATATTGCTAAGCCAGGCACCCATGGTAGGTCTTCTCTGAGTTGGCGGAAACATTATTGGCAAGGTGCCATCATTGTGCCCGCCAAGGCCAGAACCCTTCTTGATATGCGTCAAGAAACCTCAGGCAGACCAAAGAAGGTACGGGCGCAGGCGGTGGTGTGGGCCGCGGTGTGTTCGACCGTTTCACCGCGATGCAGCGCCACCTCGCGCAGCACTTCGGGCAGGAAGGCCGGTTCGTTGCGGCCGTTCTTCGGTTTCGGGCGCAGGCTGCGCGGCAGCAGGTAGGGCGCGTCGCTTTCCAGCATCAGGCGGCCAGCCGGGATGTTGCTCACCAGCGGATGCAGGTGCGTGCCGCGACGCTCATCGCAGATCCAGCCGGTGATGCCGATATGCAGATCCAGGTCGAGGTAGGCGAACAGCGCCTGGCGCTCGCCGGTGAAACAGTGCACCACGGCAGCGGGGAGTTGGTCGCGGTAGCCCTTGAGGATGGCCAGCAGGCGCTCGCTGGCGTCGCGCTCGTGGAGGAACACCGGCAGGCGCAATTCGACGGCCAGGGCAAGTTGCGCCTCCAGGGCCTTTTCCTGTTGGGGGCGAGGGGAGAAATCGCGGTTGAAGTCCAAGCCACATTCACCCACGGCCCTGGCCCGGGGTTGCGCGAGCAGGTCGCGCAGCCGTCGCTCGCTGTCGGCGTTCCAGTGGCTGGCGTCGTGGGGGTGTACGCCCGCGGTGCTGAACAGGCGTTGGCCGGCCTCATCCAGCTGCTGGCACAGTTCGAGTGCCGCATGGCTTACGTCAAGGCTGGTGCCAGTGAGGACCATTTGCGTCACGCCAGCCTGCACAGCGCGCTCGACGATTGCCGCCTGCTGGTCGTGAAAACTGCTGTTGGTCAGGTTGACGCCGATATCGATCAGTTGCATGTTGCTACCTTGAGCCGCGGGGCGGTCAGCATAGCAAAAACCGGGAAAACACAAAAAATCCCAGAACTTCAAACGTTTGCCGTGGTCTTTTGCGGTCATTTATCAAGGATCGATCACAGCACATGGTGCCCGCCAACCCCTCTCGGACCCTTTCTTCCATGCTGCGAACGTTGCTGATCACGTTACTGGTGTCTGGGGTGATCGTGGCTGGGCCTGCCCGTGCCGCCCAGCCAGGACCACAGCGGCATGTACCGGCCGGCCAGGCGCGCGACCTGGAGCAGGTGCGTTCGAGCAAGGTGCTGCGGGTGCTGGTCAACCAGAGCCGTAACAGCTCCGGTGAGGTCAAGGGCGAGCCGGTGGGCGTCGAATACTATCGGTTGAGGTCGCTTGAGCACGCCCTCAATGCCCGTGTTGCGGATGGGCAGGATATCCGCCTGAAGATCATTCCTCGGGCCAAGGAGCAACTGATTGGTGCCTTGCAGCGCGGCGAGGGGGATATGGCCGCGCCCGGTGAACTGCTCGACCCGACCCAGGTGCTGGGCGTCGAAGCCAGTGCACCGGTGGTGGACCAGGTGCCCTTGCTGCTGGTCGGGCGCAAGGGTGACCGTAGCTACAGCCATGTCGAGCAGTTGTCCGGGCGCACCATCGCCTTGACCAGCGCCAGCGCCGCGGGTGCGGCGATCCAGGTCATCAACCAGCAGTTGCAATTGCGCAAGCGTGCACCGATCAAGGTGGAGTGGGTCGACCCGACCCTGGCGGTGGAGGATGTGCTGGAGATGGTCCAGGCCGGCATCTACCCGCTGACCGTGGTCGAGCGGCCGATCGCCCAGCGCTGGGCGCGGGTGATGCCGCGCCTGCGCCTGGACGGCAAGGTGGTGCTGGCGCAACCTGGGGCGATGCGCTGGTACGTGCGGCGCGACGCCCCTCAGTTGAAGGCCGCGATCGATCGCTTCCTGGCCAGCTACCGGGCACCGGAAAACCAGGATGCCGCGTTCGAGCGTATCTACCGGCGCCAGTACCGGGTGCACAACCCGCTGGCCAGCAAGGACCGCCAGCGCTTGGCGTCGTTGCGTGCGGTGTTGCAGAAACATGGCGGCGACCTGCAGATCGACTGGCTCAACCTGGCGGCCCTGGCCTACAAGGAGTCGACCCTGGACCCCTCGGCAAGGGGCATGGGCGGTGCCCATGGGCTGATGCAGATCACCCCGTCGGCGGCCAAGCGTGTCGGGGTTGGCAACACCGCCACGGTCGACGGCAATGTCCAGGCCAGTGCCCGCTACCTGGCCATGATCCGCCGGCGCTTCTTCGCCAGCCCCCAGCTCAACGAGCGTGAGCGCATGGCGTTCGTCCTGGCGGCCTACAATCTCGGCCCGGAGCGGGTCCAGGCCATGCGCGCCGAGGCGCGGCGGCGCGGCCTCAATGGCAATCAGTGGTTCTTCCAGACCGAGCGTGTCGCGATGGAGCAGGTCGGCATGGGGCCGGTGAACTTCGTCAACAGCGTGAACAAGTACTTCCTGGCGTTCAATCGTGAACGTGCGTCGCTCGAGCGGGTGGCGAAGCGCTAATAAATCTAATTAGTAGATATTAAAGGCGCATTTTTTGCGATTTTATTATCTGCTTTTATGATTAAGATGGCGCTCATTCCACACACACCTGCTCACTCAAGGAAGCAAGAAATGAACAACGCCCTCAAAGCCCTGTTTGCCACCCGCGCCGGTTTCGGCCTGAGCGTCGTGCGTATCCTGGTCGGTGTCATCTTCATGGCGCACGGCGCCCAGAAACTGTTCGGCCTGTTCGGTGGCTACGGGCTGGAAGGCACCGGCCAGTGGATGGAGAGCATCGGCCTGGCGCCAGGCTATTTCATGGCCCTGCTGTCTGGCAGCGCCGAGTTCTTCGGCGGCCTGGCCCTGGTGGTCGGCCTGCTGGCCCGCCCGGCGGCGCTGGCCCTGACCGTGACCCTGGTCGTGGCGATCTTCTCGGTGCATATCAATAACGGCCTGTTCATGTCCAACAACGGTTATGAGTTCGCCCTGGCCTTGATGGCCGGTACCGTGGCGGTGCTGATCGAGGGCGCCGGCCGACTGTCACTGGACCGACTGATCGCTCGCTGAGTAATCTGGAAAGCGCGCGGGGCTTGAAGGCCCCGCGCGTTTTTCATTTCCAGCTTGTAACTTGAAGCATCAGCCTCTAGCATACGGACTGCGCCGATTTAAACAGCTACTTGCGGGGCGCGGGAGAAGCCCTGGTGGGTCATCCGAAATACCGCTAAAGCGCTGGTTCGGTGACGCCTCCCACCGCTGCCCAGCGGGTTCAGCGAGGCGGAGAGAGACTCCATGAGTTGCCCACGTACCAGTGTCTGTTTGACCCCCCTGGCCAAGAATCAGGCCTCCCGCACCCCGCGCATCCTGCTCGGCGGCCAGCATCAACCCACGCTTTTGCGCAATCTCGACGGCTTTTCCCGACGCAAGGGCCAGGCCTGTGCCTTCCTCATTCAGTTTTCCGATACCTGTGATCAGCTCGATCAGTACGGTAACGACCGCTTCGACCTGGCCGTGATCCCGGCCCCAGCAGCCGAGGATGCCGCCGAAGTCATCGGCCAACTGACCCGCATCGCTCGCCAAGGCCTGATCACACGCCCTTGAACGGCATGTCGCCGCCGCGCGTTTTTCGCTAAGCTCGGTCACTCGGTGGGCGCCCTGGCGCCTGCCGCGGATGCACTGAGGAGACAGTCGTTGAGCACCAACATCATCACGACGGAAGGTCATGAGGCCCTGAAGAAGGAGCTCGACCATCTGTGGCGGGTCTATCGCCCGGAAATCACCCAGAAGGTGACCTGGGCGGCATCGCTTGGCGATCGCAGCGAGAACGCCGACTACCAGTACAACAAGAAGTTGTTGCGTGAGATCGACCGCCGCGTGCGCTACCTGCGCAAGCGCCTGGAGGACGTCAAGGTCGTCGCCTATTCGCCGCAGCAGGAAGGCAAGGTGTTCTTCGGCGCGTGGGTCGAGATCGAGAACGACGACGGCGAGCAGCTGAAGTTTCGTATCGTCGGTTATGACGAGATCCATGGGCGCAACGATTACATCTCCATCGATTCGCCCATGGCTCGTGCCCTGCTCAAGAAAGAGGAGGGCGACGAGGTAGTGGTGCATACGCCAACGGGTGAGGCTACCTGGTATGTCAACACCATCAGTTACAACCCGTAGGGTTCTTGGCTATTGTCCTGCCATGATCCCTGTAGGAGCGGCTTCAGCCGCGATCACCCGCTAGGCGGGTGCCAGACAACGCGATGCCCGCATCGCGGCTGAAGCCGCTCCTACGGTCTCAGCTTTCTCGCAAGACCGCCAACGGGCTGGCATTGAGTGCCCGGCGCGTACCGATGACGCCGGCACCACCCACCAGTATCGCGCCTGACAAAGGCAGCAGCAGTAACCACGGATGCGGCGCCCAGTGCAGGTCGAAGGCGTAGCGATACAGTGCCCACGTGATCAGTTCACAGCCCAGTGCGGCCAGCAATCCGCTGGCCGCCCCGAGCAGGCCGAACTCGATGCGCCGCGCCTTGACCAGCAGCGGCCGCGCGGCCCCCAGCGCACGCAGCAGCGCACCCTGGCGGATACGCTCGTCCAGCGTCGCCTGCAGCCCGGCGAACAGCACCGCCAACCCTGCCGCCAGCACGAACAACAGCACATACTCCACCGCCAGGGTGACTTGGGCGAGGATGCTGCGCAGTTGAGCGAGCAGGGCGTCGACCTGGAGGATGGTCACCGCCGGGAAGGCCCGTGACAGGGCCACCACCTCCTGGTCATGCCCCGGCGCCAGGTAGAAGCTGGTCAGGTAGGTGGTGGGTAGCCCCTGCAGGGTGCCGGGCTGGAAGATCATGTAGAAGTTTGGCTGGAAGCTGTCCCAGTGCACCGTGCGCAGGCTGCTGACCCGTGCCTGGCGCTGCAGGCCACCGATGTCGAAGGTAAGCAGGTCGCCCAGTTGCAGCTTGAGGCTCTGGGCCAGCTCCGCCTCCACGGAGACGCCGGGCACCTGGTCGCCGGAAGGTGCCTGTTGCCACCAGGTGCCGGCGCTCAGGGCATTGCCCTGTGGCAGATCGGCGGCCCAGGTGAGGCTAAGGTCGCGCTGGATGGCGCGTTCGCCGGTGGACTCCTTGCTCACCAACTGGCGGACCGGTTGATCGTTGATGTGCGTGAGGCGCCCGGGGATCACCGGGTACAGCGGCGCGGAGGTGGCGTTGATCTGCGCGAGGCGTTCGGCAAAAGGCTGGCGGTCGTCGGCGAGGATGTTCAGGGCGAAATGGTTGGGGGCGTCCTTGGGCAGTTGTGCCTGCCAGGTGTCGAGCAGCTCCGCGCGCAGCAGGGCCACCAGCCCCATGGCTAGCAGGATCAGGCCGAAGGCCAGGGTTTGACCCGCGGCGGCCAGCGGGTGGCGCAGCAGTTGCCCCAGTCCCAGGCGCCAGGGGAGTGGCGCGCCGGCCAGCAAGCGACGCAGGCTGCGCAGCCCGAGCAGTAGCAGGCCGCCGAGCAGCAGGGCGGCGATCAATCCCCCCCCTAGCAAGGCGAAGGTGAGCAGCAAGTCCAGGCTCAGGCGCCACATGATCAGGCCCAGGGCGAACAGGGCAGCGCCATACACCAGCCAACTGCTCGGTGGTATCGGCAGCAGGTCACGGCGCAGTACCCGCAATGGCGGCACGCGGCCCAGAGCTGCCAGGGGGGGAAGGGCGAAACCGGCCAGGGCCACCAGGCCGGTGCCGATCCCGGCCAGCGCTGGCGCAAGGCCGCCGGGGGGCACCTGGCTGGGCAGCAAGCCGGCGAGCAGGTGGAACAACCCCAACTGCGCCAGCCAGCCGAGCAGAGCGCCGGCGAGCGCCGCGACCACGCCAAGCATGGCCAGTTGCAGGCAATAAAGGCCCAATGCCTGGTACCGGGACAACCCAAGACAACGCAACAAGGCGCTGGCATCCAGGCGCCGGGCGGCATAGCGCGAGGCCGACAGGGCCACGGCGACGCCGGCCAGCAGCACAGCCACCAGGCTAGCCATGTTCAGGTAGCGTTCGGCCTTGCCCAGGGCACCGCCGATCTGTCGGTTGCCATCACGGGTATCGAGCAAGCGCTGGCTGGCCGTCAGGCTGTTTTCGGTAGTCTGGCGATAGCGTGCCAGGGGCTCGGCATCGCCTCGCCAGAGGTCACGGTAACTGACTCGGCTGCCCGGCTGGATGACCCCGGTGGCGTCGAGGTCGACGATGTTCATCAGTACCCGTGGGGTGAGGCTGTAGAAGTTGTTGGCGCGGTCCGGCTCGTAGGTGAGCACGCGGCTCATGCGCAGGGTCGTCATGCCCACGTCGATGCTGTCGCCAATTGCCAGGCCAAGGGCCGCCAGCAGACGTGGCTCGACCCAGGCCTCACCCGGCGCCGGCCCGCCACCGACTATCTCCTGCGCATAGGGTTCCGGTGCGCTGCGCAGCTGACCACGCAGTGGATAGGCGGGATCGGCGGCCTTGATGCTCGACAGCTGGATGCCGCTGTCGCCGCCAACCACGCTGGTGAACTCCACCACCCGCGCGTGGCTCAGGCCCAGTGCGGCACCGCTGGCAATCTGTTGCTCGGTGGGCGGGGCGCTACCCTGCAATACAAGGTCGGCACCGAGGAACTCGCTGGCACGCAGTTGCATGGCGCCATTGAGCCGCGCGCCGAAGTAGCCGATGGCAGTGCTGGCGGCCACTGCCACGAGCAAGGCGAAGAACAGTACCCGCACTTCACTGGCGCGGGCGTCGCGCAGCAGTTGACGCAGGGCCAGGGCGCACAGGCGCGGGAAGGGCAGTCGGGTCATCATGGCTCCAGGGGGGGCACCAGGCGCCCGGCATCCAGGCGGATCCGGCGGCGGCAACGTGTGGCCAGGCGCTCGTCGTGAGTAACCAGCACCAGCGTGGTGCCCTGCTCCTGGTTCAGTTCGAACAGCAGGTCGCTGATGCGCTCGCCGGTGTGGCTGTCGAGGTTGCCGGTGGGCTCGTCGGCGAACAGTACTGCCGGTTGCGCAGCGAAGGCACGGGCGATCGCCACCCGTTGCTGCTCGCCGCCGGAGAGCTGGCGTGGTGTGTGGCTCAGGCGCTTGCCCAGGCCGACCCGTTCGAGCAGGCTGCGGGCGTGTTCGCGGGCGTCACGACGGCCGTCCAGCTCCAGCGGCAGCATGACGTTCTCCAGGGCATTGAGGCTGTCGAGCAACTGGAACGACTGGAACACGAAGCCGACATGCTCGGCGCGCACCCGGGCGCGCTGGTCCTCGTCCAGTGGCCCAAGGTCGTGGCCGGCCAGCACGACCTTGCCAGCGCTGGGGCGGTCGAGGCCGGCGAGCAGGCCGAGCAGCGTCGACTTGCCCGAACCGGACGCGCCGACGATGGCCAGGCTGTCGCCCTGGGCGAGGTCGAGGGAGAGGGCGTGGAGGATGATCAGGTCGCCTTCCGCGCTGGGGACCACTTTGCTAAGGTTCTGCGCAACGAGAATGCTGGGGCCCATGGAGAATCCAATGCGTATGTGGTGGTTGAGTGCCGGGCTTGCCCTGTGTTGCCTGGCCCAGGGCGCGGTGGCCGGAACCGTACTGGTCGTCGGCGATAGTATCAGCGCCGGTTTTGGCCTGGATACCCGCGAGGGGTGGGTAGAGCTGTTGCAGCAGCGCCTGAAGGAGGAGGGTTTCGACGACCAGGTGGTCAATGCCTCGATCAGTGGCGACACCAGCGCGGGAGGTCGGGCGCGGCTGCCGGCGTTGCTTGTAGCGCACAAGCCGGACCTGGTGGTGCTGGAATTGGGGGGCAACGATGGTCTGCGAGGGCTATCGCCACAGCAATTGCAACAAAATCTTGCCCAGATGATCGACCGTGCCCGCCAGGCCGGAGCCCGGGTGGTGCTGTTGGGCATGCGCCTGCCACCTAACTATGGCGTGCGCTACACCACGGCTTTCGCCCAGGTCTATGAACAGTTGGCCAGCGACAAGAAGGTGCCGTTGGTACCGTTTTTCCTTGAGGGTGTGGGCGGGGTGCCGGCGATGATGCAGGCCGATGGTATCCACCCCGCGCCGGTCGCCCAGCCGCGCTTGCTGGAAAATGCCTGGCTGACGATAAAACCCTTGCTGTGACGCTTTAATCGGGGGCCGCTTTCGGATAATGTTGCGCCCCCCGTTTCGAGTGCCCCCGATGCCGCGCCCCGCCTGGTCCCTGTACGCTTATCAACTGATCGAGCCCGACGAGCAGTTGGATCTGTTCGCCTGCCAGGAAGTGCGCATCCACCTGGCGGCCCGCCAGCTCGAGCTGGGTGTCCCGGTCGACCGCACCCTGTGCGGTGGTCTGCTGCCGGCGCAGCCACGCTGGTCCGGTGTGGAGCGCTCGATCTACCGCGACGAACGCCTGTGCCTGCTGTGCAAGGCGATCCTCGATGCCCAGCGGCGCGGCATGCGCCCGGTGTGGCCGGAACTCTGAGCGCCTTTCATCATCTGAAACGCTTGCAGGGCGCGTGCGCCTCCCGCTTGTTTCCGCGCGGGTGTACAATCGATCTCTTGACTGAACTTTCGAAGGATTTACCGGATGTTGCCGCGCTTTCCCGCCGTCACCCGTAGCCTCTCGCTTGCCGCCTTGCTGGCAGCAGGCCCCGCTGTTGCGCTGGAGCTGCCGTTGCCACCTCCCGGTGAGGACGTCGTCGGCCAGGTCCAGACCATCAAGGCCAAGTACGAAGACACCTTCGCCGATATCGGCACCGCCAACGACCTGGGCTACCTCGAGATGATCGCCGCCAACCCGGGTGTCGACCCATGGTTGCCGGGCGCCGGCACCGAGATCGTCCTGCCCACCCGCTACGTCCTGCCACCTGGGCCACGCGAAGGCGTCGTCATCAACCTCGCCGAGTACCGCCTGTACTACTACCCGAAAGGGCAGAACGTGGTGTACACCTTCCCCCTGGGTATTGGCCGTGAAGGTTGGGGCTCTCCGATCGCCAACACGAAGATCACCGCCAAGACCCCGAACCCGACCTGGACGCCGCCAGCGTCGATCCGTGCCGAGCATGCCGCCGATGGCGATATCTTGCCGGCGGTCGTGCCGGCAGGCCCCGACAATCCGCTGGGCCCGTTCAAGTTCACCCTGGGCGTGCCGGGCTACCTGATCCACGGTTCGAACAAGAAGTTCGGCATTGGCATGCGCACCAGCCATGGCTGCTTCCGCATGCTCAACAACAATGTGGTTGAACTGTCGAAGATGGTGCCGGTGGGCACGCCGGTACGAATCATCAACGAGCCCTACAAGTTCGGTATCAGCGGCGGCAAGGTCTACCTCGAGGCGCATACACCGTTGGACGACCATGGCAACCCGTCGGTGGTCGACAAGCACACCGCCGTCATCAACGCCTTGCTCAAGCGGGAAGACCTGGCCAACAACTTGCGCATGAACTGGGACATGGTGCGTGACGTGGTTGCTGCTGAAGATGGCATGCCCGTTGAAATCGCCGTGCCGGTCGGTGCCGCTGCCGGTGCTCCGATCGTGTCGAGCATTCCGCCCGAACTGCAGTAAGCCATTGCGTACTACTCACGAGGGCCTGCCTTAGTGCAGGCCCTTTTTTGTTTGTGCGGTCTGGCGTTCTTCGGGCAATAAAAAAGCCGACCCACAAGTGGGTCGGCTCCATAACAATCCGTGAGGATTATTACTTGCGGCTGGCTTTGTCCAGCATGCGCAGAGCGCGCTCGTTGGCTTCGTCAGCGGTCTGCTGAGCCTTCTGAGCAGCTGCCAGAGCGTCATCAGCTTTGCGGTAGGCTTCGTCTGCACGAGCCTGGGCGCGAGCTGCTGCGTCTTCGGTAGCAGTCAGGCGAGCTTCGGTTTCTTTGGATACGCTGCTGCAACCGGTAGCCAGAACTGCGGCCAGAGCCAGAGCAGAGAATTTCAGAACGTTGTTCATCGTGTTCCCCTTCAAGGACTTTCTATTAAATAGCCATCTCTCGGAAAAGAGAAACTGGCCGGCGTACATAGTACCCATTACTTGTAGTAAGTAAACTGACTGAGCGCAAGAACTGCAAAAAAAATGTCGGGATGGGGGGCGCGACGGGGTTTGTGAGCAAAGTGTGAAAATCTTGCACGGCGTTCGCAAGCGATTGTAGTACAGGAACTTTTTTGTTGAACTAATGGTGACTTTAACTGTCGGTTGGCGTCTTAGCCCTAGAACATCCGGTTGCTGTTGTCTGGCCAGGGCATGGGCGGGGGAGGTTGCTGTCAGCATTTTCATACGTGATGGCTTGAGCAATCTTGTAGGCGCCGCCTACTATTTGAGGGTGCCATGCGCGGCAGAACGACCCATGTCGCCCCGCTGTCCAACGGCCAACAGGTGGCGTAGAGGTTCCTCCGCCGGATAATCCCCATCGGTAAGGTAAGGGTCTGCCGACAAGACCTGCGAGGAGTAGAGATGAGCGAGACGCTGACCATCCACCATGACCAGGCGGGTCATCAGTTCGAGACCACCGTGGACGGTCACCGGGCCTACCTGACGTATATGGACCTGGGCAAGCAGACGCTGGATATCTATCGCACATTCGTGCCCAATGCCTTGCGTGGCCGTGGGATCGCTGCCGCGCTGACCGAAGAGGCCTTGGCCTACGCCGAACAGATGGGCTACACGGTGATCCCCTCCTGCTCCTACGTCGAGCGCTACATGGAGCGCCAGCAGCGCCACTCAAGCAAGGTCTGAGCACCCCACACACGAAAACGCCGGGCATTGCCCGGCGTTTTCGTGTGTGGCGGTCAGCCGCGCTGACGCTTGGGGAGGATATCCTTGAGCTTGGCGTGCATGCTGCGCAAGGCTTTCTCGGTGGCCGCCCAGTCGATGCAGGCGTCCGTCACCGACACGCCGTATTGCAGTTCGTCGAGGTTCTTCGGAATGGCCTGGCAGCCCCAGTTCAGGTGGCTCTCGACCATCAGACCGATGATCGACTGGTTGCCTTCGAGGATCTGGTTGGCGACGTTCTCCATCACCAGTGGCTGCAGTGCCGGATCCTTGTTGGAGTTGGCGTGGCTGCAGTCGACCATGATGTTGGCCTTGATCTTGGCTTTGGCCAGGTCCTGTTCGCACAGGGCGACGCTGACCGAATCGTAGTTGGGCTTGCCGTTGCCACCGCGCAGCACCACGTGGCCGTAGGCGTTGCCTTTGGTCGTGACGATCGATACACCGCCTTCCTGGTTGATACCGAGGAAGCGATGCGGCTTGGAGACCGATTGCAGGGCGTTGATCGCCACGGTCAGGCCACCGTCGGTACCGTTCTTGAAGCCGACTGCCGAAGACAGGCCCGAAGCCATTTCGCGGTGGGTCTGCGATTCGGTGGTGCGCGCGCCGATGGCCGACCAGCTGATCAGGTCCTGGAGATACTGCGGGGAGATCGGGTCGAGCGCTTCGGTGGCGGTGGGCAGGCCCTTTTCCGCGAGATCCAGCAATAACTGGCGACCGATGTGCAGGCCGTCCTGGATCTTGAACGAGTCATCCAGGTACGGGTCGTTGATCAGGCCTTTCCAGCCCACGGTGGTGCGCGGCTTCTCGAAGTAGACGCGCATCACCAGGTAGAGGGTGTCGGAGACTTCTTCGGCCAGCACCTTGAGGCGCTCGGCATACTCGTGGGCGGCCTTGATGTCGTGGATGGAGCAGGGGCCGACCACGACGAACAGGCGATGGTCCTTGCCGTCGAGGATATTGCGCACCACTTCGCGGCCGGCAGTCACGGTCTGCAGGGCCTTGGTGCTGAGGGGGATTTCCTTCTTGAGCTGATCAGGGGTGATCAAGGTCTCGTTGGAGGCAACGTTCAAGTCATCGATCGGTAAATCAGCCATCGTGTTACTCGTCAGGTCACGGGTGCCGGCCGCCAGCAATCCCCGTGCGGCCCAGCAGCAGTTTGTTCGCAGCGGGGAGCCCCGAACCATAACGCGTTAGCGGGGGCGCGACAATGGCCTGGGCCCGTAATCACGGGGTTTTTGCAGGTGGGGCGGGCTCAGGTGGGCGAGGAAGTGTGCAGGCTGGCCTCGGAGAAGGCGTCAGCGTGCTGGTCGACCCATTGCGCGGCCAGGCGTTGGGTGGTGTCGCTGTCCAGCTCGCCGGGTACCTGCTGTTGGCAATAATGATGGATCTGGCATACCTGTTCGCTCATGCGCGCGGCGAACAGCGCCTGGCTGTCGGTGAAGGCCACGCCCACCCGATAGCCTGCGTCGAGCTTCTGGCACCAGGCGACATAACCGGGGTAACGCGCTTCCAACCCCAGCGAGGGCATCAACACCTCCACCGCAATGCCGCGTCGGTATGCACGTGGCTGGTTGCAGGCGATACCGCCCAGGCCCAGGGTGTGGAGGTGACGACGAAAGAGGCTGGACGACGGGCGCAGGGCCAGTTCGACTGGAATATCATCAGGATGTGGCAGGTATACGCACATGCTCGACTCCGTGTCGATTATTTGACCATCATTGCCCCAGTATAGTGAGGGATCGAAAAACGGCGGGTTTGCGTGTAGAAAAACTGGACAAACAACAACGACACTCGAACAGGAGTGCAGCATGGTTCCTCGCAATATCCATATCGGCATCATCGGCAGTGGCGCTATCGGCGGCTTCTATGGGCTGATGCTTGCCCGTGCCGGGTTCGATGTGCATTTTCTTCTGCGCAGCGAGTATGACCTGGTGCGTACCGAGGGCCTGAGGCTCGACAGTGCCGTGCATGGCCAGGTGCGGCACGAGAAGGTGCAGGCCTATGCCTCGGTCGGCGCCATGCCGCCGTGCGACTGGTTATTGGTGGGGGCGAAAGCCACCAGTAATGCTGAGCTGGCGCCGTTGATCGTCCAGGCGGCGGCACCGGGTGCAAAAGTGCTGCTGCTGCAGAACGGTCTGGGGGTGGAGGATCAGTTGCGGCCTGCGCTGCGCCCGGACATGCATCTTCTTGGGGGGCTTTGCTTTATCTGTGTAAACCGCGAGCGCCCCGGTGAAATCCGCCATCAGGCGTTGGGCGCTGTCAACCTGGGTTATCACAGCGGGCCGGGTGGCCTGGAGGTGGTGGAAGAGGGGGCTGCGCTGTTCCGTGCCGCAGGTA